>JBGTJW010000024.1:0-7408 GCA_041744955.1 Stenomitos sp. | reverse complement strand
TGGGGTTGGGTAATACACCGCGAATCTGCTCCCGCAGCAGCATTCCTTTGGCGGGTTGAATCGTTGGCGATCGCAGTTCGCCTGCTGCCTCTAACCCATTGCGAGGAGCGGTTTGCACCAGTTCACCGACAACTCTGCCCTGTTTATCAATGACACTGAAAACTGCCCCGGTTTCATACGAATCCAATGCGCTTGGCGATACCCCCGCCAGCCAGAATTTAATTGGTTGTCCAGGTTGTGGCGTTTCGTGGATCACTGCTTCTGCTGCCGAGTTGGGTGCGGCTGAGAAGAAAATCGGCTGCTGTTGATTGGTGCTGCCCGGCTTCGCTTCGTAGTTGGGCACCTGCGCGCCTTTTTTGTCTACCAGCATCTGAGTGCCCAGTTCTAGATTAGTGAACATGGTGTTAAGCGGTTGTGGGGTTGGCAGTTGCCAGAGGTAGCGCGTCAGCAAGTAGGTAAATGCTCCTGCATAGAACCCGCTAAATGGCATATCCTGAGCTTCTTGATCGAGCTTGGCGGCTCCGATACCAATGCCTTTGGCGATACCGCGCTTACGCTGCTGCTTAAATTCCGCCTCGGACATACCAATTCGTTCCCGTAAGGTCTTCTGGTATGCCAATTCTTCCTGAGGTGCAGGCGGAATGACAACTTGATTATTGGCGGCTTGACTGTCGCGCAGCATCAGTGATCGCACCTGTGTATTCCCCCGCAGACCGCCTCCAGAATGGCAGCTATCCAGCACGACCGTGACATTTTCGGTTTTAAGAGCAGCCATCAGCAGGAACAGAGTATGCCCCATGATGCTGCGGAGGTTATTTGGTTCGCCCTGGTCGAAGTCGTAGGGAACGAGTGTACCGTTGACACTCTTTTGGTTGTAGGTGAAACCCGGATTTGGATCAGAGTCAAGCACCATGAAGCCGTGTCCAGAGAAGTGAAAGACAACCACATCACCGGGCTTAGCTTGAGCAATCAGATGATTTTCAAACGCTGAGAGGATGGCTTGGCGCGTGGCTTGAGCATCGGTTAATGCCACAATATCCTTTGGGTCAAAGCCATAGCGATGCTCCAGCAAAATCCGCATGGCTTTCACATCGGTCAAGCAACCATTCAAAGGCTGTTTCGCGTATTGGTTGATGCCAACCAGCACGGCAAGCTTACGCGGGGCATTCTGGGCGTTGACCCGATCGAACTGATTCGCCTGTTGCAAGAAATCAAGCTGACTGAGACCGATCGTGGCAAGGGTAGCACCCGCAGACTGTAGAAAATGGCGACGTTTGATGGGGGACATGGCTAAACTCCTCTCAGGCATGAATGGATGAATTAATCAACAGCATTGCGGGCGTCGACGCATTTTTGCAGGCAACAACGCGCACGGCATAACAAGTTGCTTCTTGTCACAGTTAATACCATGTCGCTCTCACAAAAAAATGGTTATGCAGGTTTGGGCTATGTCAGGTTACAAGCTGTTGCCGATGAGAATGAAGGGTGCCCAGTAGAAAGGATGGGAGAAATCACCGTTCGCGCTTTGGCGGGTTGGAGGACTGCCTTTAACAATCAGGGTGGCTTGACTCGGTGCCTCGTTGGCGGTGAATTTGCCTGCGATGAACTGTTGCTGTACCACCTGCAAGGCTTCCGCTTTGGTCGTTTTGCCTGTCGCAAGCTGTTGGTAAAATTGCTGCATCATCAAACTTGTGCTGGCATCATTGACTGACCAGAGGGAGGCAATCACAGCCTTGGCTCCGCGAGAGAGGAAGTAGCCACTGATGCCAATTTCGGTGCCGTTTTGGGTAGAGCTACTGAGTCCGGTTTCGCAGGCGCTGAGGACGATGAGGTGGATGGTGTTGAGGTTGGTGAGGAAGGCGATTTCGCCGATCGGCAGGTGGTTGCCATCGCCCAGGAGCAGGAAGGATGCAGTGATGTTTTTGGGGTTGAAGCTGCCGTGGGTGGCGATGTGGAGGACGCGGAAGGGTTCGCGGTTGTCGCGCAGGCTGTTGGCGGTGAAGGCTGCGCCGAGGCGGATTTTGCCGGGATAGATGCCCTTGTTGTTTCCATCCTGGACGATCACGCTCAGTTCGGCAGGGACGTTGGGCAGGGCACTGAAGGTGGGAGGGAAGGCTTTGGAGGTGCCGAGGGCAAGGATGGTGGGCGTTTGCCCGTTGAGCGAGAGGCGATCGGTGGTGTCGCTGGCGATGGTGATCAGGTTAGAGAGGGTGTAGCGCTGGGCGAGGTATTGGTTGCCATCGAACAGGACGGCGACGGGGATGTAGCGGGTGACTTGATCGAGGGAGAAAATCAGATGTTGTTTGGGATTTTTGACCAGTTCGGCTTGGAGTTGGGGTGGGATGAGCCAGTTGTAAAGCTGGTTGCTGGTGGCTTTGAGTTGATCCAGGTTGCTGTAGGGGGAGCCGATCTGCTGGCGGAAGTCTTGGACGATCGTAGTGAGTTGGGCTTGGGTGATGTTGGGAACGACGATCGCGGTGGTTTTGCCACTGGCATTCGTCCAGATCACCCAGAATTTATCACCCACGACCAGGTTTTGAATCAGCAGGGCGTTGGGATTTGCCTGGAGAACGGCTTGGGGATTACCGATCGCGCTGGGGGTGTTGTTGCTTTCCTGGATGATGCGATCGCGGTTTTGGCTCAGAGGTTGACCGATCGTTTTCAGCGTTTCGAGGGAGAGAGCTTTGGCGGCGATCGTCTGCTCAAAGGCTTGGAGCGCCTGAGACTCTAGAGGATGGAGAGGAAATTGGACGGGTGATGCGTTGGTTTCCTGATCTTTTCCATAACCCCGTAATTCCTGAACTTTGCGAAGCTCCAAGATTGCTTGTGCCTCTTGGGTGCGTCCTTGAGTCAAGAGGAGATCGGCTAACCTGCGATAGGTTCCCTCAACCGAACTGGTGTGGATATCTTGGGTTTCGCGGGGCAGCTTTCTAATATTTTGACGAATAGATTCATAAGCATTGACAGATTGTTTGTAGAAAACGATCGCCAACTCTAGTTGCTTCTGTTTTGTAAGTATTAAACCAATGTTGTTAAGGACACCCGCTTCACTCTCCTGATTACCAATCTCCCGCGCAATCGCCAAGCCTTGCTCGTGATACTCAATTGCTTTGGGATAGTTACCGAGAGCGTAGTAAACAAGTCCCAAATTTCCCAGAGCAGTTCCTTCCCCTAATCGGTTTTTGATTTCCCGGGCGATGGCTAAACTTTGTTCCTGATAATCAATTGCTTTGCCATAGTTGCCCAGAGCGCCGTAAGCAAGTCCCAAATTACCCAGAGCAGTTCCTTCCCCTAAACGGTCTTTGATTTTCCGGGCGATGGCTAAACTTTGTTCCTGATAATCAATTGCTTTGCCATAGTCGCCCAGAGCCCCGTAAGCAAGTCCCAAATTTCCCAGAGCAGTTCCTTCCCCTAAACGGTCTTTGATTTCCCGGGCGATGGCTAAACTTTGTTCCTGATAATCAATTGCTCTGACATCGTTACCTAGTTTTGCGTAAACACTGCCTAGATTACCTATCGCCCTGCCCTCACCCTGACTGTCATGAATCTCTCGGTAGATCTGCAATGCTTGCTGCAAGGTTTGAAGAGCTGCTTCAAGCTGGCTAGTCTGGTACTGCTCAATTCCTTGCATCAACGATCGATCGGCTTCCACTTTACGGTCTTGCGTAGTCTGTGCCAACACCGGAGCCGCAGCCTCTCGGTCTTGAACCGTTTGCGCTTGCACTACCTCACCTTGAAGCAAAACAGGTGACATCGGAGACACAAGCAGTAAGGCGGAAGCAAACCCAGCATTGAAATAACGCATCGTGAACTCCGTAGGAAAACCGCGATCAGTATCTTATCGCTCTCAGTCAGGTAAGGTTATGCAGATTGCAGCAAGCTGGAGGATGGGAAGGGGCGACCAAGCTTCAGACACGATCGTTCTCGTTCAAAGTGCGATCGTTTTAGTTTAGAGTGCGATCACTCTCGTTCAACGTGCGATGGATGCCGTTTAAAACGTGATCGTTCCAATCTGAGATGTGAACGTTCTCGTTCAAAGGGCGATCGTTCCAGTTTAGAACGTGATTGATGCTGTTCCAAGCGCGATCGTTCTCGGTTAGAACACGATCGTTCTCGGTCAAAGCGCGATCGCTTGAACGTTGAACTCGATAAATGGAGTTCAGAACTCAAATTTCCGAGTTCTGTGCTCCATTGTCCGAGTTTTTAGTCGCAATATTCTCGTTTTGAACGAAAACATTTCAGCTTTGAACACGCTGTTTGCCGCTCAGGGCATCACTATCCGAGTTTAGAGCGTCAAGGGTTGTGTTTGGAGCGTGGGCGATCGCGGTTTGAACACCACTATTCCCAATTGAACCAGTAGCGATCGCGCCCGCTTTATCCCCATGCCAGCCGAAGATTACGGCATTGTTGTCGGACTCCAGTTCGCGCCTGCGGCACACCTTCAGGGCTGGCGCTGGCGCTATACCATTTGGCTTGATCCCGAATCACCCAGTCGTGCCTGGACTGACTCAGACCTGGCATGGGAAGCGGATTTGCAACTGCTTACCGCTGCTCCGGTTGATGTTTTGACCAGAGCGCAAGCGACATGAGACCACAAGAGTTAAGAAGACGAGAGCTTAAACTGCTTGAGCTTTACTGCGGCTGTCAGTTCGGGATGACACCCCACGCCTTCTATGCCAAGTGGAATGTCACGCACGCTCAGATTGCTAGAATTTGTGGGCTTAGCGCAGCGTCCGTGGACCGATGGTTCTCGCACGGGCAACATAGGCGTGCCGCTGAAGCGACCCATCGCCGGAAGCTCGCTGAAATGGATTTCCTTTGGGAGCAGTACGAACGGATGCCGCTCCCATTACGCCGACAACTCTGTCCACCTCGTCGCAATGGTCAAGTCCTATCACCGTGATAGGAAACATTTCCCTTGCTTCTTAGGGTTGCTTTATGGTGATGGAACCAAACTCAACCAAGTGGCTTTGTGATTACACTTACCTTAGAAAAACGTTGGCTCCAGATTGATCGCACCACAGGCGCGATCGCTCAGGCTGACTGCAACCGCACTGCCCTGCAACCAGGACGCAGGCAACGGTGGCTCTTCGCTGCCGCCGCTGCTCCACTTCAGTTGCCCAAGGCAAAGGTTGGCAATGCTGCGGCTCGTCTCAGAACAGCGAGCCTGATTGCTGTCGCGATCACAGGCAGATCCTGGGGGAGCCTCCTGGCATTGCTGCCAAGCCAGGCAAGCAATAGACTATTGCCGCTGCTGATCGGTAAGGACTACTCCTGTGCCTGTCATGCGTTCCAAACAGTCGTCCTTTGCCACGCCGCATGATGATTCAAATTGCGATGGAACGACGCTGCTTACAGCTCACGGCTTTGCTGTCTGGCTTAGCCACCCTTGCCAGTGCGCGGTCCGAGACACGGCGGCAATTTTTGACAGAAATGGCTGGTAGCATCACCCCTTATGCGCCCCTGCCGCCCTTGCAGGTGCACGCCAATACAGTGCGCACCCTCATCCAGCAAGTGAGTGAGCAAATCGTTTATCGTCCCTTAGAAGAACTGCGACACTTTCACTTCGTTTACGCCAGGGGAGCCTTCTTGCTCCCAGGCTACCCAAAACTTTTTTATATGGCGACAAACAAACAGCAGCTCTCACCCTCCAAGTCAGCGATTGGAGCGATTGGGGATAGCGTCGCCGCGCTGTTAACGCAACGGCTTTACCAGGGGTCAATCCGACTAGAACGCCCGTACCATACGTATCCCGATCTCGTGAGTACCGATCAACAAACCACGCTGCTGACGGAGGCGAAGGCAACCGTAGAGTCTGTGCAGAACATCAAAGCCGTGACGCACGAAGAGCTGTTCCGCATGGCGCAGTATGTGAGTGCCTGTGCCACTCTGGATGTTAGACCAGTGATGGGACTGCTGATCGGCACCGCACTCCTGGACGAGACCCGTTACCATGCCGTGATCACAGAGGTCAGGCCATGAGGGGACGCCTTCTGGTCCTGGCGCGCGAGGAACTGCTCCTGCAAACGCTCATCGGGCTGATTCAAGCTGTCGTGGCGGCAGGGGCAGAGTGTTACAGCCAGCTGCTGGCGGAAGTGTATGCGGAATTGATGCGCACCCTGCTGGTGCAGCAAGCGGTGGCAGGGACAGGGCTGGCCAGACCAGAGAGTCTCCTTTATCAAGCGAGCTTTGCCATTGAGCGGCGCGTACAGGAACGCCTTGGTGCCGTCCACTTCGACTGGTCTCGCTACAAAGACCATCTGGGTGAGACTTTCAAAGCGCCTGCCAAAGAGATCCTGGCGTTACAGGAGGCGTTGAAGGCGGCACGGCGGCGGGAGGAACTGCCGCTAGATGCACCGAGCGAATGCGGCGACCAAGTGCCCTTTCACATTGCTGCTATCGGTTTGCACCACAGTGACATTCAAGGACTCATCGCGGCACCGGATAGTTATCCCTGCTACCTGGATTTCAGTCGGGTAACAGAGAGTTGCACGGTGCAAGGCAATTGGTTTCCTTTCGAGTTAATCGTCCAGGCACCGGCTGTCGGTGCTTTAGTGTTTGTAGTTGATCAGGATGGTTCAATTCATATTCCGACGGAAAACTTTCCGACGGAAACCTTGCAGCGCACACGCCATGTCCTCAAGTCTCTCGCCGCAAGGCTCCATACCACAGACGAGACTGATGACGACTCTGCATGGGTTGATTTGTGAATCACCTCCAAGTATGGATCACCTTCGGGCACTTTATGGCAAGCGGCTTGGAAGCGCTTGATGAACCTTCAACGATCGCTGCTGCGGTTGCCGTTAGTGCAGGAGCACTGTGCTGGAGCAGGTTGCAAGTCGCGCTGACGTCGGTGCTAGCTGGTTCTGCTGGCACCAAGCGATTAACTTCGGCACAGAGTGCTTGATGACGCTGAATCGCCACAGTGTTCAAGGGCTGCAACTTTGGTCTCTCTAGAGTTGATGAGTTTGACTGTCATGCGTTGCTTTGCTGATGATGTGTGTACTCTTAGAGTCACTGAACGACTGGGTCAAGCGAATGCTAAGGCTCATACTGCGGCAGCGTCCGCCGCTGGAAAGTGGTCTGTCCAGACCATCCGGCTTGTCTAAACCAGAGGCAAGTTTGGCGAGAAACTTGTTGCACGAGACTCCAGCCGAAGCCGTCAATTGTGTTTCTGCCCGAATCGCTTGTTTGATGGCACGGGCGATCGCCATGGCGGAGGCAATGCCTGGTTTGTTCACCGTCACATCCAGGTAGGCTTCATCCAGCGAGAGCGGTTCCACCAAGTCGGTGTAGCGGTCAAAAATGGCGCGGATCTGCTGTGAGACAGCACGGTAAACTTCAAACCGGGGTTTAACAAAGATGAGGTGAACACACCGCTGCGCGGCGATGCGTGAGGGTAGCGCGG
>JBGTJW010000023.1:0-5752 GCA_041744955.1 Stenomitos sp. | reverse complement strand
TGATCTTCAACACCTTGTTGATGAAGACCTTTGAGTGACTCGACCAGAGTTATAGCCACCATAGCTATAGCTGGGATAGATGTAGCGCGTGCCGGAGTTATAGCCAGGCGCAGAATAGACGGTAGTGTTCACGCCACCATTCACGGTGGTCACTACAGAACTGACCCCAGTGCTATAGCTGGATGAAGCAGGCTGTCTAGAGCGATAACGTGGTGAAGTGGCACGGCTGCCAGGCTTCGCGCTGCAAAGCGATTGTCTGAGGTCAATCACCTGCCCAGACGCGGTTTTCATATAGCAAGTGCTTTCAGACTCCAGCGGTAAAGCGGTGGCTCGAAGGGCAGTCAGAGTCAGAGAAGCAAGTCCAACAAGGCAGCGATCGCCCAAAAACGGCAGTTCATTGTTTAAACAAGTGCTGTGCAGTCCCAGGATGCACCCACAGAACAGGTGTTGATGGCGCTGCTGTTTAGCCTTCACAGACTTTTCATTGGCCTATGTTTAAACGATCGCACGATCGCAGCAGTTTCACGAGGCTGAGAGCCTTTCTGTGAAGAACTCTCAGCCTTAGCCTGCTGCTACTTACGTTCTCTAATACCAAGAGAGATGATGTCCAACAGCTTAATTTTGAAGGCGGAGACGATTAAAACAATTGATTGTCCAACATCAATTAAGTTAATGATCCAAGGAGAATACCCTTTGTGCAGCATCTCTCGGTTGGTTTCATACAAGTCACCCAGCCACTCTTCTCGCTTCTGTTCAGAAAGCAGGTAGGCAATCAGAGAAGCAACCCATCGACTAGCCCAGGTTTCGGCAGGGTCGGATTGCTTGTATTTGCGAAGACGTTTTTCTAACCTGGATGCTTTTTCAAGTATTGCTAGTTTGGCTTCCTCTCTCGTCAGCCTGCGATTCAAGACCTCTAAACTTTTTTCAGTTAGTTGCAACAATGGCTCGAGGTCAATATCGATGAATACTATGCCATCACCAAACAGCACTTCGACACAGCTATCGCCCGGAAAAGCATTCATTACAATCCCTGCACCAAAGGTGGGGTGAAGAATTTCATCACCTGTCTGCAGTTCTAAGAAAGGCATATCGACTCTTTTGCTAAACCGGTTGCCAAACCATGAGATTTGAGCGGAAGGATTGGATGGCTTCCAAGGTGGTGACTCCACTACCCGTAAGCTTGTAATAGCGTCGTCTGGCACCGCCTCGCTCTTCTCTCCCTTCGTCGCCCCACCGTGATGCGACAAGCCCCTTCTGCTCAAGAGCATGGAGGACAGGATAGAGCGTGCCAATGCCCATCTGACGTTTACCCTCGCTAGCATCCGATACAGCTTGCGGAATCTGTAACCCATAAAGCTCTTTACTGTGAAGAGCAAGCAAGACGAGTTCTTCTCGCGGGGTAACTTCGACATCGATCGTATGTCCTTTATTTTTTGATGACAGTTTGCTTGGCATGGCGTTGGGTTGGGTGTCTGATCGAGTTCACAAATTCAGCATATCTTATAAATTTGATAATTGACTATGAAGTATCTTATAAATTTGATAGTCTTGCTGACACAATGGCTATTAGCTAGAAACCGCTGCGTCTAGGTACCCGGTTCCTTCATTGTTAAAAGCTTTTTTCAACTCACAACCGATCACGATTCGCAACTCTTATCGCTGACCGTCCTCATTGATAGCGAACGCACATCCTGAAAGCATTGTCGCTCACCGCTGACCCTGGTGATGCTTAAGGAGTCGAGAGCAAACGAGTCGCTACCATGTTTAACCGCACCTTCGGAGTCGAGATTGAAGCCTACAACTGCACCCAAACGCAAGTCGCTACTGCCTTTCAGCAAGCAGTCATCAACGCCGAAGTCCAGTCCTACAACCACAGCACACAGCCTTGCTGGAAGGTGATCACCGATGGTTCAATCAGTGGTACCAACGGCTTTGCAGTGGTTAGCCCAATACTGCAAGGCGAAGAGGGGCTACGCCAAGTGCGAGTGGTGATGGAAGCCTTAACGAGCATCGGTGCCAAGGTCAACAAGACATTAAGCCGAGATACGTGCGAAAGTTTATCATATGGGTATCAAAGCCTTACACAGAGGGGCTTTCGCCATTCGACCCAAAACATAGCTTATTTGGCTGGTTAGTTCCGGGCAAGCAGAAGCGCAACGGTAGAATGCGGCTTTCAGACGACGAAAGAGGAGCAAATCAGTTGGTGTACCAACCGTTTTTCATTAGTACAGCGTCCAAAAGTAGTCCAAACCTTTATTAGTCAGGGCTTTCAGCGATCAAGGCTAAAAACCAAAAGGCTAGAGTGCCTATTCAGTCTGCGTTTCAAGGCGATATGATAAAAAATCACATGTATCTCGGCTCAACCCCGTTTAGGCACCTTCTTTGATAGCCTCTCCTCAGCACTGACTCAACGGCTGGACGTGCTAATTGACCTGACACGGCAGGAGATGGACAACCCTAAATGGGTGACGCTGCACGTTACCGATCCCGTTGAGACCTATGCCCAGTATCAGAATCGGCAGACTGGCAATGCGCTACGAAATCAGCCCAGTTATTAGCATTTCGGCTGAGTCGTTTATCATAGTACGAGCGAACTAAATATGTCGCTTTGTAAGCGCTGAACCACTTCACTAGCCGCATTCTTCAGCGTCGTATCAATTGTTGCTAAACAGGAGATTCCATGACAGAAATCAAATTAACTGACGTTGAGCGGCTTATCCTTGCGAATCAGTACGAAATCCTCTCGTTACTTCGCGATGATGACACTTATGAGAAGAGGGCAGAAACGCTTCGGCATGGACATGAGTGGCTCTACTCACAGTATTTTGATTCTCTTATGCCCAACCTACCTGAAGTCAAAGCCCAGCATGTTCTTGACATCTTAGATATCTACAGCAGCATGCAAAGCAGTTATAGAGAACTAACCGATAAGTCTGGTATTGATGAAAGTGATTTAGTCTTCCCAGGCTTTGACGGCAACAACGAAGCTGAGCTTTTGATGTTCGCGAGTGCACTTCGAAAGCACGATCACTTCACTGAAACGATTGGGGAGCGTGCTAAGAATTCGCACTTTCCTACAAACGATATGTATCAACGAATGATTGACCGCTGGCGCGAACTTAGGGAGCCACTTTACCCGTATACCAAGGTAACGATCCTAGCCATTCTTGAGGCACAGACTCATCCATCTAACCGTAATCAATCAACCTGATATTGAGAGGGAGCTAGGTTCACACAGCATGGCAGAGACAGCAGCTTGGAGCAATCCAGGCTGCTGCTTTGCTTAAGGGGGGTCTGAGGTGCAGTGGAACAAAAAATAGGGTTAAGCGGACAATTTGAATAGACAAATGAAAATTGGACAAGCTGGCATGCTAATGTTCGTGCCCAGGTGTAGCCTTGAAAGTTCATTCCTACAAGGCTTTCAAGACTTGTCGCTCCTCGTGACAGATTTGCTTCAATGACTTCAGGTCGAATGCGAGCAGCCATATCTTTGAAGTGCTGGTCCATTGAGGTATACCCCAATGGACCCATCCTACCAGCGCTAGCCAAAAGCAAAACTGCCGATGTTAATGGGCTACATCCTCTTTGGCTATGTCAAAGAGCCACTTAACCCGGTTTTCCGTTCTACTGCACCTCAAACCCCATACTGGGCAAAGAATGCCGCCACTTCTGCCTGCATTGCTAGATTCACCTCAGGTTCCTGCATTGGCTGTTGAGGCACAAGCCTCATAATACCAATTAAATGTGAAGCTGCATCAAAATAGAGGAGACCCCTTTGAGTCCATGAGCCATGAGAGGACGACCCTTTCGAGTCACCGTGACAGAGAGTTTGGCACAGTTAGAGAAATCGCTGCAAAAGGCGCGTACAGTCAGCCAAAAAGAACGCTTAGAGATGCTGGTGTGGTTAAAGCAGGGCGTGGTGAACAGCCGCAAGGAACTAGCGGCACGCTGCAACCGCAACACCGCCACGATTAATCGCTGGCTGGTGCGCTACAAGCAAGGGGGACTGAGCGCTTTCCTAGGGACTCGCCATGCTCCCGGTGCAACGCGGAAAATTCAAGGGGAAGCACTGGCGCAACTGAAAGCGCGCTTAGCCCAACCGGAAGGGTTTCAGTCGAGTAGGGAGGACTCCTCCAATGTTTAGGCTTGCTTTGTCTTCTCTGTTGCTCTCGCCTTTCGGTCTCGAGAGTGCCACAAGATTTAGCCTTGCATCGTTGTGAGCCTCCCCCTCACAGAAGCCTGCCTGCGGTTTTCCCGCACAAGCCTCTTCACTCAAGCGTTCACCCAACAGAAAGAACAGGAAGCAGCGAGACTAAACGTCCCGGTTGCGGCAGCGGATACCGCGCCATATACCTGAGAAAGCGATCCCAAGTAAAGCTACGGCGCTGGCTGCGACGGTTTAACCACTTAAACAGGAGATTGTGAACAGATCGCTCAAATTGGTACAGCGCTCGACTATTGTCGGTCACTCCAAAGTAGTTGAAATGACCGCGCATCTTGCTCCCAATCGCTTGCCACAACTGCGGTAACTTACGGGCGTTGCGCTCTTGGCGTATCCATTGTTTCAGGTCTACTAAAGCACGTCGCAACCGCTGCTTCGAGGTTTTGCGCTTCAACCTAACCTTCCCCGTCCGGCTCCGCCCCCAGTAATGGGTGAAGCCCAGAAAATCAAGGGTGGGGAGTTTATGTCCACTCTTGATTGCCTGCCAAGCGGCTTGTTTGCCAAAGCGCAGCAGTTGGGTTTTGGTTTGATTGAGCGTGAGCCCGAATTTTGCTAACCGTAATGGCAAGACCCGCATAAAGCGGTGAGCATCCTCTTCCCGTTCAAACAACACCATTGTGTCGTCAGCGTAGCGGATAATCGAACAGTATCCCTGACAGTGCTGACGCACTACCTGGCTAAACCATTGGTCTAGAACATGGTCAAGGAAAATGTTCGCAATCACCGGAGAGACAATTGAGCCTTGTGGGCTACCCAGTTCATCGACCATCACTCCTCCAGGGGTTTGCACCCCTGCCTTCAGCATGCGCGCAATCAATTGCAGGAATTTCCTGTCTTTGATTCGCAATGCCAGGACAGAGAGTATTTCCTGGTGCGGCATGGTGTCGAAAAACCGAGCCAAGTCCAAATCCGCCACCCAGTTCACCCGTTGCCTCATCAGCTCCTGGTTGAGTTGTCGCAAGGCATCGTGGCAACTCCGCCCTGCCCTAAACCCATAGGAGGTGTCAAGGAACGTCGGTTCATAGATGGCTTCGAGGATGCGTCGTGTCAGCTCCTGAATGATCTTGTCCTCTATGCAACTGATCCCAAGCGGACGGGTGCTCCCGTCTTCCTTGGGAATCTCCACTCGTCGCACCGCTTGTGGGCGATACGACATCTGGTGCAGTTTCTGGTGCAGACGCTGGAGGTTGTCCTCCAGTGCTTCCCCGTACTGCTCCTTGGTCACGCCATCGATACCCACTGCCTTCTTGCCATCGAGTGACTCGAAGCAGACTCGCAGATTCTCCACACTGAAGTGGTGCATCAATGTGGAGAAGTAGGTTTCTAGTTGTTGTCGTGCCCGTTGGGCTATCCGTTCGACTCCAGGGATCGCCGTTGTTCCACCTCTGTGTGTGGTTAGCGTTTCCATCGAACAGGCGGTTGAATGTGTCCCCCTTCGCTCCATAGGCGTTACTCTACTTCTTTACTACTATGGGGACATCCGACTTCCCATCGACCGTTGAGCTTCCTTCCAGTTGTCTGGTTGTACTG
>JBGTJW010000022.1:0-3966 GCA_041744955.1 Stenomitos sp. | reverse complement strand
GATACCCACGGTAAGCATAAGGGCGAATGAACGTACAGCGAGAACAGTCTGAAGTGCGACATTTGTAGCGTTGCTTGCCTTCGCCCGATTGACCATGCTTGACGACATCGCTACTGCCACAGGTTGGACAAAGAATCGGTTTGAGCACCATGTCAAAAGCTCCAGGGCGAACAACCCTTTAATGATCCTTTACTTCCACAGATCTGAGCCACTACCCCACGATGCTGCAATCCCTTGCTCACGGGCAGACAACGGGCAGACATACACCCATCCCTTGCTCGATCTGCCAGGGTGGTGGCAGCGATCGCAACGGCTCCTCTATCCACCGGTCAGCTATGCCAAAAACCTGGGCGGCTGGACTGACAACATTGCGGTAGAGGCACTCTGTACTCCAATGATGCGTCGCATCAAAGGGGCAAAGACCACGATCGCGTCTACCCCACCCTTGCTGATTGCGGGTGCAACGGGCACGTTGGGTCAAGCCTTTGCCCGCATCTGCGAGATCCGTGGGATTCCCTATTACCTCCTATCGCGTCAGGAGATGGATATCACGAAACCAACTACTGTTACAAGCGTGTTGGATGAGTTGCAGCCCTGGGCAGTGGTCAATGCCTCTGGCTATGTGCGCGTAGATGATGCCGAGCGAGAGCCTCATCTTTGCCGCCGCATTAATGCTGATGGAGCTGCTATTCTGGCGGATGCCTGTGCCCAGCGCAATCTTGGCTTAATCAACTTTTCGTCTGATTTAGTCTTTAATGGCGCTCATAAACAACCGTATTTAGAGAGCGATGGAGTCTCACCGCTGAATGTGTATGGTCATAGTAAAGCAGCGGCAGAACGGTGGGTGTTGCATCACCATCCCTCTGCCTTAGTGATTCGTACCAGTGCCTTTTTTGGTCCCTGGGATGAACATAATTTTCTAACGATCGCCCTTCGCACCCTGAGGGCAGGCAATGTGTTTATGGCAGCAGAAGATGCGATCGTGTCACCGACGTATGTGCCCGATCTAGTCAACGCCAGCCTCGATTTATTGATTGATGGTGAGTACGGTCTGTGGCATCTGGCAAACCCTGGGGCGATCGCCTGGTCAGAGTTAGCCCGGTGGACAGCACAGCTTGCCGGACTCGATGTCTCCTCAGTGCAATCCTGCTCTACCAAAACCCTTGCGCTTGCTGCACCGCGCCCAGCTTACAGCGTGTTGGGAAGCGAACGCGGCATCTTATTGCCTGATCTCAGTCAGGCGATCGAGCGTTACCTAGAAGAGTGCCACCAACTCTAGCAACGGTGAAACATTATGCATCTTCATCATCTCAATTGTGGCTGTATGTGTCCCCTTGGCGGAGCTTTGTGGGATGGGTTTAGCCGTGGTTTAACAGCCCAGCTTGTCTGTCACTGCCTGCTCATTGAAACCGATCAAGGGCTTGTTCTGGTGGATACAGGCTTTGGGCAGCAAGATGTGCAAGCGCCCTATGCACGGCTCAGTCCCTTTTTTGTTCACGCTAATAATATTCAGTTCAATCACAAAGACACCGCGATCGAGCAGGTGAAAAGCCTTGGCTTTGCTGCCAGCGATGTTCGCCATATTGTGTTGACGCATCTTGATTTTGACCATGCGGGTGGTCTGGAAGACTTCCCTGATGCAACAGTGCATGTGATGCAGGCTGAACAGGATGCTGCCCGTGAGCGCCATGGGTTTATCAACCGTCGGCGCTATCGTCCCAAGCTGTGGGATGCGGTGAAACAGTGGCGCTACTATACGGCTGGAGGCGAACCCTGGTTTGGCTTTGAGGCAGTCCGTGACCTGGATGGGTTGCCGCCAGAGATTCTTCTGATTCCCCTGGCGGGTCACACGCGCGGTCATGCAGGCGTGGCGATCAACACTCCCGATGGCTGGCTGCTGAATGCGGGTGATGCCTACTTTTATCGACATGAAATGGATGCGACGAACCGCCACCGCACACCAGGATTACTTGCCTATCAGCGACTCATGGAAGTAGACCGTCAGGCACGGCTCCATAATCAAGACCGACTGTACGAGTTGTCCTGCGATCGCGCCAGCAATGTGCGCCTTTTTTGTAGCCACGATGCGATCGAGTTCAAAACATTTGCTGAACAGGCAGTTCCAGCCCCTCAAGTCCAAGCTTAAAAGCCTTGCAATGTGTGAAGACCGGGTGCTTGGCGTTGCTGAATCAAAAGAGTGCAGGCGCAAGAAACGTTAGCAGCATAGATTTAGCTGACGTGAGGCTTCATTATCTAAATCCGACACAGGCACATCTCTCGCACGCTAATTCAAGGCGATCGTCGTTAGGTGCTGCCATTTTGCTGAGGGTATGCTGTCCCCCCTACCACGCACCAGGGATGCTACCGCCACCTTGTTGAGCAAGGTACTGCTGGTAGCCGCGATTGTAGCCATTGGCATAAGCCTGTCGTTCTGCCGGTGTTACAAGATCTCGAAGGTTAATGCCTCTATTCGCATCCTGGGAAGCGTTTAACCGAGCATCCGCATAACCGTCGTTGTAGCCATCTTCCCGCAGTTGAGCCAGCAAGCCTGGAGAAACCGTTGGCGAGGGGGTAAGGGCTGGCTGTCGTTGATAGCCAGAGTTGTAGGCAGTGGTATAGATCTGCCTCTCAGTAGCGTTGGTCAACCCCAGAGCAGCAATCCCACTGTCAGGATTGGCAGCAAAACCAGACTGAATATCATTTGTGCCGTCATCGTAGCCCCGTCGCTGTAGTTCGGCTCTTCGCTCAGGTAAAACAGTGCTGGTGGGTAAGGGGGAAGGGGAAGGAGAAACAGTGCTGGTGGGAGAAGGCGACCCTTGCTGTCCGCTGCCATCCGCATAGCCACGGTTGTAAGCGTCTGTATAAATTTTCTGTTCAGTGGGATCGGTAAGCTTCTGATTCGCAGCACCGACGCTGGGGCTAGATGGAAAGCCACCCGCTCCATCTTCGTAGCCCTCGTTGTAGCCCTGAGTGGCAATCTGGTTTTGGCGATCGGAGTTGAAGCGCTGCACCGGAGGTGATGCCCGAGCCAAGGGTTTTGTGTTTAGTGGTGCAACCTGTTGTTTCGATGCCTGACTTGACGGGTCTGTGCGTGTTGGCAAGAGTGAGCCGCAACCAGTGACCAGGAACAGTGCCAGCGCCGGGATGGATGCTTTCACCCTCGATCGCCCCTGCCAGAGAAAAAACCAGCGATGGAGCAACGTTTCTCCACGGGAAGAAGGGTCTAGATGATCCGTCGATCGCAGGTTACGGTCTTCAGGCAAGGGGTGACGACCCATGAGCAGCACATTACAATAAACTCCCAATGCTTTAATATGCCATCAAGCTAGCCCCTTTTGAACGTAGCCAGGGGAACTCTTCTGGGGCAGACGGCAGAGAGTCAGCCGTTAGCCGATGCGCGCCATGAGTACGACGGACGATCGCGCCTCAACAGCGTACTTTTTCCGCCGGACTTGTGGAGCGGTTGTGGGTTCTGTAATGTCTTTGGGTGATGGCAGCGCTGTGTCAATGATTCGGTACCACCGTTCGCCTTTACCCAAGGGCGGCAACTCAAACGTGAGCGTGTCCCAATAGGCGTTTAGCATGACATGAAAGTGTTCCGTCGCTTCTGGATGGCGCAAGGTGAAGGCAAGACAGTGGGAATCTTCGCTCCAGTTCGGTTGACCGAGTTCGGTGCTGTGCCAAACAACGTGCGGTTTTTGACTGGCGTAGGACACTTCTAATAGCCGTTCGTGCCGAAAGCTTTCGAGCGATTGCGTGAAACGAATCAGCGTTTGCACAAAGCGCAATACCCCCGCTTCTCGTTTGATGCTGCTCCAGTCAAACCAGCTCAGTTCATTATCCTGGCAGTAGGCATTGTTGTTACCCTGCTGCGATCGCCGTACCTCGTCACCCATCGAGAGCATCGGCGTACCCTGCGAAAAGAAGAGAATGGTCAAACAGTTTTTGATTTGCTTCAGGCGCAGT
>JBGTJW010000021.1:0-5241 GCA_041744955.1 Stenomitos sp. | reverse complement strand
TAAATGCTCCTTTCGGGTCAAATGGAATAGATATAGAACCAATGTTGAGCTTCGGTAGTTTGAAAAATATTTCTTCGTAGGTATTTAAGAATTGATTGATGTCTGTGCTAAAAGTATTAGAATTTTCCTTGATACAAGTTTCTAGCTTACCTTGAAGTTGCTCTAAGATATAGCCTGCGGCATACTCTTTGGCATCTTTCTTTTTCTTATAACGGCTCCGAATCATCGTCTCAACAGCGGAGACATGAACAATGCTTTCATATGTTTGCTCGAATGAACTCTTAGTTTGGTCTTTCAATTCTGAAATTCGACGATGGATTTGACGACGACCTTGCTCAACTTGGAATAATCGGATTGAATTTTCTTCCTCTAACTGTTCAAGTTCGCATTGGCGTTGTTCAATTTCAGATTGAGTTTGTTCATAGGCTTGAATTTGTTTGGCGATTCGCTCAGGGAGTGTATGTTTCAACGTACAGATTTCCTGATTTATTTGATTAGTCCGAGCTTCAGGAAGAGTTTGCCCTAGAACAGTAATTAGTTCTTTCTTCAGCCTTACCCAACGTTGCGGTGTTTCTTCCCAGAAGGCAAAGAAGCGTTTTTGCAGGTCTTCAGGCGTTATAAGATGATTAATTATTTCACTGCGCTCTGTAAGAATCGTTAAGCCTAAATGGTCTTGAAGTCTTACTGCTCCAATCTGTAAAATTGAATCAATCTGTGAGTCTGAAATCAGAGGATTTGCATGGGTGGCTACGACAAAAAGGTTCCCAAGTGCCGGAAAATCACTGCAATGAGTTTCGGGTGCTGGCAGTATTCTCAATAAATAGCTAAGGCGGCTAAAATCTTCAGCATTCATAAAGCCATTTGCTGGCGAGGTATATAAGACAAGATCTGCAATCTGAACAGCGCTATTAGCTTTTTTAACATCCTCAGACATTTGATCTGCTTGATCAGAATAGCCCGGAAAATCCACGATGTTACATGACTTAAGCAGCAGAGCATCAACATAGACAATTGCCGAATGTCCTTCAATGTCTCCTTTAATAAGGTGATCATGCACTCCATGCTGGCGCAAAACTTCTAGAGAACCTTTCTTGATGTGATGTTGTTCACACCATTCTTGTGAATCTAGCAAAGTTAAGTCATAGATTTGATTTCCCTTCTCGTCTTTTATCCAAAAATCTTCAGCCAAGATACAAACCTGCTCGTTAAACCAAACAGGACGATCATCTATGTGTCGTACAAATGTAATGATCCTTGTAGCTGGTTGATACTGAGAAGGTAGAAACTTCCCGCCTAGTAGAGTATTAGCTAGATGAGACTTGCCAGAGTCAAACCGTCCAACGAGTACTAAATTGGGCTTCTGACGATAACGGCTTAATTGCTTTCTTAAATCTTCAGGGGTTGGAGGCTCATTTGGAATATTCAGCTTTCCTTGCAAAGTAGCATCGTTAATGTACTGCTCTAGCAAATTTAGATTTCGGTGTAATTGTGTGTAAGGACTGCCAGCATCAATGGGAGGAGGGGGAGGAGTAGCAATTGCTTCAAGAGCATCAATCGTCGTTCCTAATGTCTGTACCCATCTGCGTAAGAGTTGGTAAGGGATACCCCCTGGTTCTTGTTCGTAGCGACTAATCTGCGCTTGAGAAAGCCCAAGCATTGCAGCGAGGTCTGCTTGGCTTAGCCCAGCTTTTTCACGCGCACCATGCAAATCAATGTTCATAAGTCAATTCCTATAACTTCAATCAAATTATGCACCACATGCATAGAGTTTTGCCATAAAAATATAAAAACTCATGCATCTCACGCATAATTTTTGCAAAGCCCTAGCATTTTGGGCTTTGATTACGCTTTTCAGTCCGCTTTCTGGAAAGTTCTAATCCATTACTCAAGGCTTAAGCTATGATCGCTGATTCACGCTGTAAGCCTACTCGCATTACCCTGGTAGATCCAGACTATGTAGAACTTGCCAATGGCGCCCGCCAGTGCTTTTGTGAAGCAGAGATCAGACGTAACAAAGCGCAGACGCTGGCTGCTCGCTACTCCCTTGCTTGGAATCTAGAGATAGAGACGATCGCCGAACCCTTTCAAGGACACTGGGTCGCTGGCAACTACGACACCCTTACTGTGTTAATGGGGTGTGTTGATCGGGCGTCAGAGCGGCGATCGCTGGCAGAAGCCCTCGCTTACAACCGCTATAGCAGTGCGCCACGAGTCTGGTGGCTTGACGCGGGTAATGGCGATTCTCTTTAAGAGACACTGCGTGAACGCTTTGGTCAAGTTCTGGTCGGTTCCAGTCTTTCGACCGATCCCCAAGACTACCCCTTGGTAGCAGCATGACCTCAAAGTACACCACCCCAACAGTCATCACTCAAGCATCCTCAGTCCTTTGCGCTTGAAGCCAGTTTTCCAGATCTTCTAACTGAGTGAAGTCCAGCAGCGCTTCTCCCAATGCCTCCAACTTTGCCAGGGTGAGTGCCCGAATGTTTACCTGCAAGGTTTCTGGAAGCGTCCCGACGCGACGAGTGAGTTGACGCAGAACGAGTGCTAACTCGCCCTCTTGCATACCACGCTCCAATCCACGCTCCAGCCCACGGCGCTCCGCTTCGCGCTCCTGCTCTAACAATTCTTGATAGACCTGTGCCAGTGTCATTACAACCTCCCGGTCTTCCTCGTCAATTTCGCCACTTGTCTCTATAGTAAGCTTCCAACCCACTAATAGCCTCAGGGCGATCGCACGTTGAGGTGAATCTCGGGGCAATGCCAGCACCTCCTGAATCGCCTGCTGCTGCGTCGCACCTTTGCCCAACAGCCGCAACCATAGTGTCTCTGGGGTTTGTGGTAGTTGGTTAAGCACAATCACTGCCGCTCGCAGAAGGGAAGGCAGGAAAAAGACACTGGGTAGCCAAGCCGTATCAGGGGTCGCCCCCAACCCAGTTAACTGTGCTGCTGAAGCCGAAGCAGTGAGAATCCAAAGCTGTGGCAGTGCGGCTTCAACTAACCGTTCCTCCTCCCGTCTGGCTTTGCGCTGAAAATCCGCCTGCACTAGAAACAGCTTGAGCAGGCAGTGACGGATTTCCGTTGCAGTGGGCGGGTTGCGAAACGGCTCAATCAAACAGGGCGTTGCTGCCATGTTGCCTAGCAAGCCCAGTGATGATGGGTCAATGTCTGCTTGGGCAGCGGGCATGAACCAGACATCGACAAAGCGGGATTCTCCGGGTACTTCCAGATTCAGTTGCACATCACCAAAAGGACTCAAAAACTCCTCTAGCAAGCGTTTACAAAACTGATCAAAGGGCGTACGGGTCATTGATGCGATCGGCTAGAACATTTGAACTGGCTTAGTATAGCGCGTCGGCTCTCCACCCCAAAACTAAACCTCTTTCACCGCAGTCTCTTTACTTCGATAACCCGCTACCCACCCACCCCACTGCTACCGCAGACAGAGGATTCGCGCTTTGTTCGAGTCCTACACAACGTGGTGTTATTAGGAGCAGAGTCATGGCTGAAACGCAACTTAATCCAAACAATGAACTGAAGGTGCCCGTCTATGATGCGATCGCCCAACGCATCCTTGATACGCCTCTAATCATCCGCAACGCCATACTGGCTCATTTGTTTGAACCCGAAGACTTACGCTCTTTATTGGTGGTCAAACTGAGTGAGCAAGACCCCAACCCACGGGATTTAAGCAACAGGGAATTTGAAGACGGCACCAAACGCTATCTGGCATTCAGTTCGGGCAAGAACTATTACTTTGGCGATGCTGGTCTTACCCGCCAGATCCGTGACCTGTTTACCACAGAACCGGATGCTGCCTGTCGCTACGGTTCCCTGTTGGCAAGTGATTGTTTGAAGGGGTCAGGTAGCTTTCAAAATCTACGAGTCAGACTTGTCGATTACCAGAACTCAGAAGATGTCGCCTATCGCACGGGAGACTGTCACGGTAAGGTTTCACCCTGGTTGGCAAAACAATTGGGTGCCAAAATGGATACGCCGTTTCAGTTTCGGTTAGCTTGGCGAAGTGCCTGGGCAGGGGAAGAAACCAAGGCTCCAGACACCAGCTTTTTGGCAAAAGGCACGCTGTTGGTTGATAAACACCTGACCAAGGATCAGGGTTACGACCTGATTCTGGATCGCTCTTCCATCAAAGGTCTACACAAAACCGCACTCAACGAACGGGTGCCTTGTGGAGACTACGCATTGCCACAGGTCGTGATGGGTAATCGCTCCAACGCCAGAGCCAATGCGTACAACAATAGCTGGCAGTTCACTATCTGGTGCTCAGAAGCCGCCATTCTGAAGGACTTTGGACCTGCCACGCAAGCCAAAGCCGAAAAGTTGGCGACTTTGCAAGGGAAGCCGATCGCCCTCGTCAAGCATCTCATCACCGCCTACGACCAAGAGCAAAAGCGTCTTAAGCCAGGTGATGAACATACCTCTTTTGACCCCGATGATACCGCTAAAGACTCATCCGACGACTCAGCGCAGGAAGCTCGCCTGCTTTCCCTCCTGAAAGCAGACCGTCGCTATCACCTCCTAGAAGCACCGAAAGTGGTGGACTACCTGACCAATACATTGGCGCAGCAGTGGCAGGCACTCGCGGTGAATGGGGGCTTCAAGCATGGTTCTGGGATGGCATTGCCTGCACCAGAGCTGAAGCGTGGCAATGTTTGCGCCCCTCATCTACCTGAAGGCGAAGTCATCGTGACCCGCTATCCCATCGTCAGCCGCGACAACATCCGTCGCTATCAGAATGTGCATCGTCCTGAATTAATGCGGACCCGGAATGTGGTCTGGATTCATCCCCAGGATGCCGAAACTTATCACCAAGCCGACTTTGATGGTGACCAGTTGCTGATTACGCCTGCTAGCAGACTTCCTCACATCGCTCAGGAAGTGAAACGAGCGGGTGAGAAGGGCGAATTCAAGCCAGTGCAGCAGCGTCCCAAACGTGCTTACCGAGACGTCTTAGATGAAAAAGGCAAGCCCAAATACACGTCGCTGGCTCAGGTTGCTGTTGCTAGCAGTCAGAACAAAGTGGGACTGGTGGCAACCTACATTGGGCGGGTGCAGTCGTCGCTGCCAGCAGACCAGGAAGCGCCCGCGTTGTTCGATCGCCACAAGAAACAACTACTCAACCGCCTGTTTCAAGCACTCCAGGTCGAAGTGGATTATCAAAAGAGTGCCGAACGGTTGGAAGATGTGAAAGAAATTGGGGGCGATCGCCTGTTGCAAGATGCC
>JBGTJW010000020.1:0-3642 GCA_041744955.1 Stenomitos sp. | reverse complement strand
TTACCATCGCCACACTGCTAGACCCGAATCAACCGCAGTTATCTTTGCTAAAAGACAAGAAAATTGCGATCGTTGGCGATATTCTGCACTCCCGCGTCGCCCGCTCCAACCTTTGGAGTTTGACTGCTAGTGGTGCCGAAGTGCATCTAGCAGGACCACCAACATTGGTGCCACAGTTCTTTGCAGACTTTGTGAAAGGAGAGGAGAGAGGAGACAAAGGACAGAAGAGGCAGGATCCCTCACCCTTCACGACCTTTCCCCGCAAACTCTTTCTCCACTGGTCGCTAGAGCCTGCTCTCCGTGATGCTGATTTTGTTATGACACTGCGGTTGCAGAAAGAGCGCATGACCAGCCATTTGCTGCCGAGCTTGCGAGAATATCACCAGCAGTTTGGCATTACGCGCGATCGTCTCAAGTTCTGTCACCCTGATGTGAAACTGCTCCATCCCGGTCCCGTTAATCGCGGTGTCGAAATTAGCTCTGACTTGATGGATGATCCCCAGTTCAGCCTCATTTCGCAACAAGTCGCTAGCGGTGTAGCCGTGCGGATGGCGCTACTCTACCTGATGGGTAGCAGCAAAGTTTAGAGATTGCCGAAGTCTCAATGCGCTCAGTTCTGTGTATCAGCGGGTTGAGTGCAGTCGAAACCCAATCTCCTAAGGGTCTTGGATTAAATAATCTGTAACTCTGCGTAGGATGCCGTTAGCGTCGCGTAACGCATCAAAGTCTCGGATTGATGCGTTACGACTAGCGCCTAACGCATCCTACAAAGTTCGTCGTGATTGAATTCTCATTTCCAAGGAAAGGCTAACCAAATTAAATACAGGCTCAGTCAAAGCGTGTAAAACGCCTGACTAAACCTGTATAGGCAAAATCATATTTCAAAGAAGAATTCAGATTAGTGGTTCTAACATTTAAGTTCTGCTTACACCACTAACCCCGTAACTTTTGCCCTAGCGATCGCCATTACTAAACGATCGTTCGCATAGGCGATTCGGCGTTTTCGACTATGGCTAGCTTAAGCTGCGCGGCGGGTCAGCAAACCCCATAGGAAGATAGCAATGATAGCGCCGATGACAGCGACGAAAACACCAGGAATGCTCAAACTTGCAGCGGCAAAATTAATTGTGCCAGTATTCAGCAAGCTAAACAGAGAACCACCAACAAATGCGCCAATAATACCCAGAGCCATCGTGCCGAGAATGCCGCCACCTTGAGAACCGGGATAAATTGCCTTTGCGATCGCACCAGCGATCAGACCTAAAATGATCCAAGCAATAATGTTCATGGTTGTTTACCTAAAGTTTTTTGTTGACAAATCAACAATATCAAGTTGGCTTTCCTTAACCAATCTGCCGAAGGATACAACCCGCAAAAATCGTAAGGCATAGACAAAGTTAGGAAGCCTGAAAGCGGAGGTTTGTAAAACTGTAAGAACTGCTACACAAAGCGAACAGAAACTTGTGTTTAGGCTCGTGGCTTAGATAATACCAACGTCTTACTTATATGGGCACGGTCTACCCTATGTCTTCGTTGGCTGGCTTGGTAAATGGGCAAGAAGCCATAGCACAAGTAACGGCAGCTACTTTTGGGGTAAGGGAAAGAGCTTTTAGTGAAGGCGGCACCGTTACAAAGGCTTGAACTGCTTTTGTGCTTAGTCCTTAACTGTCAACGTTGCTGCCTGGTTCGATCGTTTCACGGATGCGATAGATGGGTCGTCCTTGCGATTCGTGATAGGTACGCATCAACAGTTCTGCCAGTAGCCCGACGCTGAAAAGCTGCACACCAGCTAAGACTAAAACAACCGCCAAAATGAGCAGCGGTCGATTGCCAATGCTAACGCCATAGGTAATTTTAATGACGGTGAGATAAAGACCGATCGCGGTGCCGAGGGCGATCGAACCTACACCAAAAAGACCAAAAACGTGCATCGGTTTCGTTAAAAACTTACGCATAAACCAAACGGTGAGCAAATCCATAATGACGCGGAAGGTGCGGTCTAAGCCATATTTGCTTTTGCCAAAACGACGCGCATGATGACGCACAGGTAGCTCCGTAATTCTGGCTCCTTCGATAAAGGCTAGCGCTGGTAGAAACCGATGTAATTCACCATAAAGATTCATATCAGCTACTAACTCAGCCCGATATGCTTTGAGCGAACAACCATAATCATTCAGCTTGACCCCTGTAACCAAGCCAATGAGCCAATTCGCAATTTTTGAGGGCAATAGGCGAGTGAGAGCGGCATCCTGTCGGTTTTTTCGCCAACCACTGACAAGATCGTAGCCGTCCTCTAACTTCGCCAGCATGACGGGAATATCAGCAGGATCATTTTGCAAATCGCCGTCTAACGTGACGATAGTCTGTCCCTTAGCACAGCTAAACCCCGCTGCCATGGCTGCCGTCTGACCATAGTTACGACGCAAAATCACAGCCCGTAGGTCGCTACGAGACTGAGCAAGCTGTTTCAGCAACACGGCAGAGTCATCCGTCGAGCCGTCATCCACGCAAATAATTTCGTAGTGGAGGTCTGCTGCCTGGAGGCTGGCGGCGATCGCGTCTACCAGATGGGGCAAACTCTCGTATTCGTTATGAATCGGCACTACAACCGAAACTTCAGGTTTAACGGCAAGTCGGGATGCACTCGCCAGCCCTTCAGGGTGCAATGACGTACTCATAAGCAATACCGCTAGAGGTTAAGAGAGCTAGATGTTAAGAGAAGACTGACAGCACTGTATCAAAAAACGTCAGCGTCATGCGCTACAGCGAGATTGATAGCTGGCGACGACTCGCCCTGCCCCCCGCAGTTGAGCGTAGTAGGTCTGACTCACACGATCGCCTTGAGCCGATAAGCAATCAATGCCAATGCCGTTGCGTCCCTGATCTTTGCCAGAACTGTGAAGGTAGCAGCCATCCCCCAAATACAGCCCAACATGAGTCGCTTTGGCAGGCGAACCAAAAAACACCAGGTCGCCAGGACGTAAATCTGACAGCGCGATCGCGTGTGTAAATGCCTCTTGCTGATACGCATCTCTGGGTAGCCAGATGCCGACCGCCGCAAAGGCTACCTGCATTAAACCCGAACAGTCGTAATTGGGTGCCACCGTGCCGCCCCAGAGATAGTGGTTTGGCTGTGCCATCGCTGCCTGAGCAACGGCGATCGCCCCCGGCACTCTACTGCTAATATCCGTTTCGGCAAGGACGATCGCCTGATAAGGGGCAGCAGCAAAATCCAGATGCTCTAAGTCAGCGATCGCCAGCCAGCCAGGGTAATCGTCCTCACATAAACAGACTTCTACAGCACCCTGACTGGTTCCTGCTGGCGCATCTGGCAAAGACACAACGCGCAAGTATCGTCCTGCTGCTGCCTGCGTCACCAGTCCCTCCAGGGCTGAAGAACCATACAGATTCACATTTTGTTGACAGCGGTAGTGAACGCGATCGGCATCCGGTAACGTTTGGTGTGCTTGCAGTTGTAGGAGAGAAACCACGGCAGGAGGTTGTTAGTTGTTAAAAAAGGTCAGGAAGCAGAGGACGCAGAGAAAATCACTCAAAACTCTAACCAATAATCAGACAGAATCAAACCCTTTATCCTTTATCCTTCATCCCTCCTCCCTCACTCCTCACTCCTCCCCCCTCTCC
>JBGTJW010000019.1:0-5126 GCA_041744955.1 Stenomitos sp. | reverse complement strand
CTCGACTTAGCCGAGCCGAAGTGCTGGAATGGGTTGACCGAGGCGAGTTTACTGGAACGAATTGTCAGACCTTTTGGATTATTGCTAACCCTGATCAGCGCGTTGGGTTGATTCGGCTGTTTGATCTCGATGACATAGATGATGGCGCTCCCATGTTCGATTTGCGGATTCAATCTGAGTATCGGGGACAAGGCATTGGTAAAGAAGCGCTTCGATGGTTGACAGGTTATCTATTTGAAACATGGTCTGAACTTGAACGCATTGAGGGCAGTACTCGCGTTGATAACCTCGCCATGCGGAAAGTTCTTTTACAGTGCAACTATGTCAAAGAGGGGCACTTCCGAAAAGCTTGGGCGACTGTCGATGGCAAACGGTTGGATTCAATTTGCTATGGAATTCTGCGGGAAGACTGGATAAATCAGACGATTACGCCTATAAATTGGAATGACGAGATGTAAATCTTGCAGCCTGTTTTTTATGTAGTTTATGGCGATCGCTGCATGACAACCCGGTTGGAGCGGATTGGCAGAGATGCTTGATGTTGTTGCCAAGGTTACTGGTAGGCTAATATTGCCTACCCCGCCAAAAACGTAAATTTAGCCGCACAGGTCATCGAAAGCTTGTGTGAATCGTGGGCTGGAAGCCTATTCTGGCTATAGAGACTTTGAGAGTGCAAAAAGTCTACTTTCCGCACGGTCTCTTGGTTTGGCTCCATAGCCATCAGATCAGCGTCATTTCTAGTGCGATAACCCTTGCCATAATCATGGTGCATTTAAGGCAAGAGGGGCTAAGTTTTCGCACGATCGGGAAACGCATGGCATTGTATTAAATGAGAAGGTAGAAAGGCGCTGAAATGACGAACCAGCAAAGGTTTCAATTCTACTTTTACATTTAGGGCGGGGTGGGCAATATTAGCCATGTCGCTTTACGTACCTTTGCGTCAGGGAACCCCTTATACGGCGACTAATCGCTTTAACTGATCGGCAGTTTCATCCATCAACTCTGAGCGTTTAAGCGTCACTGCCAAAATCATCGTGCCTTGCAAAGCGCCGATGATGTGAACAGCCAAGGTGGAAGCGTCAGCGCGATCGCCCAGTACCGATTCAATCCAATCGAGTAGCCGCGTGAAAAATCGTCTCGCAGCCGCCGACACCGCATCGGGCAAATCCTTAGACTCCGCCCCCAACATACAGCCTAAACAAATCATCCCGTCCTTCTGCACAGCCGCTGCATAGCAATCACATAAGCGTTGTAAATGCTCCTCTACCGTTGCTTGGGTGAGATCAACCGAACCCAATGCCGCCAACAATTTATCGCTATAGCGATCGACCACCGCTGCGCCCAGCAATGCCTTCTGCGGAAAATGGTAATGCACACTGGCAGCCTTAATTCCCACATCTGCCGCGAGATCGCGATAACTCACCGCCTCAAAGCCGCCCCGGCGAATCCGGATCTCCGCCGCCTCAAGAATTTCGATTGCTTTTGCTGAATAGTCCGTTAAATCATCTTTCATACCTTCAATTATCTAACGTTAGATAGGGGGTTGACAATCGCCCATGGCGCGCGGCATGATAACCTAACGAACGTTAGATAGATGAAGTCCTCTCATTTGGAGAATTGCCATGAAAGTCTACGAATACAAAGCCTTCCCCAACCCGTGGCGGGTGCGCATTGTCCTGGCGGAAAAAGGCTTGACGGAGCAAGTAGAATTTGTCCAAGTCGATGTACCCCAAGGTGAGCATAAGCAGCCAGCGTTCCTGGCAAAAAATCCAGCGGGTGCGGTGCCCTTGCTGGAACTCGATGATGGCACCTGTATTGCCGAATGTACCGCCATTACTGAGTATTTCGACCATTTGGCGGGCGAGCCGACCTTGACTGGAAAGACTGCCACGGAGCGAGCCGTGATTCACATGCGGCAACGGCAGGTGGAAGCGAATTTGCTGGATGCGATCGCCAACTACTTCCACCATGCCACGTCCGGTTTAGGCTTTGAAGCCTATCAAATTCAGGCATGGGGCGAAAAGCAAAAGGAACAGGCGATCACGACTCTACATCACTTGGATCAAGTATTGGCGACTCAGCCCTATATTGCGGGCGATCGCTTTACGGTGGCAGATATTACCGCTTTGGCAGGAGTGGCGTTTGGGGGCTTTTGTCAAATTACGATTCCCGAAACCGCAACCCATCTGAGAACTTGGCACGATCGCATGGCGCAACGTCCCAGTTTTAGTGCGTAATTGTCATTGATTTATTGGGGAGAGAAGAACGCGATGGAACTCAATGCTGACTTTACAAAACGGGCAGTGGTGCATGGAGCGGCGATGCCTTGGCACGCTTCACCCATACCTGGCGTGGAAAGGCGAATGCTCGATCGCGTTGGGGATGAAGTGGCACGCGCGACCACAATCGTCCGCTATGCGCCCCATAGCCAGTTCTCTCCCCACACCCATGGCGGTGGCGAAGAATTTTTAGTTTTAGCTGGCGTGTTTCAGGATGAGCATGGGGACTATCCCGTCGGCACTTATGTGCGGAATCCGCCCACATCGCACCATACGCCCGGTTCAGCCAGCGGTTGTATCATTCTGGTCAAACTCTGGCAATTTGACCCAGGTGATCGCACCCAAATGACGCTCAACACAATGCAACAGCCCTATATCCCTGATGTGACGCGGCTGGGTGTCAGCACGCTGCCGTTGTTTGTCGACGATCGAGAAACAGTTCAACTGGAACAATGGCATGCGAACGCATTAATCGATCTACTCGCACCGGGTGGGTTAGAAATTTTTGTCATCCAAGGTAGTTTTCGTGAAAGCGGTGAAGTCTTTCAGCCCTACTCTTGGTTACGGTTGCCGCCAGATTCACGGCTGTTGGCGCAATCTGGTTCAGAGGGATGCCATATTTGGCTGAAGCAGTTGCGATCGAGAACTTCCCGCTAAGATCTTCCGCGATTGCCGCCAGCCCATTTAAGTCATTGACGCAGTCGAACAAGGATCCGCGTGCGCATTTGAACAGAAAGTTACGGTTTTGAATTCGGGTATTACCGAAAGCCTTGGCATGTAGGATTTACAGCTATAGGTCATCAATGAAATACGTTCCATTAGGCACGACATGCCTGAAGGGGAGCAAAGAGATGTGAGATAGAGTTTTATCCTCAATCAGTTCCCCTTGTGCCCTCAGGCTTTCGACGATTTCGTTGATCTTGATGGTGTTCCAGTAGAGGATGGGGTCTGGCAACGATTCGTGTAAAAGTGAGCCATTTCATCAAAATGAAGTCAATTCGATAACTTCTAATAATGCTCACTTTCTTCGTGTTTAGTTGCCGGGCACGCAGAAGTGCAACGCAAAAATGGGGGTTTCACTCAACTCAAATGGCTTAAACCCTATGAAAAAGCAGCTTTTTGCGTGTCATTTAGTCCAAAAGCGGTTCAATAGGCGTAAGCAGCGGTTTGAGTGCTATAAAAGAAACTCATCAATTGCTTTACTTGAAACCCTTGGACCATAGAGGTTTCAAGCAAATGGCTCGTTTTTACACGAATCGTTGCCATAGGCCCTGTTGGCGAATATATTACAACTCCACTTTCAAGCGTGCTACAAGGCTTGATGGGTAACGAAAGAGCAAGTGCTTCAGCGTTTGTCACATGGCTGTAATCATGCTCGTAGTATATTCGCCAACAGCATCTGCTGCTACTTGAACCCCTTCTGGAGGGAATACATAGGGAAGCAAACCAGCAGATCTGTGATGAATTAACATGGCAGGCTATACCAGCACGAATCTAAAGTTACGCGTTACGACTAATGTTACTCATAAGCTACGTCTGTATACGCGGAACGAACTTAGTCTTATCAGCGTTTTACTCATGGTGACAGGCACGTGTCTTTGGTCTTTGATCAAAACGCCCATTTTAGAATGCGATCGCGCTTGGCAAGGTCCATCCCGGGTTTTACGCTGTCGTGCTAAAACAGTCATGTTTTTTGGGACTATAGATGCTGAAAGGACGCGCTTGGCAGAACCGAGTGATACGGAAGTAGAAGTCAAGCCGGTCGAAAGCGTGGTCCTTGTACCTGCAACTCTAGCTAGCCCCTCACCTTTTAGACAGTTCAATGCTGACCCGATCAACCATCTGCGTATTGGCGGTTCAAAGCAGCTTGCCACCATTGATATTCCACTCAAAGCGACCTGGCATGATGCAGAGACGTTAGCCGCTCATTTACAAACCGCGATCGCTCATCCTGAATCACCTGCCGTTCTCGTCACTTCTCCGCTAGGAACCATTGCCATACAACTGACGCACACCGTCAAGCAGACGAAACTTACCCCCATCACTATCAGTTATCCAATCCCCTGGCAACCTTATCTGCCTGGTTTGCTAGTGGTGGTAGCAAGTTTGTTGTATGCCCGTAAGCCAGGGTCGTGGTTTGAATTTGATAAAGCAAAGGGCATGCTTACCCTCAAGCGGCATAGCCTATCCTCCACCCTCGAGTATCCTCTTCAAGCTATTCAAGCAATTGCCATTGAAGAAAAACAATTTACATCGATTGCAAAAAGCGGTGAGCAGCAACGGAGTTACCTGGGCTATCGAATTAGCCTGGTTTTAGACTCCGGCATAGAACCTCTGGCTAAAACCTACAGCGCGAACCTAAGCAGTAAACGTGAAGCGGCTGAAGTCATTCGCACTTTTCTACAGCTACCCCCTGTAATTTTCAAACAGGGTGAGTAGGGGGGTTAAGGTGCAGTGGCACGGAAAACCGGGTTAAGTGGCTCTTTGACATAGCTAAATAACGTGAATTCGGGTTAAGCAGGGGTTGAGCCGACATACGGGTCGGAGACCCATTCGTGTAATTTGGTATCACGACAGGCGTTAAACGCTTGCGGCATAAAGCTCTCAGCGATTAAGCATGAGATCGACATGAACCGTTTTGTCGCTGTGTGGATCAACAAAGGCAGCGGCGCTCGCGGGTAGTGCCGCATAGTAATGATAATCCTGTAAACTATATGTGCAGGCTGTTAACCAGAATGTCCTATGCATTGTCCCCAGTGTGACTCCTCGCAAATTGTCAAATATGGACACACCCACTATGGCAAGCAGCGTTTCCGTTGTCAGGACTGTAAGCGCCAGTTTGTCGAA
>JBGTJW010000018.1:0-13432 GCA_041744955.1 Stenomitos sp. | reverse complement strand
AGTTTCTGATTATCCATTTCAATTCTCCTGATAGCTCGAAAGCACACTTGCTTTCAGACAGGAGAATTTTTCTGCTATTGCTGCACCCAGTCAAACTTTTGAGAGTCTCCCCGGCAAAGCCGGGGGCTTACCCGATTTAGTCATGTTGGGAGTTTTGACTCCAGTGCCGATCGCCCGTAGTCAAGGTCTTTTTCGGTAGCCCGTTAAGTGCCCAACGCTTCCAATGTGGGCGCTGTAAGGGCACACTCGATCGATGCAGATGACATCAGTAGAATTTTGGTATGGCAGTCGAAGCGAACGTGAGGACAGACATCAACCTTAAAACGTCCTTTAAGCAAGGGCTTATTCATCCCTCATCCTTCATCATTTTGCTGTAGAGATAAATAGTGCGTTCTGTTTCGCAGTGTCGTCATCCCAACCTGACAGAACAGGGACGCTTTCTAAACGCTGGAAACCACCGCGCCACTGCTTGAAGCTAGCCGCCATGACGCAGACCCTATTTGCGGTCTTAACGCTAGCTTGATAGTGTTAGTTGGGCATACTAATCCTCATACTCCACCGCCCCCTTTGGAACCTGCATCAGCATGAGAGAACGCATTCAAACACTGACAGAAAATTTGGGTCGAACGATCGTTGGCAAACATGACGCGATTCGACTGGTGCTGGTAGCGCTGATCTCAGGCGGACATACTCTCTTAGAAGACGTTCCAGGTGTTGGCAAAACCTTACTGGCAAAATCCCTCGCGCGCTCGATCGATGGCAAATTTCAACGTATTCAATGCACACCTGATCTGTTGCCCAGCGATGTCACCGGGACAAACATCTGGAATCCCAGCAAAGGTACGTTTGAGTTTCTACCGGGTCCCGTCTTTGCCAATATTTTGCTAACAGACGAGATCAACCGCGCTACTCCGCGAACCCAGTCTGCGCTACTAGAGGTGATGGAAGAACAGCAGGTGACAGTCGATGGTGTGTCGCGCCAGGTGCCCAATCCATTTTTTGTCATTGCCACCCAGAACCCTGTAGAGTACCAGGGCACCTTTCCCCTCCCAGAAGCACAGATGGATCGGTTCATGCTGTCGCTCTCGTTGGGCTATCCCACAGAAGCCGAAGAACTGCAAATGCTGCAACGCTTGCAAAACAGAGGCGCACTGGAGGAATTGCAACCCTGTCTCTCGATTGCAGACGTACAAGAACTACGCCGACGCGCTGCCTTAGTGAATGTGGATCAATCGTTGCAACAGTACATCCTCAACTTAGTACGGGCAACCCGGCAGGATGAAGAAATCACGCTGGGTGTCAGCCCCAGAGGTACGGTTGCACTGCATCGTGCCGCACAGGCACTGGCGTTTTTAGACGATCGCGATTATGTCATCCCAGACGATGTAAAGTCTCTTGCGCCGCACGTCCTTGCTCATCGCATGATTCCGATTGGAGGACGACGGGCACGGGCGATCGTCGATCGCCTACTAAACGCGACACCGATTCCCTAGTTTCGGTTTAGGATATCGTGCCAAAAAAATGATCATTAACCATCTTTCTGTAGTACTATCGTACTAATACTAATGAAATGTCATTCGTTTCTTTTTGCCGAGAGACGTTTGGCTACAGAAGCTGGTTATTCCCCGACCATGGACGAACTTCACGCACGCGTTAGAGCTTTTCGATCGCCGCCAACAGAGATGAACCTTGCCAAGCAGCCCTATCCAGAGTTTGACGACTCGGATACGGCTCCAAGGCAAGGCGAAGCAAATGTGGTAGAGATGCCCAATCGTCAAACGCACGAAGCCTTTGCGCCGTTAGCCTCTGAGCTATCGCAAACGCAGCGCTCCACAGCAAAGCGGAAGCAAACTGCTGCCAAGCGGAAGCCAGCAGCGGCAAACCCCAAGTCGCTTTCTTTTCGTCAAATGCGGGATGGACATCAACAGCCCTATATCGACGAGTTGAAGCGCCTGGAGGCTCAGGCGGAACGGATTAATCAACTGCTTGCCGATCGCAGGCGGAAGCAGGCACGCGCTGAACAGCCCGAAGCCCCCCTACATCCCGACTCGCTTCTTGAAGCCGATAAACCGTCTCCCAAAAAGAAGGCTTCAAAAAGTACCAGACAACCGTCTAGACCCGCATCACGATCGCCCCAGCGAGAGGTTCCGCCGATGCCAGCACCCGATGACGACACAGACGCGTTAGAAGTTCAGGCAGCACGGATTAAGCAGTTACTGCAAGCACTAGAAACTGCCATCGCAGAAGGTGAGACACTGCCGCATGATGGGGCGATCGCACAACACAGCAGCACTGAAGACCCCGTTCAGCCTGCTAATCCTGAGGTGAAAATGTCAGTTTCGCCTGCTGGTGTAGAACCTTTTAACTCCAGTGCCTACCGCTATAGTGCCGATACACTGCCGACCGGTAGCCAAAAGCAAACAATGATCGGAGCGACTGATCCCAAAGCACAGCAAGAAGCGGCTGAAACGGCTCAAGCGCTCCGCTATCTGGCAAGCCGAGACGTGTTGGAACCTGCGATCGTTGCCCCTCGGCAGGAGCCGCGCCGACCTACGGGACGATCGCACGAACCGCGATCGTCTGCCAGTTCATCGTCTGTGAATGGTTCGTCCATCCGGCGGTATGGGTTAAAGCTGCGGCAGTTTCTCCAAATGCCACACACATCGCTCGAGCGGGTGAAAGATGCCGCCCTGTGGATTGTGCTTGCTGCTGCCATCCGGGTGGGCGCACGACTTTTACTCACACAGGTTCCAGCGCTTGCGCCGCTATTGCTGGTGCTGATGTTTGCGCCGGCGGCGGCGGCTGTTTACCTGGCAATCTGTGTGCCAAACGCTGGGTTCGTTTCCATTTACCGCCTGTTTCTTATCATGCTGGGGCTACTGCTGGGTGGCAGATTTTAGTCAAGCAAATAGTAGTCAAGCACATAGTCAGCGCCTCAGGCAGTCATTACTTCAGGAAGCCCGACGGTAGACTCCAGCACCTCAAGGCGTTGGTTAGTCTGCCCGAGCAATGGCTGGATTTTTAGCGAACAGCGATCGATTAGGAGGACGAATGCAATACCCAAAGTCTGAACGGTTTAATTCAAAGCAATTAATGGCTGGCGGCGTGGTGGTGCTGTCGTTTGGGCTTTTGCTAGACTTGCATAGCCTGCCGTCTTTTCTCAGCAAAAAAACTTCTGGCGAACTGTGCCAGGAAGTTGTGCAATCACAAACCAGGCTGTCGAGGCAGCAGTTAGCACGCTTACTCACGGTGCCAGAGGGCGATAAGAAGCAAAAAGTGCAGGAGATTTTGAAAGACCCGTATTGCAAACTCGTTGACCTCCAGGTGCGTGTAGGGGCGACAGCGCAGCGAGAGGCTTACCAGCTAGAGTTTGAACCGCAGACGTGGCTGGTCGTTCTTTATGAGGGCGATCAATATGCTGGCTATCGTTTCAATCTTCGCTAGGTCAGAGGTTGCCCTGATTAGAATGAGTTTGTTGGTCGTGACGCTGCTTTTACCGTTGGGCTGCGCCAAACCTCCCAGTGAGGACGCACCACTTAAAATTAAGCTGTATCAAAACTGGGAACTGCAACCAGGCGATACGATCGCCGATCGCACCGTTCTGGGTGGGCTGGGCGATATTGCTGTGGCGCTTGATGGCAACCAAGTCTATGCACCGTTTGAGGGTCGCACTCAGCTTGATAACCATCGTTGCCTGATCTTTTCTAGCCCTGACGTGCCAGCTTATCTCTTTCGCCTGTGTGGGTTGAACAAGCCGCGTCTCGGTGCTGTTAGCCAGGGCGAGACGATCGGCAGTGGTAAGTTGCTTTTATTTGCAGCGTTACGCAAGCAGCCAAACGGCACCTGGGCGATCGTTGAGCCTGCTAAAGGCATTTTGGAACGCACGCTTAAGAAGACCAAGTGAGTAAAACGGTTACAGGGTTGCCAGGTGTGACGATTGCAAGTAGAACGGTACATCATATGGCAGTCGAAGCGAACGTGTGGACAAACATCAACCTTGAAACGTCCTTGGAGCAAAGGCTTCGATTCATCCTTGATCCCTCATCCTACCGCTGAGCGGAAGCAAGCTACATCCTTTTGCTATAACCACTAACGTCCTCTGCGGCTTTTTCCCATGCAATACCTGACACAACGAGCTTTTCAGCGCTTTTGGCAGTCTCCGGCTGGCAAGATCGGGCTAGTTTTGACGATCGCCCTGAGCGCTTTAGCGTTGCTGGCTCCGGTGTTGCATCCGTATGATCCCACCACAGATCGTGATTATCTGGCGCGGCTGTTACCACCGTCGGCAGCGCACTGGTTTGGTACAGATGCCCTGGGACGGGACGTGATGACGCTGGTCTGGTATGGCATCCGGATATCACTTAGCATCAGCCTTGTCTCAGTGGGCATTGGACTAGCGATCGGCTTGGTGTTGGGACTGCTGGCAGGGTATTTTCGAGGCATGATTGAAGTTGCCATTGGTTGGCTCACAGATATTTTGCTGGCGTTTCCATCCATTCTGTTGGCGATCGCGATCGTTACAGTGACTCGTCCTAGCATCCAAAGTGTCGTGATTGCTGTCGGTCTGGCACAAATTCCGCTGTTTACGCGGCTGACCCGTGCCATGGTGCTGTCCCTACGAGAGCAAGAGTTTGTCGAGGCAGCGCGGGCACTGGGGGCAACGCCCGATCGCATTATCATCCACCACATTCTGCCAGCCAGCCTTGCTCCCCTTGTGGTGCAAACAACGCTCTCGATCGGCACGGCAACCTTAGAAGCGGCTGGGTTAGGTTTTCTGGGGCTAGGCGCACAACCACCCACACCAGAGCTAGGGGCAATGCTGTCGGATGCGTTTAAAGGAGGATATTCGCTCTCTTCACCCTGGACAACGCTTTTTCCTGGCTTGTTCATTACATTGATGGTGCTTGCGTTTAACCTCTTAGGCGATGGCTTGCGCGATGGACTTGACCCGCGATCGGTCAGCATGAACTGAGCCAGACACCAGGGTCAGAGAAGGGATGGAGGGTGTACGGTAGAAGAATGCCTCACTCTTGGCTCCCCACTTTCTATCCCTTCGACTCTCTCCCTCATGCTTGGATCTGATCAATGGACTCAATGGCTTAAGATTCGGTTAACGCTGCCGTTTATTGTCCTTAACAGTTGGGTTTTACTCCAACTTGTGCAGTACTTTGAGCCGCTGTTCACGATTTTTATCTTGTCGGCGGTTCTAGCTTTCGTCCTCAATTATCCAGTGCAGTTTTTGTATCGGAGTGGTGTTCGACGCAGCTACGCCGTTTTGCTGGTGCTGGTGGTGAGCCTGGTGATCTTGGTGACGCTGGGGGTGACGCTGTTTCCAACTGTGATCACGCAGTTAAACGAGATTGTCACACTGCTGCCAGATTGGATTGCGGCAGGCAGCCAAAAGCTAGAGATACTACAGTCCTGGGCGTTAAGCCGTCGCTTACCTGTACATTTGAATCGCTTGATTGCACAATTCTCTGAGCGACTGCCAGGTGAGCTACAAGCGCTCGCTGACCAGAGCGTAACCTTGACACTTGATGCGATCGGTAGCCTATCAGAAGCGCTGCTGGTGCTGGTGCTCACGCTTTATTTGTTACTGGATGGTAGGCGCGTCTGGAATGGTGTTTTTCAGTGGGTGCCGCAAAAATACCGCGATCGCTCGGCTCAACAGTTAGAAAGCAACTTCAACCGTTATTTCATTGGTCAGGCGACAATGGGGTTGATTATGGGCACCGCTTTGACACTGGCGTTCTTCTTTCTCAAGGTGCCATATAGCTTACTCCTTGGGCTTTTGGTCGGGCTGATGACCCTGATTCCGTTTGGGGATATCCTTGGTTTTGGGTTGATTAGTGTGCTGGTTGCCGCACAAGATTTGGGGCAGGGTATAAAAACGCTGGCGGTTGCTACCGTCATTGATCAGATTGTCGATCAGGCGATCGCACCCCGTGTCTTGGGAGGCTTCACTGGTCTCAGACCAATTTGGGTCATTATTTCGCTCTTAATCGGTACTAAAATTGCTGGCTTACCAGGATTGCTCACGGCTGTCCCTGTCGCCGGATTTATTCAAGATTTGATCGAAGACCGTCACCGTTCGGTTGCCGAGTCAGCCACGCCTGCAAGCCCTCCTGAAGCTGCGATCGCGAATCAGGCAGAGGCATCGCACTTAACGGTTAGCCAGGACACCATCCAAACCGTTACAGACAGACCGTCCCAGAGCTTTACACCATCGTAAGAGAAGCAAGTTATCCCACCTTCAGCGATTAGTAGTGAGCGTTTCAGCCTAACCTGATCGCAGCGATCGCGGCTGAGACAAGGAAGGGCTAATTGTCTGGACGAATTTCTGGTTTCTGTAAGCAGGCAGAGATCTGCACTTTAAGCCTTCTGCACTTTAAGCCTTAACTCCTGCTAAAGCAAACTAGCTAAAACTCATAGGCTTGGGTCTGGTTAATCGCTCTAGCAATTCAAACTCATAGCCTTTCTTGTAAGCACGATCTCGGCATTTTGGGTGTGCTGTGCCTGACAAGCTTGTTATAGCTATCGCCACAGGGCTTAGGACATTGGGATCAAAGGGGGTGTGGGGGCTTCCGCCCCCAGCCAGGGGTAGAACCCCTGCACCCCGTCCTAACCAACATGACTACGGCTATAGAGCTGAGAAAATCTGTACGATACTGGGGCAGCCATTCGACCGCTTCTAATACAAATAAGCGTCTTGAAATATCATCTGAATCAATAATTATTTTAGACTTAACCTTTTGTTTACTTAGAGTTAACTCATCGTAAACAATGAATCTTTATTCTGTTGCTTTACACCTTTAGATCTCTATCTTTATTAACGCTGCTTTTGCAGTTGGGTTATAGCTAACTGTCTCTAAGCACGAGCTTCTCTTTGCTGTTGTTTAAGGAACAGGAGCACCTTAACCAGTGAGTAATGACATTTAGACGATCGAAGGCAAGCACTAAAATTTTAGCCTGTAATAACTGAATGTTTGAAGCCGCACAATTTACTGCCAGTATGCGATCGTCTGGAGTGACACAACCACCTGAAGACTCTCAGCCGTTTCTGGTGGTTGTGGAGGATGAGTCACTTATTCGTGAAACGATTACCATGGCGCTAACGGATGAAGGCTACCAGGTGCTAGCCGTTGAGGACGGTCGCCAAGCCCTAGAGGTGGTACGTGCTTCTTGTACGGGTGAGAGCGGAGACATTCCAGCGATCGATCTGCTTATCCTGGATTTGATGCTGCCTCACATCAATGGACTAGATTTATGTCGTCTGCTGCGGCAGGAAGGCATGACAACGCCAATTCTGATGCTGAGTGCAAAAGGCACTGAGACTGATATTGTTGTTGGGTTAGAAATTGGAGCCGATGACTATTTAGCAAAGCCCTTTGGGATGCGGGAGTTGATTGCCCGCTGTCGATCGCTCCTCCGTCGAGCCAACCGGCAGCCCCAGCCTCAAGAGCAATTAGTCCTCCAGTTTCAGGAAATTGTGCTTTATCCTCAAGAATGCCGGGTGACGGTGCGCGATAAAGCGGTTAACCTATCTCCCAAAGAATTTACGCTGCTGGAGTTATTTATGAACAATCCACGGCGGGTGTTCTCGCGTGATCAGCTTTTAGAGAAAGTTTGGGGTATTGACTTCATGGGCGACTCTAAAACTGTGGATGTTCATATCCGTTGGTTAAGAGAAAAGCTAGAGATCGACCCCAGTAGTCCGCAATACGTTATTACAGTACGTGGCTTTGGCTACCGCTTGGGCTAGCGGTCTGGCAGACCTTAGTTTGTGGGTTGAAACGACGCAGCCCATTGACCACACTGGCGTTAAAACTATAGCAGTCGAAGCGAACGTGAGGACAGACATAAACCTTGAAACGTCCTTTGAGCAAGGGTTTTGCTGTATCTCTCATCCTACCGCCGAGCGGAAGCAAGCTACATCCTTTTGCTATATTGCCGCAGTGCCCTAATCTCTCATTGCTGCTAGTGGCACGCCCAGCCAACCCAGGAAGTTTTGCTCCTGGCGAGGATTTGGCTGCTTTACTGGCACAATCTGGAAACGAGTGAGTCGTGGTTTTGCCAGTGTCACTGTTCGAGAGTGCAGCTCATCTTGATGGAAAAACGAAAGTTGCACCCGATCGCCGGGTTGAAAATCTCGCAAGCGATCGTTCAGTTGGTCAGCACTGACCCGCACACCATTCATTGCCAGCAACTCATCACCCGCCGCCATACCTGCTTTCTGGGCTGGAGAAGCTGTCTCAACAAATTTAATTACGTCACGCCCATGTTCAGTTTTTACCACCAGCCCGACATCAGGGACACCCTCATCAGCCCCAGCATCAGCGACTAAACGCAGCCCAAAAGGGTTCAAGTAGTCGTCAAATGGTAGTTCCTCAAGACCGTGCAAATAACGCTCAAAAAAGTCTGTAAGATCGGTTTCAGCAACGGCTTCAATCACCTGCTGGAGTTGCTCTGGCGTAAAACCAACGTCGGGCTTACCAAACTGTTCCCACATTTGCCGCATGACATCATCGAACGATCGTCGATTGCGATGTCGTTCACGAATGAGCAAATCGAGCAGCAGTGACACCATTTCTCCCTTCAGGTAGTAAGACATTTGGGAGTTGGGACTATTGGCATCTGAGCGGTAGAGCTTAATCCAGGCATCAAAACTCGATTCGCTCAAGGGCTGTACTTTCCGCCCGGGTGTCATGAAGAAGCGGGTCATTTCACGGTTCAGCGCCATGAAGTAAGCCCGTACATCGTAAATCCTTGCCCGGTAAGGAAGCACCAGATCATAAAAGCTCGTTGTACCCTCACTAAACCACAGTGACGGCGTGTAGTTCTCTTGCTCGTAGTCAAAAACTTCCAGCGCTTTGGGACGAATACGCTTTACGTTCCAGAGGTGAAAGAATTCGTGCGCTACCAGTTGGATAAAGCGATCGTACTTGTCCTTTTGCCGAAAGCCAAAGCGTTGATAAATCAAAGAACAGGATGAGTGATGCTCTAGCCCACCAAAGCCTTGTGATGACAGGTGAAGCAAGAAAAGGTAGCGATCGTAGGGCAAGCCGCCAAACAGATCAGCTTCAACCTGAATAATTTTTTGGATATCTGGAAGCAAACGCTCTGGTTCCAGGTTGCCATCGCCCCACACTGCTAGCTGATGTGGTTTACCCAGTGCTTCAAAGGGATAGACGGTATGGCGACCAATTTCAAAGGGGCTATCCACCAGCGTATCAAAATCGGGTGCTGCAAAGGTGTAGCTCTGTCCTTCCGACGGCTGAAGGGGTGTGGTTACGTGCCAACCGTCAGGAGGCACGATCGCGATCGTCAACGGCTGCCGTTCATACCCTGGAATGTAGAAAAACAACGCTGCTCCATTGAAGTAGCCGTGCGTGCTATCAAGATGATTCGTCCGCACCGAAAGTTCATCAGCATAAATCTGATAGCGAACCGTCACAGACTCCTGTCCCTGGGGATCGATCTGCCAATGATTCTTGCTGATCTTGCACCAAGGTAGCGGTGTTGGGGTGCGATCGCCTACAACTGCCACAAAATTCTGTAAGTGCCTTGCATACTCCCGTACCAGATACGATCCAGGTGTCCAAACGGGCATCTTTAGATCCAGCAATGCCGTAGCATGGGGCTGCAAACCTTTAACCTGAAGGCTTACTTCAAACAGATGGGTTTCTGGCTCTGGCATTGCCACTTGATAGTGGAGTTGAAGCGTTGTCAAAGGCGCAGAGATAGGTGAATGGGTTTGCTCTTGACTCAAGCTAGCCCCTCCAGGCTGGAACAGCTCAACCTGAGAATCTGGCTCCAAGTCTTCTCGATTCATGCCTAATCTAGCTCCTGTATTGCCTAAACTGTGTGCTGCAAGCAGCATCACTATACAGCAGTCCTTCTTTCGATAAGGTACACCTTGCACCCTCTGCCTTACCTCCGCCACAAGCCACAGATCACCTGATGGCAGCGCTGCTATTGCCATCGCCAACCGAAGGCTTTTCAGCACTCCAAGCGCTTCAAGACTCTAGTCATCTCAGTGGTCAATGGTTGCTACTTCAGCGCAATTCGGCTCTGCGTGCTTTTACCCTATACCTTGCCTGCCAGGTGTGTCAGTTGCTTTAGATTGACTAATAAAACTGTTTGTCCTACGGTATCAATCTTAATCCAGCCCTTACTATCCAGCTTTTCCATGATTTTGGCTGTTTCTTCCACACCAATATCAGTGACATCTGCCAGATCTTTGAACGGAATATTGAAGACCTCGATGCCATGCTGCACTTCCTGCCCATAATTCTCTCCCAGAGAAACCAGGGTATTTGCCAGCTTGACAGCGGGTGGCTGGTGGCGCAACTGAAAGCGGAGATTGGTTTGCCGCAAACGTCGCACCATTAATTGCAACATCCGATGGTGCAGTTGTGGATCTTTGAACAAGGTTTGAATAAACCGCTGCGCTGAGATACTGATGAGCCTGACTGCGGAAAGAGCAATCACATCGGTCGATCGCGGTGACTCATCCAAAATCGCCATTTCGCCAAAAAAGTCTCCCCGTCCCAGTACAGCTAAGGTTACAACATCTTCACCCGAACCAGACAAACGTCGTACCTTAACCCAACCAGAGACCACAAAGTAGACGGCATTGCCCCACGCATCTTCCATCAACACTGCCCGATTCGCTGGGTATTCGTGTTCAACAGCAACTGATAGTAACCACTCCAGGGTTTCTGGATTAGCTGCCATTAAAAGGGGGAAGAGTTCACTAAACGCTTCGATCTGCATGAAAAATCTGTAGAATTCTTTGGAATAGAACTGAGGCTGAACCACGATCGCAAAAGTACAGGAGGCAAAGACTGCCGTTAACCGATACTCACACCATCATGGCAGGGTTTCCGACGCTTGTTAGAGGGAGAATTTACGGATTCTTGGGCTGGGCGCTCAATCTTGTACCGTATGTCAAAGATAGTAGCAAGCTTTGAACCGCACTTGTGGGCTATTGATGTGTCAGTATGCAAAGGCGATGAAACACAGGTGGTTTTCGAGCACATGCGCCTTCTTCCGTTTTTTGCCTGAAGCAGTGTCAGTGGAGTAAGGCGTTACCTTGATTGTGTATCAGCTCTATAAGAACCAAAAAAGCCAAGCCACGACGTTAGGTATTGCACCCCATGCGCTGCGCTTTCCAGGTGGTAGTAGTCCTACGGACGCACTTCTTTGTAGGTGAGACGGGCATTGTCCTCTTACACCGATGGTTTCAGGTTTTGAGCAACCGCTTCGACTGCTGCTTTAAGCTTGGGTCGCAATAATTCAACATACTGAGACCAACCCACTAAAATTGGCTGTGTGTGCGCTAAGGTCTCACTATGCACATCATCGGGTGAAAAACCGAGCGATCGACCGTCCAAATCACAGCAGACGAGTCCAGCGGCTTTCGCTAGGGCTAAGGGTCCTGCCGTATCCCACAGTTTGACCCGACCATTAAAGTAGAGGTAGAGTCCTGCCCGTCCCAAAAGGACATCAACCACCTTTAAGCCAAAACTGCCAAGCGAGTAAAACTGAGCCTCTGGAATCAACTGAGCGATCGCGCTACCAAACTGTGCCTGATCGCGATGACCAATCAGCACAGGGCAAAACCCAGCCGTTGGTGGCGCAGGTTCCGTCGCAACTAAGGTCTCTGGCTGTGCATCGGCGGTTGCCTGAAACAAACCCCAGTCGGGTCCACCATAATAAAGCTGATCGTAAGCGGGTGCATAAAGCCAACCCGCGATCGGCTGCTGGTCTTGCAGTAATCCCACCATGACAGCATAATCGCGCTTGCGGTGAATAAAATCTTCTGTGCCGTCGATCGGGTCAATGCACCACAGCCGACTGTAGCCAGCGTGAAACTTGCGGCGCGATTGGGCATCCTCTTCGGTAATGACCCCGTCGTCAGGAAACATCATTGCGAATGCCGCTGCCAGTTTTTGATCAAGCGCTGCATCAATGCTGGTAACGAAATCCTCCGGTCCTTTCTCAAAAACTTCAAACGGACTGTCAGCCATTTGCTTTGCATATTGACCGCAGCTACGCAGTAAGTGCCTGATCGATCGATCAAGATCGGGAGAAATTGGATTCATAGCAAACGCACTGCGATTAAAAACAAACTCTAGCTTGCCAACGGGCTACAAAACAACACTTTTAGCTTTCTCTTAAGCTCGATCGCTTTAGTGCAACGATCGCTAAAAAACTGTAGATAGAGGGATGAAGAAAAAGGACACCTTCCAAACGTTGCCGAAAGAGCGCCAACAAAAAACGGGCTAACCAGGGAAGGGTTAACCCGCTAGTTTGGGAACGCGAAAAAGAACTACTTTTGTAGTACCAGTTTGACGTTTGCGTTTTGCAGACCAGGACGCTTGACTTCAGACAGAGTCTTGTTCACGGCATACTTTTGGTTGATCGAATTGATCAGCTCAGTCTGGTTATGCTTTTTAGCAACGCCCCAGAGATCAGCGATCAGGTCAAAGGAACCGTCGGTATTGCGAGACCAGCCCAGATCATATTCGCCTTCTAGAATGGCAACGATGTCTGAACGAACCCGCTGACCATTGTAGCCACGAACATCAGCATCCGTTTTCACAGAAATACCTAGATCACGGAGAGAAGCCTTCAGGATTTCGGCATCAGTAATCTTGGTACGCAGAGTGCTAAAATGAGACATTTGAGTTTCCTCCTGTGGGGATTTGAGAACAACGTTTGATGGTTAGGAAGCTAACAGCGATCGCTCTTAGCTGTTTGTGGGTCAACTGCTAGCAAAGTGCTAGCCTTTCCTCCTGTTGGGAGCAGGAGAAAGCTTTTAGGACTCAAGTCGCTGATATTCAGCCACTGAGAACGCCGCAGGTCGCGCGCGCTGCCTTGCCCAATCTCTGAGGGCAGTTACCTGTTCGGTCATTGTTTTAGAAAGCGGCAATGTTGATTTGATAGCAGCAATAATGTCCAGTTGAGTAAATTCTCGATCCTGGGCAAAAGCCTCGTACATCGCTGCTACCAGTGCTTGTTCAATTTCAGCACCTGAGAAACCGTCGCAGACATTCGCTAACTGGTCTAAATCAAATCGTGCAATCTCGCGCCGACGCTTAGAAAGATGAATCTGGAAAATCTCTTTCCGCTCTTCACTATTCGGTAAGTCCACAAAAAAGATCTCGTCGAACCGTCCTTTTCGCAAAAACTCTCCAGGCAAACGTTCTACCCGGTTAGCCGTCGCCATCACAAACACAGGAGACGTTTTTTCTTGCATCCAGGTGAGAAAAGAACCAAAAATCCGGCTGGATGTGCCACCATCAGAATCGGCTGAACCGGATGTGCCAGCAAAGGCTTTGTCCATTTCATCGATAAACAAAATGGCGGGCGAAATCGATTCTGCTGTCTTCAAAGCACCGCGCAGATTCGCTTCCGATCGACCCAC
>JBGTJW010000017.1:0-3906 GCA_041744955.1 Stenomitos sp. | reverse complement strand
TCAAGGGGTGCCATCGTTACTCCATCCAATCCTTTAAAAGTTGTTTTAGTTTTAAGAGTCCTTGGCGCGATCGCGTCTTCACAGTACCCAAGGGAATGTCTAACCGCTCAGTAATTTCCGACTGGCTCAGCCCCTCATAGTAAGCCATCTCCAATACCTGCCGCTGACTATCAGGTAAAGCTCGCAAAGCCTCCGAAACGTGATGCGAGAGTTCCGTCAGAGACGCATTTTCTAGAGGGACATTGGGCGCATGGGGCAATTGGTGATGCTGCCAGCGTTGCAGGAGTTTTTGCTTCGATTTCACCTGATTTAAGCGGTTGATTGACCGCGATCGCGTCATCGTAAGCAGAAACACCAACACAGAACCACGAGCCGGATCGTAGGTTTTGGTGCGCCAGAAGGTAAGAAACACTTCCTGAGTCAAGTCTTCGGCTTCGTGAGCGTTGCCTAAAATTCGTAATGCCAGTCGGTAAACTGCTTCGCCATAGCGGTGATAGAACACTTTCAGGGCAGCCAGGTCTCCTGATCGCATTGCCTGAATCACCGTTGCATCTTCATGGTCAGCCAGTGCCATGTTAGAAGAACCAGCGAATTCCACTGACCACATAGAATGCCCCTGCCAGAATCAACACCACACTTCCCAGACCCATCACCCAATCAGAATACTGGAGCAACACCCGGCTTTGCTTCACCAGTCCGGTAAACAAGCTGGCGAAAAAGATAATCGCAGTATACCCCAGCGCGTAACTGACCATTGTCAGCACACTGAGAATCTGTGAACCACTTGCAGCAGCGGCAGCCAGTACCGCAAACAAGACTGGACTGGCGCACGGCGAACTGACCAGAGCAAAGGTAACACCCACTCCATAGGAACCGGCAACGGGTAAAGAGACTTGTGTTTGGGGCAACGGCAGATGGATGATTCCAGCAAAGCTCAGTCCCATGAGCAGGATGATGACCCCGATGAATAGATGTATCACTCCTTTGAAATCTACAATGATGGCTGTAGCAAAGGAAGAAAACAGCCCAAATAAGCTCAAGACCGTCACCGTTCCCAGGACAAACCAACCCGCTTTCACGAAAGCATCCCAGCGAGAAGCCACTTTGAGCGTGCCGATGTAGCTCAGGTTCACGGGCAGCAGTGCCAGAATGCAGGGAGAGAAACTGGCTAGTAATCCGCCTAGAAATGCTAGGGACAAGAGAATGAAGGAATTGCTGGTATCCTGCCGCTCAAACCACTGCTGATAGGTGTTTTCAATGACGGAAATCAGATAGTCAACGCTAGTGGAGAGTTCAGTAAATTGATCGCTCACCAGAACCCACAATCCGGCTCCAACAAACAGAAGTACAAGCAATAACCATTTTCCCGATCGCCGTTGAGTCGGCGTTGGCAATTCAGAATCTTTGTGAATCATGGGTTAGCAGAAACATGAGTGAGTAGTCCTTCTGTAGGGACGTTATCGTAACGTCCCCATTGTGCGACCAGAGGCAATCTATTTCTTCATCTGGGCGATCGCCGGGTTGAGGACGGCGACATAATCTGCCCGGTTGGGGTTGTTGCGGAATTGCTTCAACACTCTGCCCGTAGCCGGATCGATGATGGCAACCATCGACGTTTGGGTTTTATTTGCCATCAAGAATTCGCTTAGCCCCAACTGTCTGGCTTTTGCCTCCGCCATCTGTGTGGTTGTGCGATCGCTGACATCAAACACGACAAAGTGTGCTTTCCCCTGATACTGCTGTTTCAAGCTAGATAATGTGGGTGCAATATTTTTACAACCTGGACACCAAGTGGCATAAATATCCACCACGACTGGCTTTCCTTGCAGTTGTGGCGCTAGTGGTTTTGCCATTGCCCCAGCAAGCCGGACAGGCTGGGAGGCGCTCAATTCTGGCTTGGCGTTCACCAACGCTGTGAAACTAAATGCAGCAATCACGCTGCTAACACCCAGACTCAGGCATAGGAATGACTTAAGAGAACGGTTCATCGTTTAACCTCATCCATTAGGGTTCATTTGATCTACAAAGCCAGAACCAAAATGGATTTAAGGCATCTTGCCTATGAGTACAGCAAGATGCCTTTCTTACAAACCTCTGTAAGTGATCCATTCAGATTGCTTAGCCAAAGACAGAAGCCGTGATGCTGGCGATGTTTACATTTCGCAATGCAGCCAGTTCGTCGCTTCCGAAACTAATCAGGGTGTTGCGACCCACTGCGGTAAGGGTTACATCCCGAAATCCCAAACCATTTGGCAGGCTGATGCGATCCTGTTCACCAAAATCGGTGATTGTGTCGAAGCCTGTGCCTGTGGACAGGGCAAAGGTGTCGCTGCCAGTTCCGCCCGTTAGCCGATTAAAGCCACCCCCCCCGAATAAGCGATCGTCTCCGTCTCCTCCCAGTAAGCGATCGTTGCCCTCGTTGCCATACAAATAATCATTGCCTGCCCCGCCTTGCAGAAAGTCATTTCCCAAGCCACCGACTAACTTATCGTTGCCCAGTCCACCATACAGGCGATCGTTGCCACCATTACCGTTGATCAAATCGTCGCGATCGGTTCCGGCCAGGTTATCTCTGCCATCGTCTCCATTGATGGTATTGAAGATGCGGAAGCGGGCAATCTGGTAACCCGGTGCAGTGAAGTCGGCATTCGCAAACTGGGGTGTGCTGAGAATCGGACCACCTGGAATAAATCCGGTTGCCAACTGCACCACGCCATTTTCGGTCACACCCGTATCCGGGGTTTGCTGTCCAAAGAAGGCGGTATTTGCCGGAACCTCATCATTGACTTCGCTGCCCGCATCTAACACCTGGCTGCCGAGAATAGTGAAATCGGCTCCCAAGAAGTTGCCCTGGGCATCAAAGATCTCATGTGCTCGCTCGTTGCCGTTAGAAATGAAGAAATCATTGCTGGGAATGATCATGGACGCATAGCTAAAGTAGCGGCTGGTCAAAGCGCTCCCGTCTACGGTGACAGAAAATGTCCCCGTTTCACCCGCATCAATGGGTCCTGGAGCGCCTGCCAATCCAAGCACTGCACCTTGCACTGTGCCAAACCCCGCCAAATTAAACTCGCGGCTGATGATATCCACCGCGCCATCTTCTGCAATGCTCTCTAGTCCAGGAGAAACGGGGCGACCGCGATCGTAGGTATCAAAGGTGCCATTGTGAATCCCAAACCAAACCGGAGTCAGCAAAGCACCATTTGTCGGTGCCAGATTTTCAATTTCAATGGTCAATTTAATTTCCATAATTGCGCCTTTTTGATGCTTAGTTGTGACTTAGGGAGAGTAATCCTCATCGCAGGCACGCTCTGCAAGCTTAGAGGAGGAGAGCGACCCCCTGTAAACTCGCTACCTGTTTAAGGATTCACTTGATCTACAACGCTGAAACCGAATTGGATTGCTTGAATTTGGTTTTGTCCCAAACCCGTCTACTCTGTAGAATTCTTCTGTGCCAGAGGTTCATCTACAGGTTTTATGGTTATGGCAGCAATTTCGTCTGGCAAATAGGTCTTTTTGGAGACTGGAAAAAATCTTCTCAAGCGCGATCGCACAAACTTCCAGTGAGCCAACAAATGCAGGCCAATGAACACCAGAAACATGTAAGAAGCCCAAAAGTGGGCACTTCTCATTGGTTTAGCCAAATCATCGTTCGCCGCAAGGACAGACGGGACTGAAATGCCAAAGAAAGTTGTATGTAGTCCTTGGCAATTCCGCAAAAAGAAACCAGTGAGAGGCACAATCAGCATGAGAAGATAGAGGATGGTGTGCAAAGCAGTCGTTTTTAGCCAGGTCGGAGTGACGTTTGGCAACCGTCTGGAGTATTTTGATCCGATCACTCGCAGAAGTAAGAAAATCCGCGCTACCAGCATTAACAAAAACAGAGTTCCAATGGATTGATGCAGA
>JBGTJW010000016.1:0-9332 GCA_041744955.1 Stenomitos sp. | reverse complement strand
CCGGTTGCCGAGAATCCTGTTACTGAGAACTCGACCTAGGCGATCGGGTAAGCAAAGCGCTAAGTTCTTACCACAGCGGTTGGCTCTCACTACCAAAGGATAGAAGCGCTTTAGCTGCTGGCTCTCTACAGTGAAATAGATTCACGCATTCACTGCTTCGAGCAGCACGACTGATCTATGGCGACTCAACAGCACAACGATTTCAATCACTTGATTGGGATGGCAAAGCAAACATCTCAGGCAATGACCAACGCCTTGCAGGATGCCAAAACACTGTTTGGAGAGACGTTTGGCACAGCGCTTTATCGATTTGTTGAGCAGGGCACTGAAACGGTTGGGAATGTCGTTACGCCGATCGCGACCAGTCCCTTTGTCAAATTTGCCACTAAAGTTCCTGGTGCTAGCTGGCTCCTGGCAGCGTTAGGACAAGTCGATGTCGATGCCGTCCAACAAGAGGTTGAGACACTGCGACGCACCTATCCTACAGAAACCGATGAAGCACTGGCACAGCGGGTTATCACCGATACAGCCTGGAAAGCCGCTGGCATTGGCTTGGCAACAAATTTTGTGCCACCCTTGGCGTTGATGCTGCTAGCCGTTGATTTGGGGGCGATCGCCGCTTTACAGGCAGAAATGATGTACCGCATTGCGGCAATTTATGGCTTTTCACCCACTGATCCGACCCGACGCGGCGAAGTACTCACGCTATGGGGTTTGGGCACAGGAGGCTCTCAAGTGGTCAAGGTGGGGTTGAGCGTGGTTGAGATCGTGCCGTTTGTAGGGGCGGCTGTGGGCAGTGTTGGCAACGCCAGTATTCTCTACAGTCTTGGTCATGTTGCCTGTAGCTTTTATGAGGCAAAACGGCGATCGCTGGCAAAGTAATCCTCAATGAAACTTGCAGTAGTCAGGGGGCGTTAGAACTAAAAGCTAAAAGCCTAACAGAAGACCTTAGAATAGAGTGCTTACTTCCATTGTCTGGATGAATGCGTTCTCTTATTCCTGTTCGGTGGCGCGTTGCGAACTCGCTGCTTTTGTTCTGTCTCTGCTGCTTTTTGGCAGTCAGTTGTCATCGTTCCGCGCCTGATTTGCGATCGCCCGCTGTTGGCAATGGGCGTATTACGCTGGGCACTACAGCTACCCCCAGCACACTTGACCCGGCGGATGCGTATGGGACGTTCCCCAGCAGTTTGCTGTATAATCTGAGCGATCGCCTCTACACCTACAAGCTGGGCACGACAGACCTGGAACCCCAACTGGCAGTGGCGCTCCCGATCGTCAGCGCTGACGGGTTGACCTACACAGTACCGCTACGGCAGGGCGTTGTCTTTCACGATGGTGCGCCCTTTGATGCCAAAGCAATGGCGTTTTCCCTACAGCGCTTCCTTCAGAATGGTGGCTCGCCATCTTTTTTGCTATCGGATTTGGTAGAGTCCGTAAAGCCAACGGCTGCCTATGAACTAACTATTACGCTGAAGAAGCCCTTTGCAGCTTTTCCGTCGCTGCTGGCTTTTTCTGGTGCGTGTGCGGTTTCGCCTCAGGCATACGAAATTAAGGCAGGCTCGTTTAAGCCAGCAACGCTTGTGGGTACAGGTCCTTACAAACTGGTGAAATACGGCACCGATCTACTGCGGTTGGATGCGTTTGAGCAGTATTGGGGCAAAAAGCCCGCCAACCAAGGGGTCGATATTCAATTTTTCTCCAGTCCAGCCAATCTGTACAATGCGTTTCGTACGGGTGCGGTGGATGTTGCTTATCAAAGTCTGGCGCTGGATCAGATTCGCAATCTGCAACAGGGTGCAGCTACTGGAGGCTGGCAGATCATTGAAAAGTCGGGCAGTGGTATTGATTATCTAACGCTCAATCTCAAATCGCCGCCGCTCGATCGTCTGGAAGTGCGACAGGCAATTGCTGCGATCGTCGATCGTCCCCTCCTGCAAGACCGGATCTTTCAGGGACAAATCGATCCACTTTATAGCCTGATCCCAGCCACGCTAGACGAACAAAAACCCGTGTTTAAAGAGCGGTATGGTGATAGTGATGTTGCCAAAGCAACGGCTTTCTTGAACCAGGCGGGCTATACCGCTACAAATCCGCTGAAAGTTGAATTTTGGTATCGCTCTAATTTGATTAACGATCAACTGGCTGCGATTACCTTACGAGCCGCTGCCAAGAAACAACTTGGTGGGCTGATGCAAATTGACCTCAAAAGCATTGATTCCACTACAGCCTACAAAAATCTTGACAAGGGTGTGTATCCAATGTTTTTGCTGGATTGGACACCGGACTTTTTAGACGCTGACAATTATATTCAGCCGTTTATGGAATGTACGAAAGGGTCAGCAACGGACGGCTGTACGGATGGATCAAGCTTTTTGCAAGGCTCTTTTTACTATAGCGATCGTGCCAATCAACTCATTGATCAGAGCCGCAAAACACAAAACCCTACCATCCGCAAGCAGTTGTTTACCGAGCTTCAGGATTTGCTTGGTCAAGATGTGCCGTTTATTCCACTCTGGCAAAGCAAAGACTATTTGTTTACGCAGAAATGGATTCAAGGCGGCAGCTTAGAAGTGACGCAAAAAGTGCCGTTCTGGACGCTTCGGAAAGCTTAAACATGGCGAGGAAGCAATCAATAAGCGCCACGTTTCGCCAGGAATTTTGACAGCGCTCGGCGGTATGTCAGGTTGTTACAATGGCAACGAACTACGATCGACAGTTTAATCTATAGCAATTAATGAATTTTGACCTCAAAACCGCAAAATTTTATGACGAATTCTTAATTTACGCTTAAATTTTTTACGTTTTGCTGTTGAAACAGCTAGAGTTCACAAGCATTTAGTTTCGCCTCATAAAGCTTACGTGTTCAAGGTGAGCTTAAAACTTGCAGCTCCTTGCATAATTTAGGTCTGGCTAAAGGTAGAGATGATCCCCGTTCTTTTACGCTTCTAGCTAGATATTTCGATTCGATTGCGCTGATACAGTCCTTTGTACTAAAGCTTTTGCCCTACTATCGTTTTCGGACATTTAGACTCAAAGGCTGATCTCGCTCCTTGAGGGATAGCATACCCACATTTAGCAGTCTTTAGAGCTTCGTTGAGCCTTCATTGTTAAGTTGGCGTACGTCACAGTTCTTTTAGTGACACAGCGCGATTACTCGCTACATTGCAACACTTTTTTGGCACCGTTGGTTGGATTGAGTACACCCAACGCGGTCTCCATGTCCTCTTTGGCATTTCTACATGACTTTAAACTCCGATCCCCGCTCTGTCAGTCAGAGTCCTACGCCGCAATCAGTGCTGAATGAGCCGCAGCAAGAGACGATCGAGATGACTCCAGTTGATTCCTGGCATGGCTCTCAACTACATAGTACGGTCGCGAATCCTCTGCCAAGTAATGATCCCCTGCAAACGGCTCAAGGGGTTTACGTTACGGTTCACGGGCATTTTTACCAGCCGCCGCGTGAGAATCCTTATCTAGATTCGATCGAACGTCAGCCCAGCGCGGCTCCCTTTCACGACTGGAATGAGCGGATTTATCACGAATGCTACCGCCCCAATGCCTTTGCCCGCATTTTGAACGATCGGGGAGACGTAATTGAAATCATCAACAATTACGAATTTCTGAGCTTCAACATTGGTCCGACGCTCATGAGCTGGCTGGAGCGGCATGATATTGAGACCTATCAGCGCATTTTGGATGCCGATCGCAAAAGCTGCGCCCGTCTGAATGGACACGGTAACGCGATCGCTCAGGCTTATAACCACATCATTCTGCCACTGGCAAACGAGCGCGATAAACTGACCCAGATCCGCTGGGGCAAAGCAGACTTCCGCGATCGCTTTGGTCGTGATCCCGAAGGGATGTGGCTGGCAGAAACCGCTGTCGATTACGCCACCCTTGAGGCATTGGTCGCTGAGGGGATCAAATTCATTGTTCTGGCTCCCTCTCAAGCACAACGCTGCCGAGCGATCGCCACCAATGACCAGCCTGCACACCCGTGGCTCGAAGTTGGCGGTGGGCAGATCGATCCCACCCGTCCCTATCGCTGCTTTTTGAGCGGTGAGGGGAGAGGGGAGAGGGGAGAGGGGTCAGATGGCTCACCGTTCATTGATATTTTCTTTTATGACGGTCCCATTTCCCGCGCTATGGGGTTTGACAGTGCGCTGAGCAGTTCCCATAACCTGGCGGGGCGGTTAGGGCAGGCAGTGCGTGGGGATCATCGGCCTTCGCAACTTATCGCTGCGGCGACCGATGGCGAAACCTTTGGGCATCACAAGGGAGGCACCGAGAAATGCCTTGCCTATGCATTTGCTCACGAGTTTCCCGATCGCGGCTGGACAGTGACCAATTTTGCCCATTACCTATCATTGCAAGCGCCGACGTGGGAAGTTGAACTCAAGCCAGTGACAGCCTGGAGTTGCAGTCATGGGGTCGATCGCTGGCAGGATGACTGTGGCTGCGGCGGTGGTGGACTCTGGAATCAGCAATGGCGACGACCGCTGCGAGACTCCCTTGATTGGCTGCGCGATCAGCTTGTAACGGTCTACGAAGAGGCAGGCAAAAAGCTGTTTCGCGATCCCTGGTTGGCGCGTGATGAGTACATTCAGGTCATTCGCGATCGGAGTTTGACCAACCTGTCGGGCTTTTTGTCTCGCCACCAAACCCACAAGCTGACTGCCGCCGATCGCGTCGATGCCCTGCACCTGCTGGAAATGCAGCGTCATGCGTTGCTAATGTATACCAGTTGTGGCTGGTTCTTTGAGGAACTCTCTCGTCCTGAAGGCGTGCAGATCTTGCGTTACGCTGCCAGAGCGTTAGAGTTGGCAGGCGAAGTTACGGGCATCCAGCTAGAGAAAGCCTTCGTCAGGCGGTTGGCTCATGCCCCTAGCAATGTCGAGTGCTTTCAAAATGGTGCCGAAGTCTACCGTCAACTGGTGAAATCGGCACAGATCAGCATGGAGCAAGTCGCGGCTCACTATGCCATCAGTTCACTGTTTACGTCCTATCCCAAAGAGCAGCCCCTTTACTGCTACACCGCTCACCAGCTTGACTACCAGCTTCAGCGCATGGGATCGCTTACGTTAGCGATCGGGCAACTCCAGCTTGTTTCGGATATCACTCGCGAAAGTATGCAGTTGGTGTTTGCAGTCGTCCATCTCGGCGGTTGGGATTTCCACTGCTGCATTCAGCCGTTCTCTGGGCGATCGGCTTACGCTGAGATGAAAGAGCAACTGTTTGAGGCATTCAAGCAGGCAAGTGCTGCCCAAACGATTCTGGCGATCAACGCCCTGTTTGGCAGCCAGTCTCACAGCCTTCAGAGCCTCTTTGCGGAAGAGCGTCATCGCATCATGCGCCTGCTCACGCAGGAAACGTTGAATCGCCTGGATCAGCTTTACACCCAGGTTTATCGGGATAATTACGGCATCTTGATGGCATTTCATCGGGATGATCTGGCGGTGCCGCAGGAATTGCAGGTGGCAGCCGAAGTCGCCTTAAGCCATCGTGTTTCACTATCCCTGAGAGCGTTAGAGCAGGAGAGCAGCAACCTGTCAGCCGACCCGTCGCTTGCAAGCGTGAATCGTCTTCTGGAACTGGAGGCGATCGCCACCGAAGCCGCCAGTCTCCGCTGCCAACTTAACCTGCCAGAAGCAAAACAGATCTTGGAACGGCTGGTACTGCGATCGCTCTGGCAACTCCTGTACCATTTCGACCCAGCGACTAGCAAAACCGAACTGCACCGTTTGGAACGACTGCTGACCCTTAGCCAGCAAATGCAGCTTGGTCTTTCGTTAGCGCGGGCGCAAGAACTCTACTTGCAGCGCCTGCATCACTGGCTCTTACCACAGTGCTTCCATTGGTTGCACAACGCGGGGCAAATGAACGCAGACACTGCTGTGATGCAGCTAGCCGATTTGCGATCGCTGCTGACACTGGGCGTAAGGCTGGGGATCGATGTGACCAACTGGCTGGAGCAGTTGCCCTAGTTTAGTAGCATGAGCCGCTAGCTGTTTGCTAAAATCAGCCGTCAGCTAGCGTGAGCCATTCATGAAGCACCGATTCTCTCAACGTTTTTGGGAACCTGCCTTGCCTGGAGTTTCCAGAGACGCGATCGTGTTGGTTAGCCTCTGGGTGATCTCATCTCTGGTGACGTGCGTTTGGCTCTGGCTCGATCGCTCCATACCCAGTTGGGATGATAGCGCCCATCTTTCTGGTGCGTTGGGTTACTGGCAAATCTTGCAAAAACCAGATCTGTTTTCGGCTGACTGGTGGACAACATTCTGGCAGAAGGCACCGAGCTATCGGGCACCCTTCATTTATATCGCTACCGTTCCCTTCCTCAATCTCTTTGGGCGGGGGGCTGATCAGGCGATTCTCGTCAATCTTTTGTTTAGCGCCCTCTTGATGCTGTCCGTCTACGAAATGGGGCGGTATCTGTTCGATCGCCAGACCGGACTATGGGCGGCGGGGCTATGTCTGCTCTTTCCAGAGCTGGCTACGCTGCAAACGCACTACCTGTTGGATTACGGCATTACAGCGTTAATAGCGTTTACTTTTGCTGGTGTAACGCTTTGGCGCGATGCCCATCGTCCGCAAGCCAGTTGGGTTTTGAGCCTAATCTGGGGCGTTAGCTTTGGCGTGATTATGCTCGCTAAGGCAACGAGCTTTTTATTCTTTGTTTTTCCTGCCCTTTGGCTTTTGGTGGAAGTAGTGCGCGATCGCCGCTGGCTGAAGCTGCTACAGGCGATCGTGGCGCTTTTCATAGCATGGTTAGTCTGTGGTGCCTGGTATCGACTCAATTGGTTGACGATTATCACCTCAGCCATCACGGCGAATGGCGTTGGCGTGGCAGAGGGCGATCCGAGCTTTCGGACGCTAGACGGTTGGCTGTATTACTGGAAGGCGCTGCCAGATTTGGTTTCTTATCCACTCTTGCTAGTGCCGATCGGGTGCTTTCTGGCAGGCTGGCTCCTCCAAACTATGCGGTACGGTCGATCGCAGGCGACTCAACCTGATCAGACAGACGCTCTAAAGGATGGACAGCCAACGACAGCAGGCAGAAGCTTGCGCTGGCTTGCTGTCTTTTGCGTGGGTGGCTATGTTTTTTGTTCGCTCAGTACCAATAAAGATATGCGGTTCATCACACCACTGTTGCCAATGTTGGCGCTCATCCTGGCGTATGGGTTAACCCGCTGGCACTATCGTTGGGTTGCAGGGCTGCGCTGGGCAACCGCGATCGTCGCAATTGTCTTACTTTTGTTGAGCTGGTTTCCGATCGCTGGTTTAACCACTGGCACAAAGAATGCGCCCGATCGCAGTACGCCTCTACCTCACGAACAAGTCATTGCAGCGGTAACGGATGCAGAACCCTATTTGCGTTCAACGATCGGCATGGTGCCCAATACCGCTCAGATCAATCCATTTAACATGGATTTTTATGGTCGGTTAGCGGCATTTCAGGTGTATGCACGGGAGTTGATACCGTCCCGGTCTAATGCTCAAGATGTGCGATCGATGTCCTGGTACTTGACCAAAAGCGGTCAGTTAGGCGCACCCGAAAAGGACAGTGCGCGACAGTCATTACAGGCACAGATTGAGCAAAATCCTGCCCTTAAACTGCATCGCACCTGGACGCTGCCCAATAATGAGCAACTACGGCTCTATCACAGACAAACGCCGCCTATTGCCGTTGAGGTTGCCTCGATCGCATCCGATAAAGTCAAGCTAGAAGGGATAAACCTGCTCCCATCCGCTGCACCAGACGCACCGCTACCCGTGCGTTATCAATGGGCTGGGTCATGGGAGCAACTGCAACAGGGCGTGGTGATCCTTACCTGGCACGGAACGCAGCAAGCAGAACCATTGCCAGGGAAAGAAGTCCGTTGGTTCCACGACCACGGCATTGGGCTAGGGCAACTGTATGCAGGTGATCGTGCTGTGAATCCAAAGCAAGGGTTTCGCGTAGTAGAACGATTGGCAATGGTGCCGCCAACAACGCTTGCAGCACCGTACCGTTTAGAAGCGGTTTACTTAAATCGACAGACGGGCGAAACCTATCCGTTGCCAGTACCACCCATCCAAGTGGAAAAGACGGTCGCGATCAAGCCACTGATTGAGCCTGACCTGACCGTACAGCTTTATCAATTGGGCGATCGTCTGGCGCAGGGTCAGTTTGATACCGTGATGCAACAGGTCGGACGGTTAAACCTGTACGACCCGATCGGGGATTATCTCGTACAAGCAGAGCAAGCGCTCACCTATCGGCTACAACAAGAGCCGCAAAACCAGGCGATCGCCTACCCGCTAGCGCTGTCACAGGCATTGCAGCGCCGAGTGCAGCCAACACTCAAAACTTTGGAATATCTGACCCAGCTAGACGCGCAAAACCCGCACCTGTGGATGTACTTAGGGATTGTCCGATTATATGATTGGCAAGGACAGGCAGCAGAGCAGGCATTAAACAGGGCAGAGCAGCTACAGCCATCATTGCCAGACCTGAAACTCATGCGTGCGATCGCCGCCGCCATGCAGCTCAAGCTCTCGAAAACGCTGACGTTGCTTTAGAGCCATAGCAAAAGGATGAGGGATGAATCGAAGCCCTTGCCCAAAGGACGTTTCAAGGTTTCTGTCTGTCCTAATGTTCTCTTCGACTGCTATACCTTTAGCCGCAGCACGATACTTGCATCAGAGCGTGCTGGCAAACTAGCCACAGCATCGTTGCAGCCTGAAAATTTAACCCGGCTACTCTTGCCAATAGATCTCAACTGGATTAGTCTATAGTTTAGGAATTGATGCATATCTTTCTCAAGTGACTGCGTAGATCCAAGCTGAGGTTGCCTTTGCAATTTGGCTTACGGGTTCGCTTAGTCAAATGATTTCTTGATATGACAAAGCTGAAGGTTAACGTTCGTTCTGACAGCGCTTTCCCGCTCTTCCCCTATAAAAAAGCTTTAGCCAGGAAAGAATCATCCTCCTAACTAAAGCTATTTTTTGAAGTAGCGATCGATGACCCTACTGAATTTTCCTTATGGAAAGTTAGGACGGGTAAAACGATGTGCCGCTTCACAAAAAACTGGTATGAGAGCAGCCGTTTGTTTCGTGCTGCATCAGTTCAACAGACCCAAGATCAGACTATCGGATGCTAAGAAATGAGCCAGATGATAAGCCCGTTCCTCTGTTTTAAGCAAAATCTTTTCATACAAGTACCGAGTGGCGCGATCGCCCAAGCTTTCAGCCTGAGCCGCCTGACGACGGAGAATGCCAATGACGGCTTGCTCGGCTACCAGATCATTTTCAACCATCTGGCGGCAGCCAAAGATGCCATCGGGTTCGGG
>JBGTJW010000015.1:0-6945 GCA_041744955.1 Stenomitos sp. | reverse complement strand
CCCCCAGACGGCATGGTTTTGACAGAACCAATGAGAGGGATGCCGCTGTTGGTATAGGCATGACCTTCGCCAACGATCGGTAGGGCTGCAAGTTCTGGTGGATTAGGCTGCTGCTGGAGTTCGCGCAAAATGCGGATGGCGATCGCATCTTCACCATGACCATTGCTGAGACAAAGTACGCGCATGAGAAGCTAGAGACTGAGGACTGATGGCTAGAATAGGGCAAACAGACGACCAACAGACAAATTAAGTGCCCATTCTGCTAGCGAGTTGTTAAGTCTCTCAAGTCATATGTGAGGACATTCTGAAAGATAATTGCCAGAAGTAAGTATCTTTCAGCCTGAGCGCAGCAAAGTAAACTGACGAGCGGTTGATCAAGCGGTGTTCGGAATTGACGCTACACGTAATCAACCCAGTCAATTTCATATTGGAGCTAAGTACAGATGATCCAAGTAAAGAATGAGCAACAAGTTTTACAGGAAGGGTTGCAGGTTTTGCTGTCGAACATGGAGCCATCGAAGGTTGCTCGCTTCTGGGCCGCTTGCCATTTGGGCAGCGGAGACTACCTAAAACTCAAGGATGAGCTTTTTGGGCAAGAATCAGTGGCAAGTTTATACTCCCAGATTTTAGAGTTTCAGCAGTCAAAGCACGAAGCATAACAACCCGCATCTTCACCATGACCATTGCTGAGACAGAGTAGGCGCATGAGCTAGCTAGAGACTGAGGACTGATGGCTAGAATAGGGCACACAAACGACCACCAGACGAATTAGTGCCCTTTACATTTAATTTTGTCCCACTGACTCAGGCGGTTGTCCTGGCACCATTTTGTACGGTCGATGGGCTGCTCTCAGTTACAGGTGCAGGCTGAGGCGCGTTAGTGGTGCTGCGGGACGTAGAACGTCGTCCAGTGAAGCGTGACTTTCCTCCTGCCATCCGGTACTCTCGGCTGTCTTCACCGTAACGCGCTGCCACATTGACCATGAGCCGTTTGGACAGATCGGTTAGAGTTTGCTCGGTGAGTTCAACGTCTCTCTGAGCATCATCAACCGTTGACAGCAAAGTGTTGTAGTGCGCGAGTCTCTGCCTCATCTGGTTAATCACATCTGCGTATGCCTGTGCCGTCACCCCATTGCCAAAATCAAGCCAGCGATCGATCGACTGCAACGATTCCAATTGGCGTTCTGATTTTGCTAACACACGAGAATTTCGCTTTGAGCGTGACATAGGCACCTTCCTTGAAGAGAACAAGCTGTAAAAGAACTGTTCTAAGGTAGCGAGTCAACTATGGCGATGTTCACCGTGATTTTGAGGAAGTTTTTTACCGCCTTTCACAAATTTGCTGGTAGAAACCGTAGTTTTTCAGAACAAAGACAAGAAACACGCGAGGTTTTTGAAAATGGTCGGCACGTTTATGAAAAACAGACCGCCATTAATAAGCACTGTTGAAGCATTCAGCAAAACCTTGCAAGTATTGTGATTAATCACGCGCCATTCATCAGAAACGTTGAGAGGTTTAGATAAAACGTTGCCATGATCGTGATTAATGGCGAGCCGTTAGCGCCAACGCGAAGACAAATTGGAGAAAAGAACCCAGATCGCTACATCCCGTCTTTCCTCTAAAGATTTACTGAAGCTCTGTAGGTGAATATCACTGAAACAAGCTATTGTAACGGCTAAAAACCTTAACCTGCGTAGGATGGGCACTGCCCACCCTACTTAATTCGTTTAGAGTTTGAGCAGTCGAAGCACAAAACCTTCCCCCGTCGCATCCTCACCATGATCATTGCTGAGACAGAGTACACGCATGAGAAGCCGAAAACTGGGACTGATGGCTAGAATAGGGTAGGTAGACGACCAACCGACAAATTTAGTGCCCATCGTGTTAACGACTTGCTATACGGCTGCGTTCTCGGTGGGGGTATACCGAGAAGTTATCTGTTGGTGTTTGATGTCGAGGTAAATCTCAAATTCTAATCGGGTGAACAGTGAGCGTTGACGATATTGTTAAGCTGCTTGATGCCATTACGAAACTGCTAAACGTCCTTATCTGGCCAGCAGTGCTTCTGTTCATTCTGATCCGATTTGGTCGAGACTTGCGTGATTTCTTTTCAAGTTTGGGTGAGTTATCCCTGAAGGGAGCTGGGTTTGAGGCTTCTTTAAAGAGAAAACAGGCTGAAGTTTCTGCTGCTTTAGCGGCGGCAGCGGCATCTCGTTCTGATGGAGATACAAATCGTGAGAGTGCTGCGAAAGAAGCAAAAATAGCCGCAGATATTGTTTCTGAAGTTGTTACACCTCGCGTTATCAGACGTGCAAGTAGGTCAACAGTATTGTGGGTTGACGATCACCCTGACAACAACATTTATCAACGTCAAGCACTTGAGGCTTTAGGTGTTAATTTCGTATTGGCAATATCGACAGATGAAGCACTGAAGAGAATTTCTCGACAAAGATTTGATGCCATCATCTCTGACATGGGACGACCTCCTGATCCCCGTGCAGGTTATACACTTCTCGATCAACTACGTTCTAGTGGCGACCAAACTCCGTTTATCATTTATGCCAGTTCAAGAGATCCAGAACACGTTGCAGAATCACGTCGTCACGGTGCTATTGGATGTACGAATAATGCAAATGAGTTATTTGAAATGGTATTGTCTACGTTAGGTCGCGCAGTATAACAATTCTGGTGCAGCGGATTGACCAAAGCCGCTTTGGTGAGATACAAGAACCTCGGTAGCCACTGATCAGAACCATTAGCCCGCCTCAGTTTTCGACAAAAATGTTAGACAGAGGGCTATTTATTTGATTAATCAATTAAAGAATTGGTTGTGTAAATTTTTATGCCTGAACCCAGAATAAGAGCTAACAATGTAAGTCAAGAACGATACGAGCTGTATAAAGCTGCATTTTCTTGGATTGGAAAGTCGATAGATGAGGGCTATTACGTAGAGGCAATAAGCATTTTAGAAAGTTTAATTACCGATCGTTTAGAAAGCCATTTATCTCTCCTACTTGATAAGGATTGTGGTTTTAAGACTCTTGGAGCGCTAATACAGGCAATCAGATTGCAAGATAAGGATCAATCGAATAAAACAGACGAACATAAACTCTTACACTCTCTTGTGCTTGAAGATCTTGATCAGTGGAGAAATGCTAGAAATAAAGCTGCACACGAGATGGTGAAAATTGAAAACGGCAAGAGAGTTAGTTGGGAGGAAAGAGTAAAAATCAACAAGACAGTCGCAGAGACAGGTTTAAGATTGGTTCGTGAAATCGATAATCAGATTCGGAAACTACGATCGGAAGCTACTACCCTACCGTAGAGTCAGGAAATAGCAATCTGGAAGAGGAGACTGTTGTATGCATCACCCCACCCTCAGTAGCGACGAAATTGCTCAACGTGGTAAGGAACTGTACCAACAGCGCCTCCGTACTCAAGTGGAAACAGCAGACAACATCGGCAAAATTATCGCCATTGACCTCAATACAGGTGATTACGAAATTGATAGAGACCTGCTTGCCGCTTGTCACCGCTTGAAAGCTAAGCAGCCTAACACTGTGACATGGATAGAGCGGGTCGGCTATGATGCTGTCTACGCCATTGGTGGCACCTTAGTTAGGAAAACAGAGTGATCAGCGGGAACGTTGTTGGGCTTCAAGCTCGTATGGGCATCATTTTGTATCCTCCCAAACGTGCAGGAGTGGAGATCGAATGTGTTGTAGATACAGGCTTTGAAGGGTTTCTCACCTTGCCAACTGCCATTGTTCTAGATTGGGGTCTGCTTTACATTGCATCGATTGATGCAAATCTAGCGGACAACTCCCATATCACAACCAATGTTCATCAAAGCACGATCCTTTGGAATGACGTGGAGCGAATCATTCCAGTTTTGGCGATGGGTCGTCGTTCTCTTATTAGGACAGCGCTTCTGGAGGACTGTCATCTCAGCATCGATTTTTGTGAGGGAGGAACCGTGCTTGTTGATGCAATCATGTGACCAGATATGAAACTCTTGTTGATGGGGTTAATTCGCGGCTATCGGGTGATTCTTTCGCCGTGGTTGCCGCCAGCGTGTCGCTTTCAGCCGACTTGCTCACAGTATGCGCTGGAGGCAGTCGATCGCTTCGGTGTCTTGCAAGGCAGTTGGTTAGCTACAAAACGCATTTGCCGCTGCCATCCGTTTCACCCTGGCGGTTACGATCCTGTCCCGTCAAAGGTTCAATCCGATCATTTGGAAGGCGACAAACCTTAGCTGATGAAACCCTACCAAAAGCTTGCGATCGTTGAGTGCGGTGAGCCACTGCTGCCAATTCCTGACGCTGTGTTTGCCCTCGTTCGTCCCCATCCGTATGCAAACGTGGGTGCGCCCTATGGCGAGAAGTCACCGTTTTACCTGCGAGAAGGGGTGCTCCATTGCCTGGTGGAAGCTCAAGCGCTTTTGCAGAAGGAGCATCCTGGTTGGCAGATTCAGGTGTTTGATGCCTATCGCCCGATCGCCGTGCAGCAATATATGGTGGACTATACGCTGCAAGACGTTGCTCAAGCAAAAGGGCTACAGGTCGAGCATCTCACCGAGTCACAGCGCGAAATGCTTTTGCAACTGGTCTACGAATTTTGGGCTGTGCCAAGCCATAATCCAGCCACCCCACCGCCTCACAGCACAGGTGGCGCAGTGGATATCACGCTGATTGATGAGACAGGTCAAGAAATTGCGATGGGTTCTCCCATTGATGAACTTTCGCCTCGCTCCTACCCAAATCACTTTGCTGCCAGTGATGATCCAAGCGATCGCTCCTTTCACCAGCATCGCCAACTGCTGCGATCAATTATGCTGACTGCTGGCTTCCAGCAGCATCCCAATGAATGGTGGCATTTCTGCCTAGGCGATCAGATGTGGGCATGGCTGACGAATCAGGAAACGATGGGAATGGCGGTCGTGGCGCGATACGGGGCAGTAGAGGGATGAAGGATGAAGGATAAAGGATAAAGGATGAAGGATGAAGTTTTGAGTTAGTTCTGCCTCCTGACTCCTGACTCCTGACTCCTTACTCCTTACTCCTCACTCCTCACAAACCGCTTATCATAAGCATCTAGTTGCTGGTTGCTCCTTCGCTATGAGCTACTGCCTCAATCCCGATTGTCAAAAGCCTCAGAATCGAAACAGTGCAGAGCTTTGCCATTACTGTGGCGCAAGGCTACTGCTGAAGGATCGCTATCGACCTGTGAAGCCGATCGGGCAGGGTGGATTTGGCAGAACGTTTCTGGCGATCGATGAAGACAAACCATCCAAACCGCGCTGTGTGATTAAGCAATTTCTGCCTGTCAATCAGGACGCGCAGCATTTGAAAAAAGCGGCTCAACTCTTTGAGCGGGAGGCAATGCGGCTGGAGGAGTTGGGCAATCATCCACAAATTCCGACGTTGCTGGCGTATTTCAGGCAAGAGCGGCAGCAATATCTGGTGCAGGAGTTTGTGAATGGCAAAAATCTGGCAGAACTGCTGCACGATGAGGGTGCGTTTACAGAGGCACAGGTGCGATCGGTGCTGGTAGGGTTGCTGCCTGTGCTGGAGTTTATCCATATTCACAGCGTGATTCATCGTGATCTGAAGCCTTCTAACGTGATTCAGATGTCCGGTGGGGGTGTTGGACGATCGCCCGAACAAGCAGCCAATCAACCTGATTGGACTGCCTTGCAGCACGCACTGGCGCTAGAGGCAGCACAAGGATGCCACGATTTTGTTAGCGATCGACGGTTTAGCGAACGGCTGAGCGCCAGTTTTGCTCAACCGCCCAAAACGTTGTCGATCGCCGTCTATAAACGCTGGCAGCAGCTTGCCGCTCAGTTTGCTGGCTATACCGAGTTGTCCCTTGCCCAACGGCAGGCTCTCATTGCCAACACCAGTCGCTTGCTGTACGAACTGCGGCGACAGTATGAGCCTCATGGGGAAGCGATCGAAGGACGGCTGGCATTAGTAGACTTTGGGGCGGCAAAAGCATCAGCAGGCACCGCGTTGAACAAAACGGGAACAACGATCGGCAGTCCCGAATATCTTGCGCCAGAGCAAAGTCGGGGCAAAGCCGTCTTTGCCAGCGATTTGTTTAGCTTGGGTGTCACCTGCATTCATCTACTGACCCAGCGATCGCCCTTCGATCTGTTCGATAGCAGCGACCACACCTGGATCTGGCGCAAATACTTAACAACCCCTATCAGCAAACTCTTAGGGCATATTCTTGATCGCCTCCTGGAACCTGGTGATAATCAGCGCTATCAATCGGCAACAGAGGTGCTGCGCGATCTGGATGGGGCAGTGCCTGAGGAACGGTTGTCTCCAGCGACCGATCCACTGCTTGCTGTGTCGTTACCATCAACGCCGATCGCGGTGCTTGCCCGTCCTGCTCAAGCACCAGTGATGTTTCGCGCTGCCGCTTCTGCCGCTGTGCAGGCAATTGCCCACGCGATCGCCCAGCCCTTACCCCAGCAAAACGCCCAGCCCTTACCGCAGCAAAATGTCCAGCCAAACAGTAGTGCAAACGGTGCTAAAAGCCCAGCAGCACGCCGCAAGCCCAAAACAACCTCCTGGCAGTGTGTGCATCAGTGGCTCAACCCAGGTAAGGTCTACGCGATCGCGCTAAGTCCGGCGGAGCCAATTTTGGCAGGCAGCAGCGGCACCACGATCAAGCTCTGGGATGTGCAAACAGGGCAACCGCTCCGCACCCTGACCGGACATCTGGATGTGGTTTCCTGTCTGGTCATTAGCCCCGATGGCAAGCTGCTGATCAGCGGGAGTGCCGACAAAAGCATCCGACTGTGGGATTTGCAGACAGGACACCGTATCGGCACGATCGCCCGCCACACCGACACAATTCTCAGCCTTGCCCTCAGCCCAGACGGACGCACTCTCGCCAGCGGTAGCCTCTATGATCCAATCAAGTTATGGGACT
>JBGTJW010000014.1:0-7653 GCA_041744955.1 Stenomitos sp. | reverse complement strand
CACATTCTCTCTAGTTTCAGCAACATTGATCCTTCAGAGGTAAACAGCGTTAGCGAAGCTCTCCAAAAGCATCGTTTCGACTTAAACCAACAAACTTCCTACTTAAAACAGGAACGATCGCACTTGAAACAGGAACGATCGGACTTGAAACAGGAACGATCGGACTTGAAGCAAGAACACTGCGACTTCAGATGAGACTACTGCCACTTAAAGTAAGACTGCTTCCAGTCTCAACCGAAACATCGCGGCTTCAAACACGATCGTCCCAACAGCAAACAAAACGACAGCACGCCTAAAGCCTTCATGCCCTTTACCTTTTACCTTTTACCTTTTGCCTTTTGCCCTTTACCTTTTGCCTTCTGCCTTCCGCCATGACTGTCGCCGATACACTAGCAGGCAAGCAAAGGGTGTTAAGTTTGACGGTGGCAAGCGGTTCAACCAACTTAAATTCCTATGCGTCTTCTTCCATCTTTTTGGCAGCCTTTGTGGGGTGTGCTTCTGGTAGTTTTAGTCATCACTACTGCGCTACCGTCTCCTGCCCACGCTGCCAGTTCTGCCGCTGTACGAGCCTACGATGCGGCTGAGGCACCCCTCAAAGACTACTCTGGGCAAAGCTTAATCCGAGAAGAATTTACTGGGGCACAGCTACAAGGTGCCAACTTCAGCAAAGCGGATCTGCAAGGCGCAGTGTTCAACGGCTCCGATCTCGTTGGCGCAAACTTGCACGGTGCCAATCTCAGCAACGGCATTACCTACCTTACGAATCTGACCGACGCAGACTTAAGTGATGCCATTCTCACGTCGGCAATGATGCTCAAGTCTATTTTTCGGAATGCGACGGTGACAGGTGCCGATTTTAGTGATGCCGTGCTCGATCGCACTCAGGTACTCCAACTCTGCAAAACTGCCAGCGGCACAAACTCTATCACTGGCGTAGACACCCGCGAATCCCTCGGCTGTCCCCCCTAGTTCTTTTGCTTTTTACTTTTGCCTTTTACCTTTTGAGCTAATCTGGTGCTGTAACAGTTGATTAAACTCCAGGAGTCGCTTTGGAACGGACATTTTTGGCAATTAAGCCCGACGGCGTACAGCGCAAACTCATCGGCGAAATCATCCGGCGCTTTGAGACAAAAGGGTTCACTCTCGTTGGCTTAAAGCTGATGAGCGTTAGCCGTGAGCTAGCAGAGACCCATTACGGCGTACATCGAGAACGTCCCTTCTTCGCAGGTTTGGTAGACTTCATCACGTCTGGACCCGTTGTGGCGATGGTCTGGGAAGGTAAAGGAGTCATTGCCTCTGCGCGTAAGATCATTGGCGCTACCAACCCTCTGAATGCTGAACCGGGAACGATTCGCGGTGACTTGGGAGTGAATGTCGGTCGCAACCTGATTCACGGCTCGGATGCACCCGAAACGGCAGAGCAAGAGATTGGTCTCTGGTTTAAAGCAGAAGAACTCGCAAACTGGCAGCCCTCGCTGCTGTCGTGGATTCACGAATAGCCTGAAAAAGCAGAAACCTGGCTTCTCGATCCCATGCTTTTTTAAACGCCTCTGGGCATCAGAAGCCGGGTTTCTCGTCAGCGAGCAGTGCTGTCTCTTGCCGTCACAGTTCCGCTGTTTCCTTCTCTGGTTCTTTGGCTTCGGTCACACTTTCCAGCACAGTGCTGTCTACCACTTCATTGCGCTCAGAGAAGCCCCACAGGAAGATGAGGGCGATCGCGCTGATCATCACCCACTCTGGCGGGACGAGGGCATCATTGATCACCCGTACCAGTAGCCGTAGCCCCACTAGCGCGACGGTGACGTAGCCTGCATCTTCAAGATGCCGAAATTCTTTGAGCCAGCGGATAAACAGCCCTGCCATAAAGCGGAGGGTGATGATCCCGATCGTGGCACCAATCAGAATCAGCCAGGTTTCTTGAGACACCGCGATCGCGGTCGTCACGCTATCCAGCGAAAAGGCTAAATCCGTTACACCGATCATGGGGATCGCTTGCCACAGCGAGGCAAAGCGTGGTCCGTGATGCAAATTTTCATCATCGGCATCGGGCTTGGACGTGAAATACTGAAACACCAGCCAGAGCAGGTAAAGTGCGCCTGCCAACTCAAATTGCCAAAATTTCACGACCCACGTTGCCGTCAAAATCAGACCAATGCGGAGCACGTAAGCAACCACCAGACCAATGTTAAGCGCACGCTTCTGTAAGGCACTATCCTCCAAGCCCCGTGCCAGTGCTGCAAGGGCGATCGCGTTATCAGCCGATAACACTGCTTCCAGCGCGATTAAAACGGGCAGCACCAGCAGCGTTTCCAGCCCAAAATTAGGAGAGTCCAGTAATTGATCTAGCATTCAGTGATTTCTAAGCTTCAAATCTAAAGTTCAAACATTGCAGGTTGGAGGCAACGGCTTGTTTCTGCCGCCAGAAAACACGCTAGCCCTAACAGGCGATCGCGCTACCACTTAGTTTTGCATCACGACCAGGGTGAAACATTTGCAGCCCAGGCTCTAAGCTGCGATCGTGATCAACATATATAGTAGGGGTTCAGTTACCTGCTACATAGCCTTTGTGCGTAGAGTTAGTGGCGCATGGTGAGTGATCCCCACCCTTGAGCGTACTGACTCCTACGTTTTAAGCCTAACGCCTAAGCGCAAAAAATCGCTAGTCAAGGTGCTGATTCAGGCATGGAGACAGTACCGACAGGGGGATTGCAAAGTCACCGGATCTATTGCATCTTGTAACAAGTTGTTCCCGAAGTGCCCACTTTAGAGGACATTGGGGAACTATAAACCCCACAGTAAGGAGTTTTCAGACAATGCTATCGGATACTCAAATTTTCATCGCTTTAGTGGTCGCACTCGTTCCTGGCATTCTTGCCTTACGGTTGTCCACTGAGCTTTATAAATAAACGACGCTAGTACAAATAGCGTTTCAGGTAGCCTGTTTTGCGGTTTAGCATAACAATCTCCCGATGCTGTCATTGGGTAGGTGGGATGAGTCTATGATCCCAATGCACGATCGCTGAAGCAGGCTACTTGCTTTTTTGCCTTACAAGTCTTGGCACTAAATTTCTGTTTTCCTAAAAAATTTGCTTAAATTTTAAAGTGGTCAACTCAAGTATTGTTGACTTTAATAGAGCAGGCTTTGCTGCGGGACTTAGGCTTTAGAAAGATAGCGCGATCGTTTTAGAGTGATTGCGACTAAGCTATAGACCTATATCAAGGATTTCTCTACTGTTTGTCGCCTCGACCGGACTGAACTTATCATGCACGCACTGAAACCGTCCTTCCCTCCGCCACAGCCGCAGCGCCCCCTCCGGACGGTTCCTCGCCAGAAAACGAAGGTAAAACAGCGTCACCATCGTGGTGTTCTCATTGAGTCCACTGTCAAGCTGTCGGTTAATGTCGTTTTATCGGCAGTGGCGATCGGTGCCTTAGCGCAGCTTTTACCTCATCGCTCATCCCAGGCTGCTAAGTTGCAAGAACTGCAAGTCACAGTCGCTGCGCCGGAAGAACGGGTAGAACGCACCCAAAAGAAATTCAAGCAGTACTTTGACCCGTATCAGACAAACGCTAATATGCAAGCTCAGAGTCATCGTATCGGTACTCAGCAGCGTCGCATTGTGTTCCAACGTCCGGGCAGACAATAGTTTAGATCAGCAGCAAATTCTTTACCTGGCAAGGTAGATGCACGCCAGAGTTGCAGTGGTAAAACCCCTTTAAGTCGCAGCAAGCGTTCCTTCTGTCTACATTATTCGTGTAGGTCAGAGAGGGGATCAAGAAGGTCATCCAACCAAAGTTCAACTTGCAGTCGCAGGCGGTGCGATACGTCTAGCAAGAGGCTATCGGTCGGTGAGAGGGCAGCAAGGGCACGGCGGTAGTCGGTAACGGCATAGTTCCAATCACCAGCCAAATGAGACGCACGACCGCGCTGGGCGTAAATGTGCCCCGCGATCGACACTCCCGGTGCCGACGCACCCCGACATCGCATCTGATCAAACTGAAGAGCGAGGTCAAAGTTTTCGATCGCTTGATCGTACATCTCTAGCTCACAGAAGGTAATGCCCTGGTTCATACGGGCATGAATGTTTGCTGGATTGAGATCAAGCGCCGTTTCATAGTCAAAAAGTGCTTCCATGGGTCGCCCTATTAAGGCGTAACAGTTCGCACGATTATTATAGATTTTCGCCAGTTGGGGATTTAGTTGCAGTGCCTGGTTGTAGTCAGCCAGCGCAGCAGCAAAACGTCCTGTTTGAAAGTACAGCAGTCCCCGATTGTTATAGTCATTGACGCTGCTGGGACTATGAGGATTACGATCGATGAGCAAGCTGAGGAGGGCGATCGCGGCTGCGTAGTTGCCTTGCTGGATTTTGCAGAAAGCTTCCTCACGAAGCAAATGCTGCTTAGCCAAACTAGGGGAAGCGGGACTAGCACCAGAGCGATCGGACGCACTTTGCTTGCTCTCTGGACTGCGCTTGCAGCGAGGTTTTGTAACAACTGAGGCATTGTGTCGGGCGGACAGGTTAGCACTGTGCTGCCGCCCCTGATGTATGCGAGAGTTCATAGCCTTCCTACCTTAGGTATGCGATTACACTAGGAGACTTTCCTTTTGGAGGTGCTCTATTTATGTGTCACTTGCTCATGTGTCTTAAGACATAGTTTTAGCTGCCTGGTGCTAACGATGCCTCAAGACGCTTGCTAAGTAGACCTTTCATGGTTTGAGACCAGAGTGAGTCCGATCGCTGCCTTAGGGTGCCAGATGTTTGTGTGGCTTTCGGAAGAGAGGGGTAAATAGTGAGGGGTGAGGGGTAAGAAGGAAGGAAAATGAACGGTAAGAACAGAGAGCTAATGGGGTAAGAAGATGGAGAGGGAGTGGGAAGCGCCCCTGTGAAGTTGGTAGAATGCAACACAGCGATCGATTTTCTAGCGCCGGATCGGCACTTTGGATTTTTCTATGACAACTGCAACGTTTGACTTGAATGCGCCCGATTTAACAGCCGACGACTATCTTGTTTTGGGCTTGGCGAGCTGTTTTATTAAAGACGAGGGTGAAGTGCATGAGGTTGCGATCGTGGAGCCAATTCCCTCCGCAGCGTTAGAAGCGATCGTTAAAGGGATTCCAACCTCCTATCAAACTGCTTTCGCGACCACCCTCGGAGCCGTCTTTGTCGGTGAGACCCCGCAGCTACCAGCCACCTTCCCCACCACTGCCCAGTTTTGCGATGAGTTTGTGGAACGGACGATCGCGGCGGCTCGTACTTATAAGGTGCGTCCCGTTGCTCAAGCCCATATTCCGGTCGGCTCAAGCCGTAGCGATTTTGCTTACTCGGTTGAGCGCAAGCGGGTACTCAATTCGCAGCGCATTGTTAAAACTGAGGATAATGTAAAGCAGCATGAGTACACCCATAAGGTGCTTTAGTGTTTGATTGTTCGTGTTTTGGTTGTTAGATGGCTCACCATCAACGACTGAGACTTTTATAAGGGGTTTTATGCTCAAGCTGTATGGTGGGAAGTTTAGTCGCGCCTCGATCGTGCAGTGGCTCTTAGCGGAACTGGAGGTGTCCTATGAGTTTGTGCTGTTGGATATGCAGGCAAACGAGCATTTGCAGTCGGATTACACAGCCATCAATCCGATCGGGACGGTGCCTGCGATCGTGGATGGTGACTTCAAGCTGTGGGAGTCGGGCGCAATCATGCTTTACCTGGTAGATAAGTATGGCAAAGCTGATACAGCCGAGCAGCGCGCTGAGATTGCACAGTGGGTTTTGTTTGCTAACGCCACGCTGGGACCAGAGCTTGGGAATGAAACAACGCGCGATCGTGAAATGTCTCGTTTACTCAAGCCGATCGACCTGATGCTGGCGCAGCAACCGTTTCTGCTGGGCGAAGCGTTCAGTGCGGCTGATGTTGCCCTTGCCTCTACGCTGGGCTTTTTCCAAATGCGCTTTCAAATGGACTTCAGCGCCTATCCAACCCTCATGGCATACCTCAAGCGATTGTCCGAACGACCCGCCTTTCAGACGACGATCGGCAGCCGAGGCTAGGGCATGGCTCTACTGGTGTTGATGAGAGCATTGCCGCGTCGCAATTAAACCCGTTGTACAGCCGCATGTGCTTCTTGCAGCTTCGTCCGAATCAACTCAACGCGGCTTCGGTTCACACCCAGATCTGATTTGCCTAAGCGTGATGCCGATCGTACTTGGATGACACTCTGGGGTGAGTCGAGATAAAACTCAACGTCATCGACAAAGCCCATCAGCTTGCTGGCAAACTCGACGTAGAGATAATCGCTCGTTTCGCTGACAATCTGGGTTCGCTCCAGGGATTGGATGACTGTTTTAAGGTTTGCCCAGGCTTCTGCTGGTGTGGTCGTGAAGGTGAGTGGCGCGATCGCGTGTTCTGCTGCCTGATCGTAGCTGCAAACACAGTTGGGGGTGCCAGGACAGGGCAACAGCTGACCATTGCTGACACCAAGCTGAGTAGGACGGTTGCCTGAAAATTTGAACATAGAGCAGCACGGTAGATTTTTGTTTGACTCAACTCATAACGCAAGACGTAACGCTCGATCGCTAGTTCTCACCCTTTTTGCTGGCTTTCGGTTCTGTTTCCGTGGCATTAAGGGCGCGATCGAGTACGCTACGGGCATCCTCTGCCTGACTTCTGGCTTCTTTATAGCGTAGGTTTGCCTGAGCGTAAGTTTTCAACGCTTTAAAGCCATCTTTCAGGCTGGCAATTTCTTCTTCGCTGACGGGTTCATCGCTAAACAAGATATCGATTTTGGCGCGTACCTGAAGTGCTTCTGCGCGGGAGTCTTGCAGCTTGAGCTTCAGCGTTGCCAGGTTGCTAAGTACCTGCACCGCATGAGTCACGGCATCTTCTTCGGGGCTAGGGTTTGCAGTAGGTTCTTTCACTTCTATAAACTGTTGAGGAGCAAAGCCGTCAGAAAGTTCGGTTGGGAGTTCGCCAGCGTCCATCAGTTCGATTAACTGATCCATTGCTTTTTCGCGTGCTTTCACTGAGTCTTTGCCAGGAACGGTCAGAATAACTTCGGGGCTTTGAACGAGCGTATATTGAACCATAAGGGCAAAATTAAAACATTTGTACTATAAGCTTATCGCATGGCGCGGTTATTGACGCATGGGTAGCGCTCTGTAAGTGTGGACGATCGCCCTCAAGCAGCAACTGAGCGCTTAAAGCGTTGGCAAGCCTAACCCTTCCTGTGCCTCATCCTACACTGCATCGGCTGACAGCACAAAAGGTTTGCAGCGGTCAGCGGTCAGCGGTCAGCGGTCAGCATGGACGTTAAAGGCTAAAAGCTAAAAGCTAAAAGCTGAAAGCTGAAAGCCAAAAGTTAATTTAAGTAGCGGAGAAGGTACGTAGCATTACGGGACTACTGAATCTTTATCATTTTTGATCACTTTAACGCTCTCCCTCACCAAGAATTTACTGAAGATCCCTCCTGGTAGGCATTAAGCTAGGCGTATAAGTTTTTTAAGACAGTTACGCTCAATTCAGTTTTTGTTTGAAAAGGCTGTAAACGATCGCTCGACTAACGTTGTTTGGGCAAACGCGATCGCCGTCACGCTGCCTTGGGTCACCGTTGGCAGTACGCGGCTGTTTTATTTTTTCAGGGGTGCCGCAGAGTACAACACTAGC
>JBGTJW010000013.1:0-3047 GCA_041744955.1 Stenomitos sp. | reverse complement strand
AGCTGGAGAATAATTGCCACTTTTAGGAGTTTTGCCAGATAAGGCTTCCAAAACAAGCTTTTTCTCTGTCTCTTACGAAAGCACACTACCCGACAGTGTAGATAGCTGAATATTTTTTGCACCAGTCTGACCTTAACTCACTCATATAACAGGAGGATTCGGAATGAACACAAAACCTACACCCGCATTTGTCGGGGCATCATATTTCGCTCTAGCTGTGGGGATGGTCGCCTTCCTCACGGGGCTTTGGAATTCTTCAATGCTTTTGGCTGAAAAGGGGTTGTATTTTACGCTTTTGATGTACGCCCTTTTTTCTGCGGTCTCGTTACAAAAGAGCGTTCGCGATCGAAGTGAAGGGGTGCCAGTGACAAATTTTTACTATGGGATTTGTTGGTGCTCCATCATTCTCTGTGTCGGTTTACTCTCTATTAGTTTGTGGAACGCCAGTTGGACATTGAGCGAAAAGGGGTTTTATGGCATGGCTTTTGTGCTCAGCCTGTTTGCAGCGATCGCCGTCCAGAAGAATACCCGCGACCTGAGTCCAATGTTGGATAGACTCAAGAGCCGTTAGCCAAACATTACTGCCGTAAGCAGCGCCAAACGTGCGCTTGTCTCTCGACGTCGATCGGGTTGAGCAGGCGTAAAACTGAACCGCAACCGATTGAGCGATCGTCGGCTTGAGGATACGCGCGATCGCGACGCTAGAGCGATCGTTTAGTAAACAGCACTGATGGCTGCGTCACCATGGTCGATCGGGTTCAACCACTAGAATGTAGAGAGGTTTTGTAAACGGTTGTGAACTGACGCATGACATCTCTGCATTGGCGACATCGGGTAGGCAATCAACGCGATTGGGTTTGGCGCGGCTGGCAGACTCGCTACACCTACCTTCGAGCCGCGAAACCAGGGAGTAAAACGCCGCTCATCTTGCTACATGGGTTTGGTGCGTCGATCGGGCATTGGCGCAACAACCTGGATGCACTGGCAGAGCACCACACCGTTTATGCACTCGATATGTTGGGCTTTGGCGCATCCGAGAAAGCCTGTGCCTCCTACAAAACCGATTTGTGGGTCGAGCAGGTTTACGACTTTTGGCAAACCTTTATCCAAACCCCGGTCGTGCTGGTAGGAAATTCGATCGGCTCACTGGTCTGCATGGCGGTTGCCGCTGCCCATCCCGATATGGTCGCAGGCGTAGTGATGATTAGCCTGCCCGATCTGTCGATGGAGGAAGAAGCACTGCCGAAACCATTGCGTCCATTGGTTGCCAGTGTCAAACGCTTGATCCTCTCGCCACTCTTGCTTAAGGCATTGTTTCCCCTGGTGCGACGACCCAAGTTTGTGCGTACCTGGGCATCGATCGCCTACGCTCAGCCAACCGCCATCACTGACGAACTGATCGACATCCTTGCAGGACCGCCCCAGGATCGGGGTTCTGCTCAAGCTTTTGCCGCCATTTTTAGAGCCGTCACCGACTCTCGCTATAGTCCTCACATCAAAACCGTCTTACCGACGCTGACGGTGCCAATACTGCTGCTCTGGGGACAGCAAGACCGCATGATTCCCAAACAGTTTGCCCGTCCGAGTCAGTATGGTGAGTACAATCCCAACCTCAAGCTGATTGAACTCGAAAATGCGGGACATTGCCCCCACGATGAATGCCCAGAGCAGGTGAACGAAGCGATTTTAGGCTGGCTGGTGACGTGGAAAGTCTAAACGATGAAGGATAAAAATGGTCTTTTAGCCTTTATCCCTTATCCTTTAGACTTTCCTTTCCTCGCCTTTCCCCTACGCAATGCTGCCGCGTTTTCTTGCTTCCTTGTAGGAAGTGCCAACGTTTTTTAAGCCAGCACGAATCATTTGTTGTTCCAGCAGGGCGAAGAAACGGCTGCGATCGCCACCCCTTACAACTGCCTGATTGTGTGCCTCTGCCAGTGCTACCGGATAGCCATACCCTTTCTGCACCTGTGCCAACGTCAGGCTGAGCGCTGTATCTAGCAAATTAGCATCTTCAGCAACCCAGGCAGGGAACTCAACGCGGGCGATCTCTGTGCCGACGTGGACATAGCAGAAGTAGATGTGATGACCACCGTAAAGCTCCAGAATGCGGGCAGAACTACGCCATAGGGGGCTGCGCTGTCCGGGTTTTAGCTCCATTGCCCATAGGGCTGCATCCTTCAGCGGCTCTAATACCTGGCAAGGCGCATGAGCCAGTGGAAAGCCTTCACGATCACCCAACCCATTGCAATGCGTGGGGCAATCAGGCGTATCGTAAGGGCAGGCTTGCAACCGCAGAAAGTTGAGCGCTTCCCCACTCCGCGAGGCGCTGATGTAGCCAACGAGTGGAATCCCCACAGTGCGAAGTTTCTCCCAGGCATCCAGAATGGGCGGCAAGATGCGATCGCGCGCCTCCCCTGGCAACGAGTCGAGAAACCAGTAGATGAGAGAGCCATCGACCATTGCGACAGAAGGATGAGGGATAAAGGATGAGGGATGAAGGGTAAGGGATGAGGTTACAGCTTGATCCCTTCGCGTTTCGTCGTTATCCGTTCGACTCTCACTTTTATCCTTTATCCTTTCGCCTTTATCCTTTACTTCATCCCTCATCCGTCTGCTCTCATCCCTCACGGCTTCTCCCAACTCCGCCAGCACGATCGCTTCCGACACCGTACGCCGATAGCCCATCCATTCTTCGGTGCGGATGCCCCACTGGCGTGAGACGTAAAGATCTTCAGGACGGTAAAACACTTCGGGCAGGCTGTCGAGTAAAGGAAGACGGTTTTGACCGTAATGCAGCACAATCCGCCCGACGTTGATGAGGTAGCAATAGGCAATTTCGTGATGGCTGGGGGCAATTTGAGACCCATCGGATGCCAAAGCAGTGTGAGCAGCCGGTGGCACGGGAATACTGCCGCGAAGGTTGAGCGACTCGACGGGTGCGGCAGCGGTAAAGCTAAGGCGATCGCGCCAGGTCTGTTGCTGCTCAACCAGTACATCCTGGTGGCGATGTGCCTGTCCTAACAGCGTTTGCGCTCGTTCTAGCCGCT
>JBGTJW010000012.1:0-10929 GCA_041744955.1 Stenomitos sp. | reverse complement strand
CAGAAGACGAGCCATTCGGCACCAGCGACGATCGCCACTCTCAATGTCTCTAGCGCATACGCTGGGTTCTGCTTGTAGCCATCAAACCAATGCTCGGCATCATAAATAACGCGACGACTGTTAGCGCGAAGGTATTGAATAGTGTCCTGAATCATTGCCAGGTTTTCGTCCAGCGTCGTCTTCAGTCCTTCGGTGACGTGCAAATCCCAGGACTTGCCAAAAATTGTCACCCAGCGCGTACCTGCTGCCAGAATCGGTTGCAGCATGGGGTCGTCTGCCGCTGCCATACCGGGACGACGAGTGGAACAAAACGCGACCAGTTCTGCTTGCGTTAACGGCTCTTCCTGTAGCTGCCAAAAGAACTGCACATCTTTGGGATTTGCACCGGGCCAGCCACCCTCAATAAACGGTACGCCCAGTCGATCTAGCTGCCGCGCAATGCGTAGTTTGTCTTCCAGCGAAAGCGACAAACCTTCTCGTTGAGAACCATCACGTAGCGTTGTGTCGTAGATCCATAGCTGGTGCGCGGTGTCTGAGGTCATGGGGAAGCAACTGGGAGATTTAAGCCGATAAACACTTATTTTAGGGAAATGTTTGACCGATCGACTGAAATTGCATTGTGAAATGGTGGAGAGGGCGAAAAGAACGTCGGAAACGATCGCGGCTTCACCTCAAGAGAGACCCGCCCAAAGCAGAAAGGCATCACAATAAAGGTTGAAACCTGCACTGGAGAACGAACCATGCCAACGATCAAAGCCGAAGGCAAACTACTAACGTGTGACAGTGGTGCAAACCTACGTCAGGTGTTGCTTGATAATGGGATTGATGTCTACAACGGTGCCGCATCAGTGGTGAACTGCCATGGACTGGGCACGTGTGGTACCTGTGCTGTAGAGGTACATGGCATCGTTTCAGATCTTGAGTGGCGTGAAAAGACGCGCCTGTCGCTGCCGCCCCATTCCCTTGAGAAAGGTCGCCGTCTTTCTTGTCAGGTAAAGGTTTTAAGCGATGTGATGGTGACAAAGTATGATGGCTTCTGGGGACAGGACGATCGCGTTGCATGGACACCGGAGCAATCACGGACACCAGAGCAATCAACCTAATGCCTTACCGTCGCAGGGCTTGGGGAAGCGATCAGCCGAGCGATCGTGGGGTGTACAGAGCAGAAGCAGAGCATAGAGCCTTAACGCTGGAGCGAATGTTATGGGTCGGATAGTCGTTGCAGTTTTGATTCTGTTTGCCGTGCTGGCAGGGCTGCGCTTCTCCAACTCCTCCTTGTTTCAGCGCAATGCGTCTAATCAGCTCAACAGTTCGGCTTCCGAGACTCGCACTACAGGTTTCAATGCTGATTCAACTGGCACATCAACTAGCACTGGTGTATTGTCGCAATCAATGCGGAACCAAAACCAACCGGGTACCGCTCCTGGAACGACTCCTCTGCCGCCTAACCAGCAGCCAGCTATCCCTGGTGGCTGGTAAGCAGGTGACAGAAGATGGTTGCACAGTCTGATACATGGTCTGATGTTTTAATTGTCGGCGGTGGCGTGATCGGTCTGGCGATCGCCCTTGAATTACGCTTGCGTGGAGCCACTGTTACTGTACTGACCCGCAACTTTAACGAAGCAGCCAGTCATGCCGCCGCTGGTATGCTAGCACCTCAGGCAGAGAAGCTTCCCCCTGGTGCCATGTTGGAGCTTTGCCTGCGGAGCCGATCGCTCTACCCAGACTGGACGCAGAAGCTAGAAGCATTGACCGGGTTGCCGACTGGCTATTGGTCGTGTGGCATTCTAGCCCCTGTGTACGAAAGCGAGTTAGATACCCATGGGAGTGGCGCTACAACAAACCTGATTTCTGATACTCAACATCTGCCCCCTGCTCACTGGCTCGATCGCGTTGCCCTACAGCAGCACCAACCCGGCTTAAGCCCGGAAGTTATTGGTGGCTGGTGGTATCCCGACGATGCTCAGGTGGATAATCGGTTGTTGACAAAAGCACTGCGGACAGCCGTTGGCGATGCTGGCGTAGCATGGCGAGAACCCATGACTGTCCAAAAAATTCTGCAACAGGGCGATCGTGTGCTTGGTGTGCAAACCACAGACGGCACCTTTCAAGCCGCGCATTACGTACTGGCGACCGGTGCCTGGTCACAGGACTTATTGCCTATTCCCGTGCAACCCCGCAAAGGACAAATGCTGTCGGTACGGGTTCCCACTGGACATGATCAATCCTTACGAAGCATTTTGTTTGGCAGCGAGATCTATATTGTGCCGCGTCAAGATGGGCGGATTGTGATTGGTGCAACTAGCGAAGCGGTAGGCTTTACGCCAGAGAACACGCCCAAAGGCGTAAAAACCCTGCGAGAGCGAACTGTGCGGCTTTATCCTGCACTACGCAGCTTGCCACTGCAAGAGGTTTGGTGGGGCTTTCGACCCGCAACACCGGATGAGTTGCCGCTGTTGGGTGCCAGCCCTTACGGCAATCTGACGCTGGCAACGGGGCACTACCGCAACGGTATTTTGTTGGCTCCAGTTACCGCGCAACTGCTGGTCGATCGCATCTTGCATCAACCAGCCGATCCCTTACTGGATGCGTTCCATTGGTCACGGTTCAAAGATGTATTGTAGTCGCGGTCAACATTCGAGTACAGCCTCCACGAAACAGCGATCGCCAAGCAAGCGATGACAGACGATCGCTGCTTTGTGCGGTAAACCTCACCTGTAAGCGCAAAGGCGGCTGGAGTAGCTGGTTCAGACAGCGGTTTTCACCCACGATCATCGCCCCCAACAGTCGTACTTTTTCACTACGATCGTACTAGTAGAGGTGACGCAAGCTTAACCCCTGTAGGCAGGCATCACGCCCACATAGTTTGACAGCCTGTACTACAAACAGTAAGCAGATTGATGCCGCAGCTTACTAGACGCTACCCAGGATTTTGCCAATGCAAGTCGGTCAGTTTTTCTCCTTTCAGCCCGGTCGCGTTGGGCAGTATTTATCGCCCAGAGTGCTGGTGGTGCGATCGCCCTTTCGTGCGACTCCTGACGTTTGCTACCTCGGTTTTGATCACTTCAAGCAAGCACAGACGTTTGCCCAAAGCCTCGCTAGAAGAGGCATCAAGTTTCAAATTCGCCGTAGCCAGGTGATGCCGCAACAGTACGAAATCAGACTGCATGAATGCAGTGACCTTGCCTGCACTTTAGCCTATTGGGATCGTCGGGATGCTGGGTTGAATGCGGCACAAAATAGTCAAACGGTCGATCGCAGTGCTGGTTCAAACGGTGCGATCGCCGCCTAAAACTTCGCTTGAAACTCTCGTAAAAACCCACTAAAATAGTACATATATACCATAAAGGTTTTGTCCTATGACGAAGCACTACATTCTCAACCTCGACCCCAAGGCAACGTACGACTGGGAACGTTGTACGCTACGTGACCCTATTACGGCAGAGCATCCGGCGCTGGCAGCCTTAGTTGCCCAGGCAGTTGGAGGGGAAGCAGGGTCATATTTGATTGCCGTCAAGCTTGAAGTCAGCGTGTTGGAAAAAGCCGATGTTGAGCAAGTAAAGCAGGTTGCTACGGCAATTGAATTGCCCAATCGTTTGCCCCTGCCTCAACTTAAGGAATTAGTTGCCTGAAGTGTCTTGACCGGATGACGTTGCAACGCTGAGCTAGCAGTACGCCCACCGATTTAAAGCCGATCGACAAAGCGGTTCGCGATCGCTTCCTCTCAGCGATACAACGACACTCCATAGCCTCCCAACCGATCGTCGTTTCGTTATGCCTTACTTTTTGAGGATACTTCTATGAAACTTAGTCTCAGTCAATATCCCAGCGCGATCGCCCAGGCGGCTCAGGCTGTTAACGAATTTGAGTACCAGATGGCAGAAGTGCGGCAGCACATTGCGCGGCTGGAAGGCAATGCTGAAATGGTCGTTGCCTTTGAGACGGCACTCAAGAACGATAACCAGCGCAAGGCTCGCCGCTTTGAAGTGCTTCAGGTAAACCAGGAGTATCAGCGTGGGCTGGATGCACTGAACCGCATTTCAACTGAGAAGGCGAACGCTTTAGCACGGTTAGAACATTTACGGAACGAGTTTAGCGTTGCCAAGCTAGAAACACGGCTGACGATCGCCCAAAAGCTAACAGGTTTAGAATCGCGTGAACTGGTTGGGCTATAGCGATCGCGCCTGCGTTTGCAAAGCAAACACCGTATGGCTGCGAGATGTTACGATCGCGCAAGCCCTACTGTTTGCTGACCTATGCCCATCACTGTGACACCCGAAGAGATTGAGCAATTTCGAGTTGATCTGGCTGCTTATCCCGATGCGTTGGCTGCTCTAAACGAGATTGAGGACTGCGAAGGCGACCTGGAAGATGCCGCGATCGCGCTGGCAATTCAGGTGGGGCAAGAACCGGATACAAACGATCGCTGGATCGAAGGGTTAGCCAAGCAGTGGCGGCATATTCTTTGTCGTGCCGACCTGAAAGAAAGTCTGGAAGATGGGTTAACAGGCAACCTGCTCCTGAGCCTGACGGAAAATACCATGCTGCCGCTCAAGTTGGCAACGCCTGTCGCTATTTTTGCAATGAAAACAGGGATGCAAGATTTCTGTCGATCGTTTGAAGTCAAAATTCAGTAACTAAAACTCAGGTTGAAAGACAGCGTTTACGTCTGTCTTGGCTTCCAACAGAGTAAAGAAAGGTTCCCTAGTTGGGCTGGAACTACTCTGAACGTCTGGGTGGCTGTAATAGCCATACTAATACGCATCCTGTCACTACCCCATGTCCAACTCCAACAATCAGCCACGCCCAACTGAGTGGAAAGAAAAATGATGTCTGCTGGATCTCCAAAGCAGCCCAGCGGCTGACTACCCAAGTTACAACGGTTGCCACTGTCCACCAGTAAGCGTTTGAAACGTGCCGCCGCAGCACGAGCCATTCCACAGTCCCAACTAGAACCGCGCCCAATGCCCCCCAAGCAGTCTTAGGTGAACTGATCGGTCCATACCATCCCCACGCCCACGCCCACGCCCAAAGTACTCCCAAAAGACAAGCCCACGCTAAGGCGCTTGCTAACACCCACAAATGGGATTGAGAAAGATAGCGTCGTAAAACAAGTGATTGTGCTAATCCACCCGTTACTCCAAAGACAGCGCCATAAAGCACTCCAAACAGTGCCCCAAAGCCTAATGCTGCTGGAACACCGATAAAGTGACCTGGAATCCCGTCACCAACGTTGTCATGCAACACCTCACTTAAGGCATCAAAACCTACGTCGTTGGGTAGTGCTAGCGCAATTGAATATTTGAGTAACCGAATGAGTGAGAAATAAGCCAATTGCGTTGCAATCAATCCCATCACCCAACCGATGGCGCTTACTGCCACCCACTGAAGCCAAAGTTTTATTTGAATCATGGTGGTTGAGAAGACGAACCCAATATGATTTTAGGCTTTCTACCAGTTAGCTTTATGGGCTTTCATACTTATAACGAAGCTAGCAGCCACTTAGCCAAAAATCCGTTTCAAAAAGGCTGTAATCTCTGCCCAGGAAGCATCTGCCGCTGCTGAGTCATAGCGATAACCATCATCGCGCATAAAAGTGTGCTCGGCTTCGTACAACAGCTTCCTGTACGTCACACCAGCCTGAGTAAGTGCCTGGTCGATCGCCTGCCGACCCTCTTCTGGTACGTGGGTATCCAGCGTCCCGAAAACCAGCAGTACGTCACCGCTGATCTCATTCAGGCGCTGAAGTGTGTCGGCAATGCCTTGACCTAATTTGCCATTATGGACACCCGTGGGGTAGCAGCAAACCGCCGCTTTGACTTCTGGCAGAAAGGCAGCGCGAAGGGCAAGATGACCACCAATGCAAAAGCCCATTGTGCCAATTCTTTCGGGCAGGACAGTGCTCTCTTGCTTGAGCCAGTCGATCGCAGTACGAGCATCGGCATCGTAGTCGGCGATCGCGGTGCGCCGTGCTGCATCATTACCTCTCATGCGTCCTAAGTCATCTGGTTCAATGACCGTGCCGACTGGTTCCAGCCGATGAAAAATTTCAGGAGCCGCTACGATATAGCCGTAACCTGCAAGGCGATCGACCAGACGAGCGATCGCGCCCCCTAACTGGTAAATATCGCTGTAGAAGAGAATGCCAGGATACTGCCCTGCTGGCTTGGGCGCGGCAACATACATTCGCATCAGGCTATCGTCTACCCGCAGTTCAACGTTGCGTTTGGTAATCTGCACTGGGAGATCTCCTGATTTAGGTTGCCCTTAGCCGTCAGTGCCCAGGCTCCCGTGGCAGCAGCCGCTCAACAATCTGAGCCTGACGCTCTACGGTGGCAGCAAGCCGTGTAATGCTCTCTGCTTGCTGTTTAGCAGTTTCTGCCTGCTCTCGGGTAATCGCTTTGAGTTCTGAAAAACCAGTGGTAACGACCTCGGTTAAAGCGTCAATTTTTGTATCGATTTTTCCGCCCAGGTTGCCAACTTTTTCAGATAGAACATCAAGGCTGTGCTGCTGCTGTTCCCCCAGGTTGCCAACTTTTTCAGATAGAACATCAAGGCTGTGCTGCTGCTGTTCCCCCAGGTTGCCAATTTTCTCAGACAGAACATCAAGGCTGTGCTGCTGCTGTTCCCCCAGGTTGCCAATTTTCTCAGACAGAACATTAAGGCTGTACTGCTGTTGCTCTGTTAAATGTCCAATCTGGTTTGTTAGGATTTCAAGACTTTGTTGCTGCTTTGCTCCTGATTGCAGGAGAGCGGTTAGCAACTGTTGGTTGGTTGGTTCTGGCTGATGGTTCGTCATCATTCAACGTTGGCATTATGGAAAGTCTATATCAAAGCAAACACCTTAGCCAGACTTGAGCGATCGCGCCGTTCCTCAACAGTTGAGCGCGATCGCTAAATGACGACCCTGATTCACCCAGCCTTACCTTAAAGGACGTTTAGGTTCCTGGTAATAGACTTGCGATCCATCGTTTGGCACAAAGCGGCAGGTGCGATACGACTTCATAAAGCTGCTCCAGATAGACTCATCTGACTTGCGGTAATAGGAACCAAGAATGGGCTTGATGGCTTTGGTCGCCGCTTTGAGATGGTAGTGAGGCATACTCAGAAAAATGTGATGCGCTACGTGCGTACCGATGTTGTGATGGATGGCGTTGATGAAGCCGTAGTCGCGATCGATGGTCGAAAGCGCGCCCTTCAAGAAAAACCAATCATCACCGCGATACCAGGGAATGTCTTGCTCGGTGTGATGCAAGAAGGTGACTAAATCCAGCCAGATCACAAAGACGATGTAGGGTGCGAGATAGTACTGCACCAGAAAGAGCCAGCCATAGGCGTAGGTCAGACCAGCCAAGAAAGCGATCATTAGCGTCCATAGTGCCGTGCTGGTCAGCACATCCCACTTTTCAGACGACCGAAAGAGGTCGCTGCCCGGATGAAAGTGCGATCCCTTGCGATCGGACGATCGTTTAAACAAGTAGATCGGGTATGCCAGCAGCGGCAGATAGAAGCGAAACAGCTTCTCGTACCAGGGCATTTGCTCATATTTCGCCTGTGAGACGGGATACCAGCTTTCATCGGTATCAAGGTTGCCCGTATTGCGGTGATGCGTCCGATGGCTAATCCGCCAGCCGTGGTAAGGCACCAGGATTGGCGTGTGAGACAGATGTCCAATGAGGCTGTTCAGCCACTTTTGGCGTGAAAAAGAGCCGTGACCGCAATCATGCCCTACGACAAACAGTGCCCAGAACATGGTTCCCTGTGCCAGCCAGAAGAAGGGGAAAAACCACCAGGCGTTAAGGAAGTGGGCGATCGCATACAGCGCGGCGATGATCCCCAAATCTAAAAAGAAGTACGAAAGCGATCGCCAAACAGACGGCTCAAAACAGTAAGCCGGAATACTTGCTCTCAGGTCTTGTAACGTAAATGGCAGTGCTTCTGAAGCAGACGACGAATCTACCGATGCAGATTCGTTAAGACCGATGAAGTTATATGACACGAAATTTTTGCTTTGACCTGTTTTTGCACAACGGAGCCTATTCTACTGCCATATTGTTTACATCCGGATACTTGGGATCACTGAGTTGTGGGCAATTCTTCATCATTAAAGTAAACAGCTCTAAGGTTCTACTAAGCCTTGTACGAAGAGAAATTAGTTTGATAGCCGTTCGTAATAGTGCTCGTCCTAGCCTTTTGCGACCTCGATCGCTCGGATAGCGATCGCACGATCGAACAACACTCTTGGTTTCAGCAAAATTTTGAACAGCAGGAGCAACGATTGCCACTCTCCAGGCGTTTTACGTCGCTTCCACTGCCCCGGACGGCAATACAACATTTCTACTAAACAACGCTGCTGTTGCAGATTCATTGGCTCAAACATGACCCGCACCGTCGGGAACTCATCTTTAACACGGCTGCGAACTGCCATACCTTGCAGCGTTAAGCCGACTTCCATAATTTCTAGCGTCACCGGCAGCGCGTCTTCTGCTCTCAACATCGGGAAGCCTGCCTGCGTCAGAGCGACTTCGGCTCCACCTTCAGAAATCATCGTGGTGATGCCCCAGAGGGTAAGGAGTGAGGAGTGAGGAGTAAGGAGCGGCGGAGCGGCGGCAGGGTGAGCAGTAATGGGGGTCTTTGCAGTTTCGTTTGCGTAGGTTGTCCAGGAGGATTCTCTCCAGTTTCCGGTTGCAATGTTGCTAATGTCTTTACGGGGTTGCCGTTCCAGGTTGGCGTGTTTGTCGATCGATGGCAGCAGGCTCATCCGTACAGTCCGGCGCAGGTCAAACCAGTCATTAGGGTCAGGCTTGGGGACATCTAACAAAATCAGCAGCGCAATCCCAATCATCACCAGGTTATAACCACTCCAAAGCCAACCTAGCCCCAGCCCTTTCAACTCTGGCGTAACGGTGACTGACCAGCCATTCACCAGGCACAGATCCAGGTTGCGCCAGAGGCTAATAGCAGTCAGAACGAACAGTACGATGAGGGGCAGTGCCAGGTTCCAGTTGAAGGAATAACGATCGCTCGCAGTACCCTTGGGTGTCACGTTGAAGCCCTTAGAGAACGGACTCAGCATGACCTGAATCACTGTCATTGCCAGGGGAAACGTTAGCACCAGTGAATAAATATCTGAGAGTAATGCCGATCGGGAATGGTGGTTCAGCCACGAAAAAAACGTAAGCTGCACCACATAGTAGGGCAAGAAGAAATACAGTAGCTCGTCCAGCGTTGCCCGCAGTGGAATCACGCCCAGAAACGAAAATGCCAGCGGCACCATTAAGTAGCCCACGCGCGAGATGCTGGTAAACCAACTCAACAAGCCTTCCAGATGCGCCAGACGTTGCAGCGGGTTGAGTCCGGGAATCGTCAGGGGATTAGCTTCAATGAAAAATGCCTGGAGTGTACCGCGCGCCCAGCGTAGTCTTTGCGCCGCATGAGCCGCCATATTGTCTGCTGCCAAACCTGCGCTCAGTTTTTCATCCAGGTAAAGTAGTTGGTAGCCTCGCGCTGCCAGCCGAATGCCTGTGAAATAATCTTCGCTCAACGAGTCTGTGACAAAACCCCCAACTTCTTGAAGGGCGCTGCGCCGCACTACAAACGATGTGCCAGCGCAAATCACGCCTCCAGCACCATCGCGAATGGGCTGAATCTGTCGATAAAAGACCTCCTCTTCGGGTATCAGAATGTCTTCTAAGCCAAGATTATGGGCGATCGGGTCAGGATTGTAAAAACTCTGCGGCGTTTGCACCAGGGCAACTTGTTCGTCCTGAAAAAAGCCCACTGTGCGCGTGAGAAAGTTACGAGTGGGTACAAAGTCCGCATCAAACACGGCAATGAGGTCGCCCTGAGTTCGGGGCACCCCCTCCGGTGTGCTTGACAAGGCGTAGTTCAAATTCCCTGCTTTGGCGTGGTGGTTGTCTGGTCGCGCAATGTACTCACAGCCCAGTGCTGCTGCCAGCGCCTGCATTTCAGGTCGCCGTGTGTCGTCTAGCAAATAAACCCGCTTATGGGGATAGTCCATCGCCTGACAACCCACGATCGTCCGCCGCACAATAAACACTGGCTCGTTGTAGGTCGGCACTAAAATTTCCACCGTTGGGGTGAACCGTCCTTCCAAAACCGCAACGGCATGACGATCGGCTTCGCGACGACGATCTTTAATCCGCAGCATCAAAAAAAGTTGAATGATGCCACCGGCTAACATCAGCATCTCTAACAGAAACAAGCCCAGACTAAACACGCCATTGAGCGGATCGGCAAGGTTGAGGGTTGCCAGCGATCGCCAGGCAATGTACCGAAACGTCAACGTTAATAAAATGCCGACCACGATCGTCCGCGACCAAAGGCGGGGTTCTGGCGACACCCGCATGACCACCAAAGCGACGAGCAAGAGGATGACCGTTGGTGCCAGGAGGTACTGCATCGCCAGCATTGGCACACTCACCCATAGCGGTGGAGACTCTTGCAGCCAGTTCAGTTGGGCAAAGAGGCGATCGATGCTACCTTCTCTGGCAAACCAGGCAGCGCCAATACCCGCTGCCAGCATGACCATACCAAAAAGCACTAGCGTTGCCGTACGAGGACGAAACTGCCGCTTAAAGCCTTTGAGAGCTTGATGCTTAACTCGAGAAATCGCCATCGTCTACTTCTCCATCAAACTCAATGGGGTAATGTCTCAACGAAACGTAGAAGCAAAACGATTGGCTTTTTGTCATTTATGCACGGTTGCTAACATGGCAACAGCCCAAATGAGACAGAGCGATCGTCTAGCAGCCACGCGTCGAAACGTTTCTTAATGTAGTTAATAAAGATACGATTGGGAATCCTCTTCGGATGTTTAAAGTGGGCAGTTTGCGAGATTGACTACTCCAAAGAGTTACAAAGGCAATAGCAGTAGGGGCAAATTGTTTTTAACGCCCAACAAAAAGA
>JBGTJW010000011.1:0-23413 GCA_041744955.1 Stenomitos sp. | reverse complement strand
CCGCACTCAACCCACTGGTGCTGCTGAGTTCGCCACGGGCGATCGCGGTCGCTGTGGAGCCAAACATAGCCAGCGGGTAATAGCCTGGTGCAAAAGCCTTGAGATGCAGACGATCGACATGACCACTCTCACAGACAAGCTGAACCCGCCTGGTGTCGTGAAAGTACCACAGGAAACTACAGCGATCCAGCTTGAGTAAGGTTGCCAGTTCATCGGTTGCCGTTTGCAACACCACCCGCAACTCCAGAGAATTGCGCACACGGTCAACAATCCGCCGTAGTTGGGCATTTTGTTTTTCGGGATACTCCAACCAATTTGGTGATACTTCAGCCGAACGAAACTTGGGAAACACACGCGGCAGGGTAAAAAAGGCAGACAGCATGAATAATGAGGGCGAGTTACTCGTCCAAAAGGGCATCACGTTTTTTCGAGTCGCTTAGAGATGAGACACTTAGAGATGAGACAAAGCACTGGCGGTAAAGCGAAAGCAATAAGGCTCCTTCCATTTGTGCCCTTTACTGAATCGCAACGGCACTCCCCTCGATCGGAAACCGCTGTCTAAAATCCGTCAGACCATAGAGCCTAAGCACTACAGTGAAGATGCCCCTGTTTTGTCAATTAACGCTGTTTCGTCGCTCAAGATTGTATAAAAAAACACCATATAGCGATGTTAGAAGGCGATAGCGACTAAAGCTGTACCTAAAGGTACGTTGAACTGCCTGCGTTGGATGTATGTCACCCATCAAACGGCATTTTTTTCAAGACGAAAGTCTTGGCACCGCCACCCGTGTCTACTAGGATTTCCGGTAGTGCCCTAAAGGTAATGATGCCTGTAATGAAGACTGCACAGACGTTGTAGGCATACAGCTAGCAGTTTTACGTCTTAAGTCTAGGGGCTGCTTTCGAGTCGAAAGTGCGCCAGTCTGAGCCATCGTCAGTGTTCTCGCTTCCATGTGGCGAGGGAACTTCAACCCCTTGCGGCAAGTGATGATCCATAGATTTAAGGCTGGCAGGAGCTTTCAGCTATCATCACATCTTTAGGACGACCCATGAGTTTAGTTGGGCGATCGCAACACTTGTTCAGCCGTTAGGGTCAGCGCTTCAAATTGGGATAGGACGATCGCTGTGCCCATGTATGCTTCTGCTTCGTAGAGTCCCGCAACCAGCGTGAGAACCGTTACTTTGGCTTGCTGTGGGTCAACAATCCAGTATTCAGAGATGCCCCTGGCGGCATATTCAGAGCGCTTGTAGCGATAATCTCGCTCTTCATTTGCTTTCCCAGGAGACACCACCTCAACCACCATTATGGGCGGCGGCATCTCTCGTGTAATTGTCCCTCGTCGGTTTCCCAGTCTTGCTGCTAATGCGTCTGATAGCACCATTAAGTCAGGCAAACGCACCTGTGTCTGCGCTCCAGTGACTTCGATTTCAGTGTCTTTGTGACAAATGCGATCGCTGGGTATAAGTTTCGCTAATTCAAGCGCCAGAAAAAACGAGATTTGTGAATTCAGACGGCTTTCTGGAGGCATTTTAACCAGTTCTCCTGCGACCAGTTCATACTGGGTGTCTGTCCCATCGTCGTGGTTCAGGTATTCCTCGAAGGTGAGCCGTTGCCCGATCGCTGCTTCCGTCATAACGCCCTCTCTTACGTTGCCTTACAGCCATTGTAATAGAGTGGTTGCAGTGGCAAGATCGGTCACGCTTCCTCTAGACGGATAGTTAACGCTCGCCGCCACAAAGCAGCGGAAGAAAATAAAGAGAATTTGATGCTTTCCGAAAGACATCGGTTATTCTGTGTGTCCTAACGTGTCATTTCTTCTTGCCGCGCGATTATGACTGCTGCTACACAACCGCCCCGTTCCTATGATGTGATTGGTTTTGGTGATGAAGTGCCCGGTGTGCTGGCGCTGGTCAGTGCTGCCAGGGAGTACCGTCGCCGCACGGGTAAAGCACTGCGATCGCTGCTGATGTTTAAGGGTAATTCCCCGGAGGGCGTTGGGGGGCATTTGGTACGGGGAGGCTTGGCGTATCTCGATCGCTGTGCGATTCCTGCGGATATTCGTCAGGCGTATCGGTTGCCAACCTTTGGTGAGCCGTCTGCCATTTATCAGGAGTTTTTGCAGCGATCGGGTGTGACCCAAATTGGGCTTGACCCACGCAAGGCGGATGCGGCGCTACGTGCCATGTTGAGTGAGGTTGGCGCTGACATCATCAGTCGCGTGCAAATTCAATCGGTGCGGCGGGATGATACAACGTTGACCGGTATTCACCTTGCTAACGGCAATATCTTTTTGGGCAAGCAGTTTATCGACTCTAGCGTGAATGCGGAACTGGCTCAAGCGGCAGGAGTGCCGAAGCTTCAGGGTTTTGGCACTTTTGGCTTGCCAGACTCAGAGCTACCCGTGACGCTGGCATTTGAAAGCCAGGGCTTGAGCCTTCAACGGCTGAAAGAAGTGGAGCTAAACTATCTCAAACGCTTCACCAATCCCTACGATACGGAGGCACAGCGCTACATTGCGATCGCCGCTGGTGCTGACCCGGCTCTGATGAATCAGATTCGTAAAAGCTTTGTGGATGAACGGGGCAACCTCCGCACCATGTATGTGGGTCAAGACCATGCAGATGTCCGTAGTCAAGCGCTGTCTGTGACGTATCACGCTTTTCGTGGCAAAAAAATGTTTTTGGCGGACAGTGGCGTACTGCTGGATCAGGCAAATATTGCCATTCTGCCCGGTGGTCGCCTTTCCTGGAATGCGCTGATGTTTTATGTCTCCGGTGCCCAGTCAGAGGCATTGGCACGGGGAGCCGCTAAACCAACACCTGCAATGCTGGAGGAAATGAGCTTTGTCACCAAATGGCTCAAAAGCTTTGGTGCAACGGTGGTGAAGCCTGCATCAGAGCTTTACATTCGCCATGCGGGAAATATTCAGGGCGCTGTGGAGCCTCTGAGTGGTGCCCAAATGCTGTTTGGGGGCGTACCTGCTGCCAGCGCGATCGGCACGTTTGGCTATCACCTGGATGTTCGGGGTGGCATTACAGGGCTGGGCAACAAAGCAATGGCAAAGGGCATGAGCAGCATTGCGTTTCATCATCCGCCATTGTTTAACATTGGCATTCGTCATGCGCTGCTGCGGGCGGTGCCCAACCTGGCAGTCGTTAGCCCCGCATCAGGCTTTGATGGCTATGCCTGTGCAGCAGGCAGAATTGTGGAGTTCAATACGGCTGTGGGTCATGGTGTCGGCATTGCGGCGGCGATCGCGCTGACCAGTAATCGCACGCTAGCATCCATCACCAATGGCGAAGTCAGACAAGTGCTGGCAACAACGGGAAAACTGCCTCGCATTTACGGTCAAAGCTACGCGCTGGAGGCGACTCGGTTGCAAGATTTTGAGTCGATTATGATTGCGTGAGCTGATTTTATGACCTCTACAGAGCCTAGCATCGATGTAGATTTGGGCTTTGTTGCTAGACCTTGCCGGGGGACGTCCCCCCGCACCCCCGCTATGTGGGGTCCTAACTCCCCCACACCCCCTGCATAAGAGTCTTTTGGGTATGTAACATTCGTTAACTTGAAGGAGCGAATAGATAATCCTGGCTTATCTGTAATGCCAATTGATCACCAACCTCCAATTAGCTTATGTAGCGCTTTGTACCGTCTTAGGTCAGCCTTTAAGCAGACGTAACCCGCTGAGGGTAACGAGAACGGTAGAGCCTTCGTGTCCGATTACGCCCAACGGTAGGGTGATGTTGCCACCGAAATTGGCGAGTAACAGCAGTAGGATGAAGCCGATCGCGAACACAATATTTTGCTTCACGACTCGCTGCGATCGTCGGCTCAAGGTAATGGCTTGCTCCAGCTTCTCCAGGCGATCGCTCATCAGCACAATATCAGCGGTTTCTAGCGCGACATCACTCCCGGCAATCCCCATCGCAATGCCGACGGATGCTTGAGCGAGTGCAGGCGCGTCGTTAATGCCGTCGCCAATCATGGCAACGTGTTGATACTGCTGCTGTAAGCGCTTAATGACGTGTAGCTTGTCTTCTGGCAGCAGGTTCGCGTAGACCTGATCCAGTCCCAAGGACTGCGCCATACTTTGCGCGGTGCGATCGTTGTCGCCTGTCAACATCACTATTTGTTCGATGCCCAGCGATCGCAAGCGGGCGATCGTTTCGGCAACATGGGGACGCAGGCGATCGGCAACCGCAATCAGCCCCATCACCTGCTGCCCTTGAGCGACCCAAACGACCGTTTTGCCATCTTGCTCTAGAACCTGCGCCGCTTCGATGAGCGTTTGAGCAAGCTGGGTCGTCTGGCTCACAAAATTTGCGTTGCCAACTGTCACCGTTTGCTGGTGATAGGTGCCAACAATACCTTTACCAGGCGATGCCTGCACGTCCGTTGCGGCAGTCCATGGCAATCCTTGTGCCGCTTGCACGATCGCGTCTCCAAGCGGATGCTCCGAACTGGCTTCCAGCGCAGCGGCGATCTCTAGCACGTCGGCTTCAGCATAGCCATCGGCAGCGATGACCTTGTAGACTTCGGGCTGACCGATCGTGAGGGTGCCTGTTTTGTCGAAGGCGATCGCTCGTACCTGCCCAATTTGTTCCAACTGTGCGCCATTTTTGAACAGAATGCCGTGTCTGGCTCCATTGGCAATGCCCGACAACAGCGTTGGCATGGTTGCCGCCATCAGCGCACAGGGCGACGCTACCACCAAAAAAATGAGCGCTCGGTAAATCGTCGTCTCCCAACTCCAGCCCAACAAAAAGGGTGGCAGCAGTACTAAGAGAACGCCCGCAAGCACAATCACCTTGGCATAGCCGCGTTCAAACCGCTCAATGAACTGTTGCGAGGGCGGCGTTTCAGTTTGTGCTTGTTCGACCAGACGAATGACGCGCTGAATCAAGCTGCTTTCGGGCGGTTGATGCACTGTAAGCTTGAGTGCGCCATGTCCATTCAGGGTGCCAGCAAAGACTGTATCGCCGATCGCCTTCTCGACAGGTATCGATTCGCCTGTAATGGCTGCCTCGTTGAGCGTGCTGTACCCTTCCTGGATCACGCCATCGGTGGGGATCAGTTCTCCCGGTCGGACAAGCACGCGATCGCCCACCTGCAATGTACTCACGGGCACCAACGTTTCCTGCCCGTCCCGCAGTACTCTCGCTGTATCAGCCGTGAGGCTCATCAAACTGCGAATACTCCGCTCGGTGCGCCGCATCGCATACCCTTCCAACGCGCCACTAATGGCAAAAATAAGGATCAGCGTTGCCCCATCCACAATGAACGAGTATTCGCGTTGCCATAAGCCCAAACCTGCTGCCCCCAGTGCTGCCACAATCATTAGCAGATCCACATCCAGTTCCTTTTCCTGGAAGAGCGTAGTTAATCCTTCACGAGCGCTCTCGTAGCCACCGATCACATACGCAGCAGGCAACAGCAAGAGCGCCAGTCCCACCCAGCCCATCTGTAAGGTGAACCAGCCAAACAGCAGCAGTACGCCGCAGAGGGCAGCAGCAACCACATCAGCGTGGTTTTTAGCGAGTTGGGTGAAGCGCGAGGGGTACAGCATGGCAATCAAACGGGAAGACTTCTATACGGTAAACTTTGACATTGATGTTAATGTCAAGGAAAAGGCAGAGGGCAGAAGGCAGAAGGCAAAAGGCAGAAGGTAGAAGGTAGAAGGTAGAGGGCAGAGGGCAAAAGGAAAAAGGCAAAAGGCAAAAGGCAAAAGGTAGAGGATGACGCAATGGTTGGACGATCGTTGACGATTAAGGAACTAACGGATGCCGTTGGATGTGGCATTTCACCGCGAATGGTGCGGCATTACCATCAGTTGGGGTTACTACCACAGCCAGCCCGATCGTCTGGTAACTATCGCTTGTATAGCCAACGGGATGTGCAGCGGCTCCAACGCATTGTGGCGCTCAAGCAGCAAGGCTTTCAGCTTTCTCACATCCACAAGCTGCTAGAAAGTGAGCCAGAAACCGATACGGCTGGAACCTTGATGGTGCAGCTTCAACAGCAGTATCGATCGATCATTCAGCAGATTGCTCACTTACGGCAAACGGCATCGGCGCTAGAAGGCTTGTTGGGGCGTGATCAGCAGTGCCAGCACGTACAGGCAGCGGCGATCGCTCAACTCAAGCTTCTAGAAGTCGAAACTCAGACGCGACTAGGTGGGCTAGAACAACTCTGGGGTGGGTTAGATGCGGCTGTTCATGCCCATCCCGAAGCGTTTCAAGAATCGCTGGAGCGGCTGTTACCTGATTTATCCGATCGCTCTGAAATTGAAGTGGATTTGCTCTCAAAGCTGGTGCTGGCGTGCGGGGATGTGAGCCTGGTGCCGTTTGTGAAAGTGGGCAAAGGCGCGATCGCTGCCAGCCGGAATGCGCTCAAAGCAGGTTGCCGCATTGTGGCAGACGTTCCCATTGTTCACGTAGCACTCGATCACACTCGTCTCGCCCATCTCGGTTGTACGACCGAAACCCTGGTCGATGACTGCCACATCACCAGTGCTGCCGAGGCAGAACAGGCATTTTGGCAGCATTCAGAGTGGAAGGCACGACTACGCGACCTACCGGATGGCTGCATCATAGTGGTTGGGTATGCGCCTTCAGTGCTGTTTGCAGTGTGTGAGGCGATCGCCACCCAACAACTTCATCCTGCTCTCGTCATCGGTATGCCGATCGGCTTTAGTCATGCGCCTGCTGCCAAGCGACAGTTGATGCAAGTCGGTATGCAAGGTGGTGTGCCTTTTATCACGCTGGAAGGCACGATCGGCGGTGGGCTGCTGGCAACCGTAGCCTTAAACGCGATCGCCGCTTCTCTCATTGAAAAGCCTGACTGCCACTGTTACTTGAGCAAAGCTTGAGGGATGGCAATGAGCAATTAGCTATCAGCCATCAGCCATCAGCTTTTTTAGATGTTGCTTCTTAGAGGTATGAGTTTGGAGAGGGCGCACCACTGTTTGTCCCTACAGAATATGCTGCAATTTCATATTGGCATCCCACTTGAATATCTAGCGGCTGACTGCTGACTGCTGACTGCTGACCGCTAACCGCTAATTACCTCAAATTTTTTTCCGTCATCTCCGGAATGTAAAACCCTCACAGTGTATCCAGCTTTCGGGAATTTTGCCTCAAAGATTTTGCTCTGAAGAGTAGACATTAATATACTACACGTGTAGTATGTACAAAGTGAGTTTTTGTCAGAGCCATTCCATGATCAGCACACCCTTATTGAACTTACAGATATTTAACCTACAGAGCGCGATGCAGCAGCGACCCGACAGTAGTTGGGCAGCGATCGTCGTGCGGTTTAAGTCTAAGGGCGAGTCTGTGCTGTTGATCGGCAAGGCTCCAGCGATTACAGGCACGATAAGCACCATTGCGAAGTGGTTTCTTTGTGAGCTTCTTTTAGATCGATCGATACAAAGCGGGCGGTGTAGGCATAACCCTGCACCCACATAAGGCAACCAGTACCGACTGACGCTGTTGACCCCCGCTCTTGGATAACCAGAGGCGGGGGTTGTTTTTTAGGAGGCAAGCAGGATGTTAAAGCTGACCTATATCGAGGACGGGTTACACCTGGAGCGGATGACCGCTTCCTTAGATGTGCTGATTGCACAACGAGTGCTGCTGGCAGTGCGTGCCGGACAAAAACTCTACATCGAACCCAGCCAAGCCGCTTTTTTGCTGCCTGCGGATGCACCGAGCCTGTCGCATCTAGAGCTAACGCTGAAGCTCGATCGTAGCCAAACCATCACGGTGACAGCCGTTGACCAGGCGTTTGTGGAAATCAGCCTCCAAGGAAGCTGGATTGCGGAACATCACGACGCGCACGAAGGGATGTTTCTCACAGCTTGCTCCGATCGCGCGGAGTTCTTTATCTACAAGCTCTGGCAACTGACGCAATTACAAACCTCGTCTCTGGCAATCGGCGATGGACGCTAAAACAGGGTGCGGCAGGTAGCGATCGCTTCCTTCAGCACCCATCCCTTTGCTGGTCGATTCAATCTGTACCCATGACCTACCAGACGTGTAACCAAATCAAAGCCTTAGTGCAAGCGTTTGAGCAACACACCTTGCCACGATCGCAGTGGACGCATACAGCCCATCTCACCCTGGCTTTGTGGTATCTGGCTCACTATGCTCCGTCTGAGGCGATCGATCGTATGCGTGACGGCATTCAGCAATACAACGCTGCACAAGGCATTCAGCAAACTAAAAACAGTGGCTATCACGAAACGATGACGCTGTTCTGGTTGTGGGTTGGGCAGTGGTATCTGGCAGATCGTCGGGTTTCTCGTTTGGCGCTGGATGCAATCAATCAATTTCTTGAACGCTGTAGTGACCCAACGCTGCCGTTCCACTACTACAGCCGCGATCGCCTCTTGTCTTGGGAAGCCCGTACGAACTGGGTGGAGCCAGATTTACACCCGTTGCCGTAAAGTGCCCATCCCAAAGAGAGCATCGCTTTAGTTACAGCCGTCGAAGAGAACGTGAGGACAGACATAACCCTTGAAACGTCCTTTGAGCAAGGGCTTTGATTCATCCCTCATCCCTCATCCTTTTGCTATTGCCCCTGCTTTTAGCTCTTGAGAGGGAGGTTGATTAGCATTGCTTGCCGCGACAATCAAGTAATCAAGGCTGTTTTTAAATAGCAGGTTACTGAAGCTTATGAAAATACTACGAATTATTGCGGCTATTCTCCTACCGCCCCTCGGTGTCTTTTTGACATCCGGGTTGAGTCTCGCCCTTCTAATCAATGTCGGTCTTACCGTGTTGGGCTACGTTCCTGGCATCATTCATGCGTTGTGGATTGTGCTGAAGTCGTATGAACACGCCGCCGCCGATCGTGGTGCTTACTAAAGCCCGATCGCTCAAAGCTGCATCCAAAGCATCGACGTAGCAACAGCTAAGGAGATGTTGAAGCAAAAAATATCATTGGGTTAGGGAGGTCTTGTCATCTTTAGCTCAATCTGACGATCTTTTTGTTTAGCCGATCCCTATAGGTATTTTGTTTGCTAGAAGCATCCCAAGTCGCTCAATGTAACTAAACGAGGAATGTTCTTAGTGGCGGAAAGAGCTTTACATCAAGGCTCAGCTAAACTGTGAGCGCTTCTGTTGCAGGCAATGTTCCGTATCTCTTTCTAGCAAATGCTGGGGCTATCGATCGAGCAGCAACGGTCGTCACTAGCAATTTGCTGACTGTCACAGTCAGTATAGAAATCAAAAGCGCTGGAGAGTCCTAAGCCAACTCTCCAGCGCTTTTGTCGGTTGATTTCAGAATCAGCGATCGCACTCACGGCTGCAAGCTGAAAGCTTCAATTTGCAGTCTTAATTTGACGTGCCATATCCAGGAAAGATGCCATATTTGCACCAGGACGACGACGACCATTCGAGCTACCGTTAGAAGCCAGATATTTAGGCGCAAAGGTAGTCACTGTCGGCTGAGGCAGGTTTAAAGCTGCATTTGCTGCTACAGGTTTAGGTGCCGCTTTGGGTGCAGCCGCAACAGGGGTTTTAGGCTGTTTCGACTGCACCACTGCTTTAGTGGACTCTGCTTTAGCAGGTTCCTGCTGCGACACTTGTGCCGGAGTGGCAGCACTACCAACACCTTTTGCATCGTCAAGCTCCAGGAAATAGCCGGAGTTCCGGGCTTTGCGTGGCTTGGGCGTAGCTTCGGCGATCGCCTCCTGAGCTTTTTTGGAGCCAATCAGCCCACCGAGAAAGGAAAAAAGACCAGACACTATATTTTTGAGAAAATTGACAAAACTGCTCATTGCAACTGCTCCTGAAATGCGTACCGACGTACTCGCGCAACGGTTGGTAAAAGGTTATGCATAAGCCTCACTACCCGACTCAAATTATCGCGGTTTTAGGCGTACATAAGGGCTAGTGTTGCGATTTATTAATTGTTCTTTGCTGGCTTTCATTGATTACGGCTACAGCTTTAGACCATTTGCGTGTCTGTCCTATCACGATCGCACCTGCCCTCCATCTCGATCTAGACTCAAGACATGAGCAGGCAGCACACAATGAACCCTTCAACCCCAAAGCATCCCGTTCTTCTCCTTCATGGCATCTGGGATACAGGCACGATTTTTCGCCCGATGACTCGCTACCTCAACAGTTTGGGCTGGGAAACACACGACCTTAACCTCACGCCCAACAATGGTGATGCCTGTCTGGCTTCTCTGGCGCAGCAGGTTGCCGATTATGCCGATCGCACCTTTGCACCCGGTACACCCTTTGACTTGCTTGGGTTTAGCATGGGTGGCATGATCGGTCGTTATTATCTTCAGCGCTTGGGTGGACTCGATCGTGTACAGCGCTTCCTTACCCTCTCATCGCCTCACAACGGCACCTGGGTTGCCTATGGTTCTCTACGACTGGGCTGTATGCAAATGCGCCCCAACCATCCCTTTTTGCAGGATCTGAATCGAGACATTAAAACGCTCGATCGACTCAACTTCACCTCCATCTGGACACCACTGGATGCCATGATTGTGCCCGCTAGCAGTTCGCAAGTGCCCGTTGGTCAAGATGTGAAGGTCTGGGTGCCCCTCCACCGCGATATGGTGACCCACCCCCAAAGCCTCAAAGCCGTCGCTATTGCACTAGCTGAACCCGTGAAAGTCAAGAGCTTGCGCTGAAAGCGCTGAAAGCAAAGAATGACAGATGTGAAATATTGTTCTTATTAGCCTCTTCATTTAAAGTTGTAGCATTAACTTGAAGGTGATTTGTTGGAGTTCATAATCAATTAGGCTGAAGTTATTGCTTTGGTTATGTAGTTTGATGTGGAAGACTTCAGCATCATTTGAGGTTGAAATGATTGGAGTACCAGTACTATTGCGGTTACATCACCATGATTGTTTTTTCTATAGTCTGATTTAGTTGAGTTGTGTCCTAAGGAATTAACTATGTCAGACGCTTACACTACAACAATTTTTGTCAAAGATGATAGTGATTTTTCACTGGAAGCAGCCGCTAAAAAATTAGGAGCACTGAAAAGTATCACTATTCAGAACCCTCGCGAAAAGGGATTTACTGTTCGTTGGGAGAATTGGTACTTTGAAGTCGGGTTGATGGACGATTCATCTGTGCTAGAAGAACACCAAGAGGGTGCAATGGGCAGTCCGAACGATCCGCGAATGTAAGAGGTCGCAAATTGCCGTAAGCGAGTCGAATTATGGAGTCCTGAGACAGATTATGAATGTGACTATTTTGACGAATACTTAATAACCATTGAGGTATTAACAAGCTTTAAGGGGCTGTTGACACGTCGTGACGATGGAAAATGGCTTGATTATACAGGCTAACAATCTGCTGTCTGATATTTTGGTGTGGCTGCAAAGGTTATTTGCAACCCCAAAAGCCAAGATGTTGCTAGCCATGGAGCGATCGCCGCTAACGCTTATTTGTTGGTATTCAGGTTGAGTTGGTTTGAAAGGGTGCGCGAATGTTATGTAGCTGATGGTGAGACGATCGCGTTTAAACGAAAGAGTTTGATTGTGTGAGTCAGATTTCGGCAAGTTCCACTGCTAAAGACATTGCTCTTGATGAATGCTCATCCTTTAAGCGGTAGCTCGATTTGAAAGGTTGAACCTTTTTCCACAGTGCTGGTAGCGGTGATGCGTCCTCGGTGTGCGGTGATGATTTGTTGCGCGATCGCCAGCCCCAAACCAAAGCCACCCGTTTGCCGCGATCGGGCTGTATCTACCCGATAGAAGCGCTCAAAAATGTGAGGCAAATCGGTTGCGGGGATGCCGATGCCATTATCTTCAACCTGAATGATGGCATGGCGTGATGTGGTTGAAAGGCGCAACTGCACATTGCCGCCTGACGGTGTGTATTTGAAAGCATTGCTAAGGAGGTTGGTCACAGCTTGCTTGAGCAAATCTGGGTCAGCGTTCAGCGTGACTGCTTGCTCCGGTAGCTGGCTAGTCAAGGTTAGCCCTTGTACGGTTGCCTGAGCCGTTTGGTCATGGATGAGCGATCGCAGTAGTGCCACTAAATCCACAAGCTTTAAGCCTGCTAAATCAAGTGCCCCCTCCCGTCGCGAGAGAAACAGCAGATTACCAATTAGCGTACTCATTGACTTTGCTGTTTCAACGATCTTTTCGAGCCGCAAGTGCTGCTGGGCGCTGTCGTGGGGCGACATTAACCCCACCTGGGCATTGCTTAACAGGGCTGCCAATGGTGCTCGTAACTCATGGGATGCATCCGCTGTAAAGCGTTGAAGCTGATCGTATGCCCGCCGCGTGGGTTGCATGGCTACACCACCCAAAAACCAGCCTGTGATGCCGATGATACCTAACGTGACGGGTACTCCCAACGCTAGATAGAGCCGCACCCGATCGAGGCTTTCTCGGAGCGGTGTCAGTGGTTCTGCTAACTGGAGATAGCCGACTAATTGCTGATTCTGTAGCAGTGGGAGAGTGATTTGACGTAGCCACTGACTCGACGGCTCACCTCCCTGCGGATCAGCGATCGCGATCGTTTGGAACTCTGGTACTGCGGTCAGGCGTATGGGCGCAGGTAAGCCAATAAACCGCACTAGATACCCTTTCGCGTTATACCAACGGACGTAGACTAAATCGCTGCTGCGTGACAGTCGATCGCTCCCCATCCACGGTGCCTCTTCTGGCTCAATCTGCCACTGCCCCCCCTGCAACCGAATCGTTGCACCAGAGGCGATCGCTTTACTTTTCTTGTAAAGCGCCTGGTCAAACGCTTGTAGCTGACCCTCGACGCTTAAGTAATAGCTCACGCCTGCAAACAGGACAAGAATGCCCCCCATCGAGAGGGCAAACCAGTAAGCTAAATTGCGACGACTGCGGGTGAACATGGGGGAAGGCAGAAGGTGAAAGGCAGAAGGCAAAAGGCAGAGGGCAAAAGGCAGAGGGCAGAAGGTGAAAGGCAAAAGGCAAAATTAACTCAAAACTCAAAACTCAAAACTCAAAACTTATCCTTCATCCCTCATCCTTCATCCTTTATCCCCCTCCGGCGGCTGCAACCGATAACCCATGCCATAGATCGTTTCTAGCCAATCTTTAGCGCTCACGGCTTGCAAACGCTGCCGCAGCCGACGAACGAGTGTTGTGACGGCGTTGCTTTCTGGTTCGGTGCCCCAGCCCCACAGCGCTTGCTCGATTTGGTCGTGGGAGAGCACCTGGCGGGGGTGACGCATAAGGTATTCCATCAACTGAAATTCGCGGCTGGAGAGTTGAGTGGTCATCTGATGACACTCTAGCGTTAAGGTGCTTAGATGCAGGCGTAAGGCTTCTAGAGATAGCAAATCGCCTTGCCAGAGGGGCGATCGCCGCCGCAAGGCTCGCACTCGCGCCAGTAGCTCTACCACATCGACGGGTTTGACCAGGTAGTCATCCGCTCCAGCATCCAGCCCATGCACCTTATCGGCGATCGTATCTTTTGCCGTTAGCATCAATACAGGCGCAGTTTTACCAGACTGGCGATACTGCTGGCACAAGGCAACACCGCTCATACGAGGCAACATCCAGTCCAAAATCAGCAGGTCATAGTCTTTTTGAGCCATAAGCCACTGTGCCGTTTCGCTATCCGCGATCGCATCCACAATATGACCCGCCTGCAAGAGTGCTGCCTGCAAGGGTTCCAGTTGTGCTAAGTCGTCTTCCACCAGTAGAATCAACATCGATCGCGGTGACAGTGCTTTCTGCTCTATCGTAGCGAGTGAGGGGAGAGGAGTAAGGGGAGAGGGGAGAGGAGTGAGGAGTGGGGGGAGTGGAAAGTTTTGAGTTTTGAGTTTTGAGTTTTGAGTTAATTTTGTCTTTTGCCCTCTGCCTTTTGCCTTTCACCTTCTGCTTTTTGCCTTTTGCCTTTTGCCCTCTGCCTTTTGCCTTTCACCTTCTGCCTTCTGCCTTCTGCCTTTTTACTTTTACCTTCTCATGCAGCCTGGAGAATACGACGCGGTGCTTGGTGGTTCTAGCCCTTCGCCTATGGGAGCAATGGTGCTGGGTGGGCTGGAAGGTGTCAAGCAGCGCTTTGGTAGCGCGATCGTTGCCCAGCGGATTGCCGCACTGCTGGAGGCACATAAATACGGTGAAATCGAGCTAGATTTGCTGCTTCAAGCGTTGCACGACGAATCGACACAGGTGCAAAAAGTGGCTTATCTGCGGCTGCAAATGCGCCAAGAACCAAAGGCAAAACGGGCGCTGCAAGTGTATGATGCTTATGCCCTGTTTGAGTGTTTGGCGACACTAAAGGGACATTCTAGCGGTGTAACGGCAGTGGCAATTAGCCCTGATGGACGATCGCTCATTAGCGGTAGTCGTGATGAAGTCATTAAAGTATGGGACTGGTGGGCGCAAGAAGAGATTTTTACGCTTAAGGCGCACTCGTTTGTCTATGCCATTACCGTCAGTGAGGATGGCGAAACGTTTGCGATTCGCGGTCGTGATCATGTCATCAAAGCATGGAACCTGAGAACAGGACAGCAGATCCGCCCCGAAAAAGGGGCGCTGAGAACGATCGCCTCTGTTACCCTGACGGACGATCGCCACCTGATTAGCAGCAGCCAAAGCGCCATCAAAATCTGGAACCTCAAAACAGGACGTGAACTCTGCACGTTGCAAGGACACAGCAGCTTGGTGACAGCCGTAGCCGTGAGCGCCGATAAGCAAATGATTATTAGTGGCAGTGAAGATCGGACGGTGCGAGTATGGGGAGTGGCGTAGGCATCCAAGTTTTTTGGGTTGAAGACAGGCAGGTTTCCTTCTGCCCTCTGCCTTTCATCTTCTGCCTTCGGCCTTTCATCCTCTGCCTTCTTCCAGTTGTACGCAACTTACATTAGGAACCGCTAGATATGTCCAAAGTAATGCCGTCTGCATGGCAAGTGAGAAACCAGACGTTTGACTGGGGCGATCGCACGTATTTGATGGGAGTGCTGAACGTCACGCCGGATAGCTTTAGCGATGGTGGTTTGTTCCATCAACCAGAAGCAGCGATCGCGCAGGCACGTACGCTCATTGCGGCGGGTGTGGATATCCTTGATGTTGGTGGACAGTCTACTCGTCCCAACGCGATCGAAATCTCGCTGGATGAAGAGCTAGAGCGTGTGCTGCCGCTTATTCAGGCAGTACGGCAAGAGTCTGACATAGCAATTTCCATTGACACAACGCGAGCCGCTGTTGCCCAAGCCGCGATCGCCGCTGGAGCCGATATCGTCAATGATATTTCTGGAGCAACCTATGATGCAGAAATGTTGCCAATGGTGGCAAAACTGGAGGTACCGATCGTGCTGATGCACATACGCGGTACACCTCAAACGATGCAGCAGTTAACGGCTTACGACGACTTGATTCAGGATATCCTGATGTTTCTAAAGGCACGTATTGCTGCCGCGATCGCCGGTGGCATTGACCGCTCCCGTATTGCGATCGATCCAGGCATTGGGTTTGCCAAAACCTATGCTCAAAATCTGGAAATTTTGCGTCGATTGCCTGAGTTTCACGCCCTTGGCTACCCGCTTCTCGTTGGCGCATCCCGCAAAAGCTTTATTGGTCACATTCTGAACCAGCCAGATCCGCAGCAGCGGGTTTGGGGCACAGCGGCGGCTTGCTGTGCGGCGATCGCAGGCAAAGCCGATCTGCTTCGAGTCCACGATGTCAAAGAAATGAAGGATGTTTGCCGCGTGGCTGATGCCCTGTTGCGGTATTAAATGCTTCTACACAAAAAAGCTCCCAAGCAACGCGCCTGGGATCTGTGTGAGGTGTGACTTGTTAAACGCGAACGTATAGATGCTAGCAACGTGGATAAATGCCTTCCTCAGTCTTGAGGCATTCATACATTTCTACCGAAAGGATAAGGACAGTTTCAAAACATTTTCTGCTGGGCACACTCTACGGTCGAGTAAAATGCTGACTGTTAAGGTCTTTGCCAGTGATGCCCCTTAGAGTGCTGCCTTTAACAAAGACCTAACTTAGCTGTCTCTAATTTCAGGCGCTGTTGCCAGCGTTGCCGCACTTCGTTGCATTGCTTCCACATCGTTAGCCGTCCAGACGCGAGAACGTTGACAGTGGTGCGCTACTAGCAAGCCCCACAGCCCTTTTGGCGTAAGAACAGGCACAACGAGATTTGCCCGCACGTTCATGCTGCGTAGAAAGTCGCGATGGCACGCCTGAATGGGTTCCACTTCGATATCAGCGATCGCCCGTACTCGTCCTGCCTCATACATGGCAGCATAATCACCGTTGAAGCATTCATCAGGTCCGGTTGAACCAAAGATCGTGTATTGCTCATCGCTAAGGGCTTCAAACGTGACGCGCCCCCGCCATTGACGATAAAAGTAGTACAGCACCAGGCGATCGACTTGCAGCAATTGCCGCAACTGACTGGTTGTTTCCTGAATCAGTGCATCGCGCTGCAACGTACCGGAAAGACGCTCGAAGACGCTTTTTAGCCGGCGATCGGTCTGGTTCCCCAGAACAGTATCAAAGGCTTTGTTAGGATTATTACTCACAGTTTCAGACTGTTCCGCTCACTCAAAAACATGAATTATGATCGTAGCGGCAAATTGAAGCAGCAGGCTCTCAACGCTGAATTTATTTAGCATTGCCCCTGCGATCGTTGTTGCAGCAGGCGCTTTATACTACTGCAACAACATCAGAGTGAGTACATCATGTTTTCCTGACTCCTGGTTACTTGCGTTTAACGACGGTATGCCCAAGCAGTTTTTATTGACTTCATTTGATATTTGGGAACCTCATCACGTTTCTAATGCGTCTGATGACCTGCTTGCAGCGCTGGAGCAGCAACGGCTATTGGCTTGCGTTGAGGCAAAGATCAAACTATTACGCAAAGTGCCCGTCGATTTTGCACTCGCCCCTCAACAAGTCATCGCTGAAAGTGATGCTTTACAGCCGGATCTTATTCTCTGCTGTGGTATGGCTGAGAGCCGAACAGCCCTGACTCTGGAATCAAATGGTAAGCATCAGATAGACCAGCAACTAGACATTCTTTGGACAACGATCGACATTGATCGCCTGGTAGAAAAACTGGTGTCTACCAAAGTCAGCCATGATGCTGGAGCGTTTGTTTGCAATCATCTTTATTACTCAGTTTTAAAGCATATTGAAAGTCGTAAACTATGCTGCCAATGCCTCTTTGTCCATGTTCCCGTATTAAATGAAACGAACCTTTCCCTCATCATGAAAGACTTTCATACGCTTCTACAAATGCTTGCCTAGTCTTACTTGAAACACTCGGAGCTTATTAGCGAAACTCAGAGAATAGCTCAACTGCTTTAAAGGCGATCGTAGTGTATGCTCGTTTGAATTAGCTGATCATTTCGCGTCTAATAACTCATCCACAGAGATAATTTAGTATCCATGCTTTCGTTGCTTTCTAGCCTCATTCTGGCGCAAACCACTCCAGCCGTACCAACGATGACCAGTCAAGAAGTAGTGGTGCCACAGCAAATGCGATCGCTGCCGGGGCAACTTGATGCCGTTTTGGTTTTCAACAGCAATAGTCCTGAGTTAGTGCAGGAAGAAGGGATTCTGCTCTCAACGTTTTCACCACAGGGAAAACAGACCCCTGGCGCACATTTAGATGTGCCATTGCAAGGACGCTTTGATGTGTTTGCTCACCATATCGCCAAGGCGAAAACAGCAGACGATTTACGCACACTCTATCTAGGCATTGTGTTGCATAATCCGGGTAGCCAACCCGTCATCGTTGATGTGTTGCAAGCAGCCAGCTACCTCAGTCAGCCAGATGCCCCCTTTGCTACCCTGCCACCATCTGTAGATAATCCTACTGGAGCGGTCTTTGCTGGACCTGGCAGTCGCGCAACGGATGCGGTCTTGCGTGGGCAGCGGCAAAGCGATTTTCCGGCGCAGCTTACTATTCCTCCTGGTGAAAGTCGGTTGCTGCTGAACGTGCCGATTCCGGTCAAAACGCTTACACCACCGTTAAATGGACGATCGACCGTGATGCGGCTTCGTAGTACGGGTCAGGTCTATGCTGCCAGTCTTGCAAAGTTCGCGACGCAGAATGCTGATGGCAGCGAAACGGCTCCTACCCTGGAGGAGTGGCAGACGTTGTTGGAGACTGCTGCTCTGGCGACACCACGCGATCGTACTCCCACTCCGCTTGAGCAAACTACAGGGCAGATGATCTATGGTCGCGTTGCAGGCGTTGCTCAAGGTTCACGGTGGATTGCTCAAATCGTTGACCCTGAGCAACCAGGTGAGTCCAACTCGCAGCAATGGTCTCTCGCTATTCCCCAGTCGGGGCAGGCATTCTCCTATGGACTTAGCACCTTGCTGCGCGGTACGTTGGGCACTGGGCAAGTGCAGTCAGCACCGATGGTCGCGCGTTATCCCGATACGGCATATCAGGCGCATGGCAACTACGCGATCGAGTACAACCTGACGCTGCTTTTGCAAAACACGACCGATCAACCGCAAACCGTGGCGATCGCCCTCGAAACACCCATCAAAGAGGAACAACCCAAGGAAGGACTCCGCTTTCTAGAACCACCTGCTAAACAGGTCTTCTTTCGCGGTACGGTGCGTCTGCGTTACAACGATGATCAAGGGTTGCCCCAAACGCGCTATGTGCATCTTGTGCAGCGTCGAGGACAGCAAGGCGAACCGCTGATCGTGATGAATCTGGCAGCGGGCGATCGGCGTTTGGTGCAGGTCGATCTCCTGTATCCACCAGACTCCACGCCGCCACAAATCCTGACGGTGAGAACGTTAAAGGGTGAGGAGTGAGAAGGTAGTGATTGAATACCGGGAGAACGAGAATTTATCCTTTGAAGAATATTATGACTTCTTGAAACGGAGTGATCTTGGGGGGCAATATCCCAAAGAGCGTTTTGAGGAGAGAATCAGAAAGCTCCTAGTTCGTCGGTCAGTTGCCATCACTGCCAGGAATGATGAAGGAAAACTGATCGGGATAGCTTTCGGTGTCACAGATTTTACCTACTTCCTCTTTGTTACAGACCTCGGCGTAGACAGAACTTATGCAAAACAAGGAATCGGAAGTGAATTACTGGTTCGCATTCGAGAGGCGGCTGGTGGGGAAGATGACATTACGGTCGTTACTGTTGCACATCCAACCGCAACAGGTTTCTACGAAAAGTGTGGCTACGTCTCCGAGAATTGTCTGTTTTGGAAGCCCTGTAACCTTTGGAGCGAATTTAACGTGATTTAGAGCGACGTGATTGAGAACGGTATGCAAACCAAGCAGGCGAGTCGTGAACCTCTAGAACACTATCTCAATCTCCGTTATCCGCTCACGGTATATTCGGAGCCAGAAGGTGGTTATGTGGCGATGATCAAAGATCTCCCAGGATGCATCACGCAGGGCGAAACGCCAGATGAAATCATGGCAAACATTGAGGAAGCGCGACAACTCTGGATTGAAACGGTATACGAACACGGTGACGAGATGCCGCTACCGTCTGATGATTCTCTATGCCACTGAGTGAGATCTTCGTTTTGCGGACGATCGCGATCGCCCCAAAGCTTAAGATGTACGCAAGTTTTCTTAAAAGAATAAATAAGCGTTGATAATCGAGCTGTTCCTGGCAATACTTTTTTGCTGAGTTGAACAATTATCGTAGCTGTAGGCTCGGACTCGTATGCGCGTTTTACTCCTCTATCCGCTGTTTCCAAAGTCGTTCTGGTCATTTGATAAAGCCCTCGAATTAGTCGGACGGAAGGTCTCGTTACCACCCTTGAGCTTGACTACAGTGGCAGCAATTTTGCCACAGACCTGGGAATTTCGGTTAGTCGATCGCAACGTGCGGCTTGAGAGTGGTGCCGACTGGTACTGGGCAGACCTGGTGATCATCTCTGGGATGATTGTGCAAAAGCCCGATATGCTCTACCTCATCGAGTCAGCGAAGCGGCAGGGTAAGCTAGTCGCCGTGGGTGGTCCCTATGTTACCTCTGTGCCAGAAGCGGCGCAGGCAGCAGGAGCAGATTTTTTGGTGCTGGATGAGGGCGAAATCACCTTACCCCTGCTGGTCAGCGCTCTGGAACGTGGTGAGACTTCAGGAGTCTTTCGAGCGGGTGACGAAAAGCCTGCGGTAACAGATACGCCTGTGCCCCGCTTTGATTTACTGGACTTAAATGCCTACGGCGATATGTCGGTGCAGTTCTCGCGGGGTTGCCCCTTTCAGTGCGAGTTTTGCGACATCATCGTGCTGTACGGACGCAAGCCACGCACGAAAACACCCGCTCAATTGCTGGCAGAGCTACAGGCGTTGTATGACCTGGGCTGGCGACGATCGATTTTTGTGGTCGATGACAACTTCATTGGCAATAAGCGCAACGTCAAGCTGATGCTGAAGGAACTGGCACCGTGGATGAAAGCGCACGGCTATCCCTTTACCCTGTCTACTGAAGCATCGGTGGATCTGGCGCAAGATCAGGAATTGCTCGACTTGATGATTGCCGCGAACTTTACAGCGGTCTTTTTGGGCATCGAAACGCCAGACACCGATAGCCTCTCGATGACGCAAAAGTTTCAGAACACCCGTAATTCTCTGGTAGAAGCGGTCAATACAATCAACCGTACCGGTCTGCGGGTGATGGCTGGGTTCATCATTGGTTTTGATGGCGAGAAAGCAGGCGCAGGCGATCGCATTATTGCTTTTGTGGAAGCAACTGCCATCCCTCAGGCGCTTTTTAGTATGCTGCAAGCGCTACCCAACACCGCTCTGTGGCATCGACTCGAAAAAGAAGGACGGCTACGTGCGGGTGATGGCGAGGCAAATATCCACCAAACCACACTCACTAATTTTGTGCCGACTCGTCCATTGGAAGAAATTGCTCAGGAATACGTCCGCTGCTTCTGGGAACTGTATGAACCCGATCGCTATCTGGCGCGAGTCTACCGTCACTTTCTGGCAATGCAGCCCAGCCCCAACAAAGCAAAATTCAAACGACCAGGGCTGGTAGATATCCGGGCAATGCTCACCATTTGCTGGCGGCAGGGCGTAAAACGCAGCACTCGCGTCCAGTTTTGGCAGCAGCTTTTTTCGATCCTGCAACGCAATCCTGGTGTGTTTAAGCATTACTTGACTAGCTGTGCGCTGTTGGAACACTTCATTGATTACCGCGAGATTGTACGCGATGAAATTTACACCAAGTTGACTGAGTATCAACCGGAAGAGTTGACGGAGAAAGTCGTGGCGATCGCAGGCAAGTAAAGGCATTGCCAGCCAAAATTTGTAGGGACGTTACATATAACGTCCTTACTTCAGTCGCATCAGCGTGTCAGAAGTAGCCACCCAGCCGATCGCGCCATTTTCGCCCAGAAGAACCGCGATCGCGGCTTGATGTTCCGTGTCACTAAAGGCAGCACAGCAGTCTTCTAGCAACAGACAGTAAAAGCCAAGATCACTGGCGTGGCGATAGGTGCCCAACACGCAGCATTCAGTCGTTACGCCTGTCAGCAGGAGATGCGTAATGCCGCGGTCGCGCAACTGGGCTTCCAGATCAGTAGCAACAAAGGCAGACTGAGCGGGTTTATCGATCGTCAGTTCTGTCGGTAACGGGTGAAACGCCTTCAGCAGAGCCGTTCCCGCTTCGCCCTGCACAAGAAAGCGTCCCATGTTGCCTGGTGTGCCGACTGGATAGCCAGCATTGGTATACCGGAGTTGTTTGCTGGGGGAGACATCGGACAAATCGGCTCGATGGCTTTCGCGGGTATAGACAACCAGGATGCCGTGGCGGCGACACCACTCAACCACTGTTTGAAGGCGAGGCACGATCGCACTAACAGCCGACAAATCAACACCCAAATCACGACCACAGAACCCGTCTGGATGGCAGAAATCGTGCTGCATATCAATGACTAGCAGTGCGGTTGTGCCCAGGGCGATCGAAAAAGGGTGCGGTCTCGCCGCCACAGAGAGAGAAGGATAACCAATCATTCGCGATGCACTGTTTCTACTTCATCGCTGTAACGTATTGCGGTTCCAGCACGTTGGCAAGATCCGGTACGGTTTGAATTTGTCCCTGTTCTTTCAAAAAGGCGGCCAGTTGGGTCATCGGCTTCAGCAGGTATTGGTCGCTGTTGGGATCACCTAACATAGCCATGTTCATTGCTCTATCAGGTATCTGAATGCCTTTAAGCTGTTGATCGAGTTCTTCCGGTTTAATCTTCAGCTTGGCAGCACCAATTTTCAAACCTTCTTCCCGATTGCTCTTTAAGAACTCAACGCCCTTGAGGTTGCCTTCTACAAACGCCGCGACAGTCTTAGGATTTGCCTGGGCGAATGTTGTGCTGAAGATGTAGAGGTCAGCGATCGCAGTGGGCATTTGCTTCGAGCTATAGATCACTCGTCCGTCTTTCTGCGCCGCGATCGCCTGATCGCTAAACGGTGAATACGAATAAGCAATTTCCGCTTTGCCTGCCTGGAATGCTGCCGCCGCTGCATCGGGTGGCGTGTTTACGAGCGTCACATCTTTACCCGTCAAGCCAGCTTCAGCCAAAATTTGCAGCAAGAAGAAGTGACCAATGCCACCCAGTTCGACGGCAATCTTTTTGCCCTTAAAGTCTTTGATGCTTTGGATACTGTTACGCGCCAGCACAACATCACCACCAACGGATGTATCTTCCACCATCACCACTTTGAAATCTACGCCTTTAGCTGCCAGCGTGACCGCTTCAGACGTTACCGGAGCCAACGCATTAACTTGACCTGAGATAAAGGCTGGAAATCCTTGTGCCACAGTGTCAAACACTTTAATGGTGAGATCCAGCCCTAAGTCCTTAAAAAAGCCTTTTTCTTGAGCAATATGAAGCGGTGTGTTGCCAATCCAGGTCGTGATACCGATCGAGGCTGGTACCACTCCACCGGCGGCTGTCGGCGCTGCGGGCGGTTTGGCACAGGCATGAAGACCTGCCCCCGCGATCGCCCCTGTCATCATCCACAAAGCTTGGCGACGTGTCCAACGAGGCGACTTAGAGAAATTCATCAATCCTGCCATCCTTATGAGCTAACGAGGAATTGTGACATTTGTATAAGGTTCGGAATGCAGCAAACAATACAGCAAGCGGAACGGGATTGTGGGGGAGAAGTGAGGGATGAAGGATAAGGAATAAAAGTTTTGAATGATGCCCCTGCTGCCCGTGTTCCTACCTGTCTGTTCCTGCTGCTGACTCCTGGCTTCTTACATTCGTATACCATACGCCGTTTATTCTGCCTTACTGTGAGTAAATTCACGCACGATCGCTGCTGCCATGCTATCCGTAAGCGGCTCTGCCATCCTTTGCCCCTTCTCAGCGCTGACTCCCCTAGCAGATGAAAGCACCCCAAACGGTGGCACCCCTTTTTCGGCGATTAACGCTGAGTTGTCAGCGCTGGCTCGGGTTCGGCTGGCTCGTTACATATTCGTAGCTTGTT
>JBGTJW010000010.1:0-43329 GCA_041744955.1 Stenomitos sp. | reverse complement strand
GATTGGCTTGTACCTGTAAGCGTGCCAAAAGTTGGATGTAGCACGGGTCAAGCGTGCTGTTGTGTACGTCGGCGAGGGCGGTGGTTTGCCCATGTTGATAGCGTTCGAGCCAGGTGGCACCCAAGCACGGGTCATAGAGCAATTGTCCCAGCAGCGGTGTGACAGCCTCACCCACAGACTCAAAAGCGACCACGGCATCCTGATCTGCCAGGAAGCGATAGAGGAGCACACGATCGCTTTGCAACAGGACTCGGGCATCGTCGATCGCCGACTGCAAAAGGCTTTCTAGTGCTACACCGTGTTGGATTTGGGCCGTAAGCTTTGAGCTTTGCTCGAGCATGACCTGTAGAGAAAGCACAGCGGTGAACGAGTCTATAGGCACGACAACACCCTCAAAAACTGAGTCGTCTTTTTGACACAGCGACTGTGATTAGTCTTGACCAAAAAGACCTCCCTGCAAACAAGGCACCATTACATCATACGAAAACAACATCATGAGCCAGCCAAGGCCAAGGCTGGCTGGTTAAAGCCCTTCACTCCTGCTCCCGCTGAGCCTGCCGCAGCTTGCAGCCTGACCGGAATCTGAATCACAAATTCAGTCCCTTTGCCGACCGTCGAGCAACAGTCTAATTTGCCGCCATGTTTTTCGGTGATGATCTGATAGCTAATCGACAGACCCATACCCGTACCTTTCCCGACGGGCTTGGTGGTAAAGAAGGGATCGAAAAGCTGTTGCCGCACCGCTTCGGACAGACCAGGACCATTGTCGGCGATCGCAATTTCCACCCATTCGGCATCAAGGACGGCGGTGCGAATGGTAATTTGATTGGGCTCAGCCTCGATCGCTTGATAGGTGCGGTTCATATTACTTTCTTCCAGCGCATCGAGCGCATTGACCAGGATATTCATGAATACCTGGTTGAGCTGTCCGGGGTGACACTCGACTAGCGGTAGGTCGCCATAGGCTCGAATGAGGGTAGTCGTGGGACAGTGCACTTTCGCTTTCAAGCGATGTTGCAGAATCAGGAGCGTGCTTTCAAGACCTTCGTGCAGGTCAACCTCTTTGACTTGCGCTTCATCCAGTCGTGAGAAGTTCCGTAAAGACTGGACAATCTCACGAATGCGATCAGTGCCCACTTGCATGGAGGTCAGTAGCTTCAGGACATCTTCATGGAGAAACTCCAAATCAATCTCGTCCATCTTGTCTCGCAGGGCTGGCGTCGAATTAGGAAATTCAGTTTGATAGAGTTGCACCAGTTCTAAGAGATTTTGCGTGTATTCATTGACATGAGCCACGTTGCCATGAATGAAGTTCACCGGATTATTAATCTCATGCGCGACTCCCGCGACCAACTGCCCGAGACTCGACATTTTTTCGGCTTGAATCATCTGGCTTTGAGTGCGTTGCAGTGCTTGCAGCGTCTCTTTCAGATCCCCTGTTCGCTCTTCCACCCGCTGCTCTAGCTGTTCATTGGTTTGTTCTAGTTTGGTAAACGACTCGCGTAGCTGCTGCGTCATTCGATTAAACGAACGAGCCAGAATATTGAGCTCTCGCACGTTCGACGGTTCGACGTTTTGATCTAGTGCCCCAGCAGCCATTGCCTCAGATGACTGGCTTAAACGCCTGAGGGGCTGAGCAATCAATTGGGCTGTGTAGATCCCTAAAAGGGTGGCCACCGCCAGTGCCGCCAGACAAAGCAACATCGTCGTGCGCGTGTTGGCATCAATTTCGGCCGTAAAGTCGGACTCAGGCACCACGACCACGCTGAACCAGTCCACGCCATTGCCGTCTTGAATGGGTGCAATCTGCACTAGCTGGCGCTGGCCATCGAGCACAACATCAAGCTGTTGGCTCTGCTCGATGCGGCTGAAGTCACCGAAGCGCTCAAGCACAGCTTTGGCTGTGGCACGAACGACAGGATTTTCAATCTCTGTCGCTGCAATTTGCTCTAGTGCTTTGTCCTGAATCTTGTAGGGTTGCTCAATCACCGAACTAGCGATTAAGTGCCCCGAACGATCGACAATAAACGTTTGTCCCGTCAGCCCGACCTTCACGCTTTGCAAAAAATCGTGAATGCGTGAAAGGCGAAAATTACTATTTTGCACACCCAGGAGGGTGCCGGTCTCGCCGTAAATCGGTTGCGACAGAGAAATGGTCACTTTTCCTGAAGCCCCGACAAAGATTTTGCTCCAGGTTGGCTTACCCGCTGCCAGTGCTGCCTTGTACCAGGGTCGCGTCCGGGGGTCAAACTTTCTAGTTTCCAGCAGTGCCGCCCGGTTCCCCCGGTCATCCAGACGGTAGGTCTGGCGATTGGGTAGATTGGTGACAGCACGAGCCTCGATCGAGCCATCCTCTACCCTTTCAACCGTCACGCTGGTGCCCTGAGGCGTGGCGGTTTGGAGAAAGCCTACAATGTTTTGGTTCACCAACCGCCAGGAGAAATGCTCTAAGGCTTTAACATCTTTGATGTCAATTTGTCCTTCTGCAAGGCCAGCCGCGATCGTTTGATTAATCAGGTAGGGCTTCTCCAGATAAGAGAGCAGTTGCTGATTGATCCGCTCACTGGTCTCGCTGCGCAGTTGAGAGACGACATTGTTAGTCGATTTTTGACCATTACGGATACTGAGATACCCCGTTAAGCCCACCGCCACAAAAATTTGCAGCACGAACGGTACCACCAGAAGCAGACGCAACGGCATCTGTTTGTTCACTGACCAGCGACTGACAGCTTTTAACAACATAACTAGGAAGGAAACCTCACAGTGGACTCAGCGGGTGCATAGCTCTAAAGTTCCCTGTCAGCAACAAATCTTAACATCAAACTGACTGTTGTCATTGCTAGCTCAGAGACGGCAGCGGCTTTGACTATCCTCGCCAGCAAGACACTTACAAGTGAGAGCCTCAACCATTGGCACCACACTGCCAGCATACAAGCGGGTCTGAAGTACAGAAAAGAGCTTTGCTAGATAATAAATGTACCGTTGGCATCTATCTAAAGAAATATATCAGAGAGCACTTGACATTGTGTAGAAAGGTTGCGATGTTTGACTTAATCATTCTTCACAAAACTTGTTTTAACTGATTGCTCAAGCCTTGGGTTTGACTATTTCTTATTTTTGCATCGCCTTTTAAAGGGCAAAACGATTTAGAGCAGTAGTAGCAGCAGTTCCCTAGGTCTTGCTCGAGCGCTAAAATGCTCTCCTTTCTTCAGCCAACTACCAGTGGGAAAGTCCTGATGTCGGTGCTTGAAATGTCATTCTCCACAACTTTGGAAGCGGCTCCTTGTGTGCTGACAGAGCCGCAGCTCACTCTTTTCAGGTTTTACAGCGATCAGTCTGTACAAGAGGGGATGACCGACGGCAACCACCTGTATCGGTTAGCGAAGCAGTTCGTGGCAGACAAGCGGCTAGAGGCTTACCGCTACGGTTCTGAGTTAATGAGTCAGGGTGCTCCAGCCCTCATCAGTGTCTCGGCACAGCGTTATGTCGTCTGGAGGCGCTTAGGCAGTCCTTCAGCCACTCCCGCTGCTGCTCTCTAGTCTTTAGCCACGCATCGCTTTCGTGTCGTCTTTTGCATCACTGGTGTAAAGCTCAAGGTATCGCATGGCGCTCTCGACCTTGGCTCCGAGTGCGTTGCACACAGCGATTGGCTATCAATGCCACCTCAGCGCCACCAACCATCCTGATGCAGTCAACGATCAGGGTCGGGCGTGTAGCATTGTTGCCATCAAGTTGATGTGTAGCGGTAAGCCGCTGCTCACCGTTCAGTTTGCGGACGGTAGGCGGATCAAAGGGTTGTTTTTCAGTGCATTAGAGGATGAGACTGGACAGCCCTGGGAACGTAGAAAGTTTGAGCAGACTGCCTTAAAAGAAACACCTCAATTTATTGTAGCCAAGTGGTCGAGTGCCTTTAGAGCTGACCTTTCATCGTCGACTACGGGTATGGACTCTAACCACCGCTGCAAGCGATGGCTTGCAGGTACTCCAACTCCTTGCGTCTGAAGTTTCGCCTGCTCCCGCCAGCCTCAGAATGATGAAACTTGCGGAAAGTAAGTTAGTCTTATCCACTACATGCCCATACTAAGTACGCAGAACAGGGGAGCGCTCTACCGAGCGCTCAAATCGTTGGAAGTAAAGAGATGACACCACAAAGCTTGGAGCCGAATTTGCAGCAAGAGCCTTTGCTTTATCGCCTTAGCAATCGGATTCGTCAATCGTTAGAGCTGCAAGACATTCTCTCGACGGCTGTACAGGAAATCCGTGCCTTTCTAAGCATTGATCGGGTCAAGATCTACCGCTTTGAGTCCGATGGGTGTGGGGCTGTGCTAGCGGAGTCGATCGCCGAGCAACGGTTGCCCTCCCTGCTGGGCCTGCATTTTCCTGCCAGCGATATTCCTGACCTGGCGCGTGAACTGTTTCTTAAAGCCCGACAACGCGTGATTGTGGATGTAGCGGCGCAACGTAAACACTCCAGTCGGCTAGACCACTCCGGCACTAGAACGCCGTTAGCGGTTGAAGATGTCCGTTACGCTCCGGTTGATCCTTGCCATCTCCAATACCTGCTCGGTATGGGTGTCATGGCTTCCTTAACGGTGCCGATGCTCCATCAAAATCAACTTTGGGGCTTGCTAGTCGTACATCACACTCAACCCCGTGACTTCTCAGAGCAAGAGCTACAGATTGTGCAACTGCTAGTCGATCAAGTCTCGATCGCTATTGCCCAGTCTAAACTGCTGCACCAAGTGCAGCAGCAAGCCCACTACGAAGCGACGGTCAATCAGATCAGCAGCTTGTTGCACAGTCCCATCCACCTGGCGACCGTGCGGCAAATGGTTTTAGCGGCAACGGTAAAAGCCTTAGGCGGCTCCGGCGGACGGCTCTACTTCATCGCGGCACCGACCGATAGTGCGGCCCAACTCTACACGACTGGAGCGCAACCCACTCACGCCCGTTTGGAAGAAAGCGCTGACTGGGAAGCGTTGATGCACTGGTCAGCCGCGACGAACAGCGTCAAGCCGACCCATGAAGCCGTCCTTGCTTGGGAGCAAGCAAGCGGCTTGCTCAGTCCCTCTACTCTAATGCCGCAGCCTGATGCAGCGGACAATGGCATCCCCTTGCCCTACGTCCTGGATCTGTCTCAAGCTGTCCCCGGAGAAGCACTGGCAGAGGCTTTTACAGAGACGCTGATTCGCACTGCTTTGATTGTGCCGCTGCGGTATCAACAGCAATGTGTCGGCTGGTTAACCATCTTCCGCAATGGCTACGACTCCGAAATCCTGTGGGCCGGTTGCTGCCAGTCGGACAACCGCAATCAATTACCGCGGCAGTCGTTTGAGGCTTGGCGCGAAAGCAAGACAGAGCAAAGCCCGCTCTGGCAACCAGAGGAACGAAAGTTAGCGCAGACGATCGGCACTCACCTCTACATGGCAGCGATGCAAAAGCGCGGTGAGTCGCTGCTGCGGCATGAAGCATCCCATGATCGGCTCACCGCGCTACCCAATCGTCTCCTCTTTGATGAACAGCTTTCCCTGGCTTTGCTGCAGGCACAACAGCGGGGTGAAATGCTGGCGGTGGCGTTTCTGGACTTAGACCGCTTCAAAACCGTCAACGACACGCTCGGTCATGCCGTGGGAGACCAATTGCTTCAGCAAGTGACGCAGCGGCTCCAGTCATGTTTGCGGCAAGGGGACCTTGTAGCGCGCTGGGGCGGCGATGAATTTACACTGTTCTTCCCACACAATACCTACATCGAGGACATCAGCAAGATCGCGCAACGCCTGCTGGAGGGGCTGAACGCACCCTTTTTGCTGGAGGAGCAAGAGCTTTATCTCAGTGCCAGTCTGGGCCTTGCTTTATTTCCCTACGATGGTGAAAATGCCACTATCCTCCTGAAGAATGCGGATACGGCGATGTACCGTGCTAAGGAGCAAGGGCGCAATAACTATCAGTTCTACGCGCCAGAGATGAACAACAAGGCGCGTGAGCAATTGGCACTAGAAACCGACTTACGCAAAGCGCTCGCCAAAGACGAACTGTTGCTGTACTACCAACCCCAAGTCGATCTGCACACGGGTGAGTTTATCGGACTGGAAGCGTTAATCCGCTGGCAGCACCCGCAGCTGGGGTTGGTACCCCCGAATCAGTTTATTCCGCTCGCGGAAGAAACAGGCTTGATTTGTCCGATCGGCGACTGGGTGATCAGAACCGCCTGCGAACAACATCAAACCTGGTGTGCAGCAGGGCTCCCGCCCATGCGGATTGCCGTCAATCTCTCGATGCGGCAATTTCAGCAACGCGATTTGGTGAAAATGATCGCGCAAGCCTTGCACGAAACCCAAACGCAGCCGTGCTACCTCGAATTAGAAATTACCGAAAGCATTGCCATGCAGGATAGCGAGTTTACGGTGGCAGTCTTGCAAGAACTAAGGCAGATGGGCCTTCAGATCGCGATGGATGATTTTGGCACGGGTTACTCCTCGCTGAACTCAATCAAACATTTTCCCCTCCATACCCTCAAAATTGACCAGTCCTTTGTCCGGGATCTCATGGTCGATCCGAGTGATGCCGCCATTGCTAAAGCCGTCATCGCGTTAGGTCAAGGGCTCCATTTGAAGGTGCTAGCGGAGGGGGTAGAAACAGTGGAGCAACTTGAATGCTTGCGTACCTTAGGTTGCCAGAGCGCTCAAGGCTATCTCTTCAGTAAGCCGTTGCCACCAGACGCGCTGACTGCCTTACTCCGAGAGGGCATGATTCAGGTGCCTTTTGTTTCATCAACGCCACCCAAAACAGGACAGGCCGTCGCGTCTGCTCAAGCCAGCGCGACAGCAGTCTCGTTAAATGCCTCTATGGAGCAGCAATTAGACACGCTGGTGCGACAGACGCAAACCTTAGAGCTAGCGCTGCGAGCCCAAGCACAGCAAAGTACGAAGCAAAAGCAAATTAGAGCGGCGTTGGAACTGCAAGTGCAACAGGAACAAGGTGCGGGTAAGATCGCTGAGCAACTGAGCCGCTTACGCTCGGTCGAGGCCATGCTCACTTTCGTAGTGGCTCAGACGCGCCAACTTTTGCAGGTCGATCGCCTGCTTGTTTACCGCTTTGCACCCGATTGGCGTGGCACGGTGGTGGCAGAAGCTGTGACCGAACCTTGGTCACCACTGTTGGGTCTTGCCATTGATGATTGCTGCTTTCAGGAGCATTATGTGCAGTATTACCAGGAGGGACGGACGCGCACGGTTGACGATATTCACGAGGGCGTGTTGGCACCGTGCCACGTTGCTCTACTGGCTCGCTTTGAGGTTCGTTCCAACATGGTGGTGCCGATCCTACAAGGTGAGGGCTTATGGGGGCTATTCATCGCTCACCAATGCCAGCAACCGCGACATTGGCAACAAACGGAGCTGGTGCTGCTCCATCGTTTAGCCATGCAACTAGGCGTGGCGCTTGAGCGTGCTGCACTCTCTGAACAATTGCAGCAGCAACATAGGGTATGACACCATTACTGGCAATGAAGTACCTATCAAGTGACGGCAAGCCTGGCGGGATGACAGCTACAAGGCGGGCAGCGAGCGCCTGAATTTCATTGGCATCAGTCAGCGGACGCAGCGCGTTGGCAAGCCTGACTCCAAAGGCATCGGCTTGAGCCGCTTGCTGGACGGCAGATGATCGGCACTCCTGCGGCTGGTCAGCTGATCATTCTAGCGGTGCTGTTTCTGGCTGCTTCGCTCGATCAAGTGCGGTCAGTAGCACCTGGACAGTCATTTTCACACTCTCTGACCAGGTTTCGACCGCCTCCAGCGGTGTTTGAGACCAATCGCGTGTGCGTAGCAGCGCCCTAAGCCATGCTTTCAAGCTGCCGTGGCATAAAATTATACGTATGTCGGCTCAATGCCCATGTCGACTCAACCCCACATACAGAAATTAGGAGCATTTTGCCTCATTCAAGGGAACTCTAAGCTTGGCGACTTCAAATTCTCCTTGAGCTAACCTCCCTATGCTGTCATCGCATGACGCTCTTTCGCCTTTAACTCAGGAAGGGTTACTTCACCGCATTGCGAACCGGGTCCGCCAATCCTTGGAACTTGAGAGCATCTTAAGTACTACAGCAGCAGAGGTTCGAGCTTACCTGGGAACCGATCGAGTCAAGATCTACCAATTCTGCCCCGATGGTCATGGGGTCGTTGTGGCAGAATCACTGCAAGCCGATCGCTTACCGTCTCTTTTAAGACTTCACTTTCCCGCAGACGACATTCCTCGTTATGCCCGTGAACTGTTTGTGCGTGCCCGTCAGCGCTCGATCGTCGATCTGGGCAACCATCAGATTGGGCTTAGCCCACTCCACTGCCCAGAAACCGGAGCAGCCCTCGACACGATTGATATTCGGTATCGTCCAGTTGACCCTTGCCACCAGGAATACCTGACAGCAATGGGAGTCAAATCCTCTATCGTTGTACCGATCGTGCTCGAAGGGGAAGCCGCCGAGTCTTACGATCCGCCCTCACTCCAGTCTTCCAACCATCTCTGGGGGCTGCTAGTCTCCCATCACGCTGAACCGCGTAGCGTGACGGAAGCGGAGTTGCAGTTCATCCAGGCGGTGGTGGATCAAGTAGCGGTTGCCATTGCGCAATCGGTTTTGCTGGAGCAGGTGCGAGCGCAGGCACGCCGCGAAGCCAACATGAATCAGGTCACGGCACGACTACAAATGTCGCCGACGGTCGATTGGCAAGAGGCGCTGGAATTAGCAGCGCACACCCTGAGTGCAGGCGGCAGGTTGTATCTCGCTTCAGAGACGGATTCACCTAGAGAAATTTACGCCTATGGGGAGCAACCCGCCCTCATCGATCCTGCGCAGAACCGTGCGATTGAAGAGAATTTACTATGGCAAAAATATTTGCACTCTGTCCTGAACCCTTCTGTGGATGAAACCGGGCATACCCCCTGGTCAACTGAGTGGATGCGAGCCGTTTACGAACTGACAGAACCAGCTCACAGCTTCAAACCGATCGCTTCCTGCTGGGCAGTCGATGATCTGTACCAAGAACCGCTCTTCCGTACCCTTGCACCCTTCTTTGATGGCACAAAAATTCGCAGCGCTCTGATGATTCCCCTCAAGCATGGGACTCAAATCATGGGGTGCTTGACCTTCTTCCGTCGCGAAATTGATACTGAGATTGAGTGGGGTGGCTATCACAACCCGGATACGCGTCAATTAATGCCCCGTCAATCCTTTGAAGTGTGGCGGCAGGTCAAGAAAGGACAGGCGCAGCGTTGGACAGAAGAAGAGATCAAATATGCTCAAGCTCTAGGGGAACGCTTTGCGGCGACCGTGAAACAATATCGGCTGTACCAGCAGGTACAATCGCTCAATGCCAGCCTGGAACGGCAGGTAGAAGAGCGGACGGAAGCACTGAAACAGCAATCTGAGCAACTTCAGCAGTCCAACACCGAGTTAGAACGGGTTGTGGAACGGCAGATGACGCTGTCTCGAATCGTTGCCAAAATGCGTGAATCCTTAGATATAGACACCATCTTTCAAAGTGCCACTCAGGAACTGAGTAAAGTCCTTGAAGCAGAACGGGTTGCCATCTACCGCTTTAATGCGGATTGGGGTGGAGCCTTTGTCGGCAACTATGAAGCCGTCACGCCTGAGCGGCAGAACATCGGTCAGCTTGGAGTGCATACCGTTTGGAACGATACTCACTTACAGGAGACTCAAGGTGGGCGGTACCGTACGGGTGACAGCTCCATCGTGCCTGACATTTATCAGCAGGGCTATGCTCCGTGTCATGTGGAGATCTTGGAGCAATTCCAGGTGAAGGCATTCATGCTCATTCCCATCTTTGTCGGTCAAGGGCTTTGGGGTTTGCTGGGTGTGTACCAACATTCTGCGCCGCGTCACTGGAAAACACCTGAAATTGAGTTTGTCAGTCAGCTTGCAGCGCAACTGGGAGTCGCTCTACAACATGCGGAGCTACTGGTTCAGACACGACAGAAAACTGAACAGTTGACACAAACGTTAAATGACTTGAAACAAACGCAAGTGCAGTTATTCCACAGTGAGAAGATGTCAAGCCTAGGGCAGTTAGTCGCTGGGATTGCCCATGAGGTGAACAATCCCGTTAACTTTATTAGTGGCAATCTGACGCATATCCAGGAGTATATTCAAACTTTATTTGAGTTGATTCGGGCGTATCAACAACACACTTCAGCCCCGTCACCGGCTTTACTACAGCTTCTGGAGGACAGTGATTTTGCTTACATTGAAGCAGATTTCCCCAAACTATGTGCATCGATGAAAATGGGGACTGAGCGCATTGGGGAAATCGTTCAATCGTTGCGGAACTTCTCACGGGTGGATGAAGCGGCGGTCAAAGCGGTAGACCTGCATGAAGGATTAGAAAGTACGCTCTTGATCTTGCAGCATCGCTTGAAATTAGTTTCTGGAACGCCGATTGAGATTGAACAGCACTATGAAGCATTGCCTCCAGTTCACTGCCATGCAGGACAACTCAATCAGGTATTTATGAATTTGATTGGCAATGCGATCGATGAATTAGAAACCACTGCCACAGACAAGACATCATCCAAAACCGTTACGATCTCGACTCGCTGTGTCAATGCTGACTGGGTAGAAGTCTCGATCAAAGATAATGGTCGAGGCATGACACCGGAGATTCAAGCCAAGCTGTTTGACCCGTTCTTCACTACTAAACCCATGGGGAAAGGAACCGGATTGGGCTTATTTATCAGCTATCAGATTGTTGAGAAACACGGCGGTCAATTAGCCTGCCACTCTCAACTAGATCAGGGGACAGAGTTTGTGCTTACATTACCGGTTCAGTCAAAAGGCATCGTGCGAGATGCGTGTAAAAGTTGATCATATGGGTGTTAAAGCCCCACATAGAGAGGCTTTCAGCGTTCGACTCAAAACAGGGCTAATTTTGTTGGCTAGTTGCACCCCGGAGCAACGGTGCCACGGCAGCATCGGAGTTGCAGACGTTGCAAAGGGGCAAAAAGCGCCTCTGTACTACCCCTTTTTGAGCTTTTTGTGTCCAAAGCTAGTCCAGAGCCACTAGTACACCCCAAAAAACCGACTGCTCTTGGGTCACTCACTGCCTCCGTGCACTCAGCGCTCGCGGTCAGCACTCAGTCAAGCATTGTGACCGCTGATCCAGCATGATGAGAGTGCAGGTTCTTGGCAGTAAAGCAGCAGCATGGCGAAACAGAAGACGAGCGCACCCCTGACTGGACACCGTCTCACACCAGTTAATGCTGTGCTGCCGCCTAGAAAGCACCAAAGGCTGGGTTTAGAGCCTCTAAGCGAGCGCAGATTTCATGAAAGAGAGGGCGCAGGGATGGCACTGGAGTCATACAGTCTTGCTGTAAGGTGCGCAGCCGCTCAATCATTGCTTGCCGTTCTGTTTGTGTGACATCCTCCACGGCGTAACGGTCTAACAGATCCTCTAGCAGACAGCCAAAAGCTCTGACTTCCAGCCGTGCCATGGCTTGACTGATCACTGGGTCAGTTGAATCGTAGAAAGAAGCGGCTCCAAAATCTCCTAGTAAGCTCGCTCCTGTTTCATCCACCAGAATATTATGAGCATAGAGATCGCCATGCATGATGCCGCGAGCGTGGAGGTGTTCGGCAGCGGCAGCGATACCCTGAGCGATGCGCAAAATGGTCGCTAAAGCAAAAGCGGGCTTTGATGGATACGTATCGCGTGTGCAGGTATCCAGATCGGGGGGAGCACCGAGATTTTTGTAGTGAGGCGGGATGAATGACAGCACTAGTCCAGCCTTCGCTTCAGGGTGATCGGTCAGCTTGCCCAGTACGCTCACCAGATTGTTGTGCGCTCCAGCCGCGATACACGCCCGCATTTCATCCGCTGGCAACCCATCACTGGTGATTTCGCCCTTAAAGACTTTGATTGCCACGTCTTTGGTTTGTGGCTGCTTGGTTTGAGGATGATTTGATTGCCAAATGCCCTTAGAGATAATGCCAGAAGCCCCTTGCCCAAGCACTTCTCCCAGCTCTAAGTCCATCCAACTAAGCTCTGGTAGCGATCGCTCAACCGAGGGTGCAGCGATGCAGCACGGGTTTCCCGCGTAGGCCAGCCACGAGAGGCGAGGCAGCGTGAACAACCAGTCGGGCAGTGTCGTGAGACAGTTTGCCGCCAGTCGGATCAGCTCTAGATTCAGGCAGGCAGCCATCGCATCGGGGAGCGATCGCAGCTTGTTTCCCGCCAACATGAGCTTTTGCAACTGGCTCAACCGGCCGATGGAGGCGGGTAGCTGCTCCAGCCGATTATCAGTGAGAATGAGCCAGCGGACGGTCGATGGGAGGACATTAGCGCCAAACGACGTCATTTTATTCGACTTAAAACCAACCATTGAGAGTGCAGGACATTGCGACAGCACTGCTGGCATTTCCTCAAACTCATTGTTGTTGAAGAACACAATTTTAAGCTGCTTCAATTGCCCAAACGCCTCTGGCAAGCACTTGAAATGATTGTTTGATAGATCTAGAACTTCCAAAGAAGCTGCCAGAGCAAAAATTTCTGATGGAAATTGAGTTAACCCACAGGCAAGATTGAGTTTTTTAGTCCCCTCAAGCTGACCCGATCGCAGCAAGTCAAGCGTTTCCATGTCTTGTTAAAAAATAAGGGACTTGGCTTACAACTCTCCTTACTCGATGACTGCTTGAATAAGAATTTTCATGAGTCGTAGCGATGTTTGCCGTCAGTGTAGGCGACTGCTGCGCTGAGTTTAAGGCCATCCCGAGCAAGGTTTGCCTTGGGCTAGCTCTGCGCTAAACTAAACTGGTTTTTCACCTGTCTCTATGGGTGCCAAACTAGCGAACCTGCCATTTGCCGTCACACAAGTGCTATCACCCCTACTAATAAAGGGCTTGAGAAACAAAACCACAAGTTTTCTCGGCAAACTCCATCTCTAGTGCTTAGCAGTGGTACCAATTGACCTTGAGGCTCTTTGATCCAAAGAGCTGGAACGGAAGACAAGGGGTTTCAGGCTCCTGCTTTGCAGCCGGTGCAACTGGTACACCGCTTAGCGGCACTGGCTGTGCCGCTGCTGCTGTGGTTGGCGAAAGTACTCTACAGAAGATGAGGCAAAGATGGCAGGCTCTCAAAGGCTTGCTGTTTTATAGCTCATCAAGCTTGTAACACTTTTTGAGAGACATTTGTAACACTTTCGCCAACCACAGCAGCAACGGAGTTAAACTCAGCGGAGCAGTCACCCACTCCGCTGAGTTTAACTTGATTGCTATACCAGGGCCATGTTGCCTGTGCTGCTCTGTTCACCGCTTAGCCTATGTTTCCTCGCTATTTAGCGGATGTCGCACCTCCTATGGGGCAAACCCGCGACTTTGATTACTGCATCCGTTTGGCTAACCTGACGGCTTATCCTCATTACCTGATTGTGGCAAAGATCAGTTCGAGCCAAAACTACTCTTCTGGTCCCCTTGTTCTAAACCCAGGCACCTGTTTGTCGATGGGAAGAAGCATCTATCGACCCCAAATCACCCTCTTTGCAGTGCCTAAAGCGAAAGTGTCACCAGATGACCTCTTTAAGCTGGCGTATAGCAGATTTATCTTTGGACGAATCGTCGATCCAGAAGGCAATTTAGTGGGAATTCTCGATAACCGAGAGAATTCACAATACTTCGACCCTAAAGCGCAGGAGCAAGCGCAGCAGCGCGACCCACAGGACGGATACGAAGTACGAGAAGGTGACAGGGTTCTGCCCATTGCGTATTCAGGAACAGTGCTAAAATCCGCCAAGGTTTTAGCAGCCAACGGCATACCCGCCAAGGTTTTAACAGCCGACGGCATACCCGTGTCTCCGCCTTCTGTGATTCGTACACCCGCCTCTGCTCCCTTCTGGGATGAGGGAAAAACCATTGAAGGTCACTACACCATCGCAACGTTGACAGATCAGACATTCACGATCAAGGAGTCTCAGCGTGATACCAATGGGATGGGGATGTCTTTACTTGTACTCCCTTTGCTGGGAGTGATTCTGTTAGTCATGGTGAAGTGGTACCACCAGCGATCGCAGCTTCACCCCTCTGACAAACACTCTGCAACTTCAGATAAGCCATGAAGCGGTCTTGGGCAATCAGCTTGGTTACCTTAAGTGCAGTGGCATCACTGTTTGCTCCAATTGCCACTTACTTAGGCACCTTATCGCTCTTTGGAGTGGCTCACGTTTTCATTGAGCTTCGCTATCTTGATGCGCAATATTTTTCAACTTTGAAGCAACAGTGCGACACCTCTTTTGTCTTCTGGTTAGTCAACCTACTTCTAGTGATTGCTGCACTTCGCTGTGTCGTTCTTCTGGGCTGGCTACCCAACTCGATCGGCTTCGGTCTGGAATTAGGCTGTGGCTTAGGCTTGGTACTCCTTGCCACACGAGTGCTCTGGCAGCAGCTTAAAGTCGGTTGCAGTCCTGAAAGGCTTGTGAGATTAGGAGTTGCTCTTGCGATCGCCACGCTGCTCATCCTTGGCATCATGCAAAGCCCCATCACAACACTGGTGCTTCTAGCCATTCTTCATAACCTGACGCCCATCGGCTTCCTCTATCATCATCCCAACCAGCATCGTTTCCCTTGGTTTGGCTGCCTCTTCCTTTTTGGACTGCTGCCGCTACTCGTCTTTTATGGGCGTTGGTTAGGAGCGGGTTGGTATGCACTACCAAGCATGGCCGCCTATGTGGCAACCTTTGTCCCTCCTGCTATCCAACACAGTCAGTTTGCCGCTCCACTCTTTGCTGCCGCCACCTTCTGTCAATGTATGCATTACATGGTAGTAATCGGCTTGTTCTCCGCATGGACTCCATCTAATCCAGAAAGTTTAATTCCCTGGATGCGTCCTCAAGTGTTCTATCTAGCAGTGCTGCTCATCGCCACGCTCTTCTTTTTTGCTTTTCAAACGTCATTCTTGACCACGCGCGCCTTCTATGGCGTACTGGCCAGCCTTCATGCTTGGGTCGAAATTCCTCTCTTGTTGGTCCTACTCACACCCAAACACTTGAAAGATCAGTTTGCCAAACAGTAACGAGGCACTGTTGGTCATCAGGGAAAGGAGCACGCTTCTTCGTAGGGGATAACGCGCGCCCCAATGAAAAGCAACCGCTTCGACGCCAACGACAAGCAGTTCAATTGAAACCAACCGTAAGCCATAGTTTAGATACTCCTCCCCCGCGGCAAACAGGAACCAGACGAAAGGGTGGGTGATGAGGGTGGCGGCGATCGCGATCGTTGCCAAGGTGTAAGGATGGCCCAACCAGCCGTAGCCGACGATGACTGCCATGAAGGCCTCCATCAATAATGAGATGAGCAGTGCCCCAAACTGTTGACTGACCAAGGTGCAGATGACAGAAAAGTCCATGAAAACAATGCCTTTCAGGGGTAATGAGGGCGTAGCTGCTATGAGGGGCAATGAGGGGTGATTGAAGCGAAGCTGTCATGAAGTGCAATTAGGCTGAAACTGTTGCACAGCAAAGGTTTTAGAGTAGGCAATCTGTACTAAAAATTTTGTCGTATTTCCCAAATTGCCTTGATTAGTTAACGAATTTACGCCGTTTCAGGCTTCGGTTTAGCTCTAATTGCACCTGGTGACAGGCTCGCTTCAATCACCCCAAAAAGCCGCCCAGTCAGGACGGCTAGAAAAGAACCCTCATATAGCGACTCGTTTGCGCTTGGGGGGTGGATCTTTGTCAGGCTCAGGCTCCGTTTCTGCCTCAGCTTGTGCGGCACTTTTGCTTGGTAGGGGGAGGTTGTTTTCAGCCAGCCACATTTTGAGGCATTCTACCGTGCGCTTTTCAATCAAGCCACGTCGCTCTAACTTGGTGCCTAACTTATCCAGCACAGCAGAGCAACTGGAATGTTCAGGCTGAATGGCTAGATACTCCACAATCATCAACCCGTTTTCATCGACTTCTGGCTGTGCTGCTGGGGTCTGGTTGAGCGCTTGGGCTGCACCATCGTCTAACAGGGTAGTAACCTTTGCCGTCTCTTCTTGAGGGATGGGGGCTAGCCAGCGGTTAGTAAGTTCAACCGATAGTTCTTTGTCAGTCCGGCGGTCAACGATGTCGCCAAAGTTGGGCACTGAATACCACTGACGATCGCGCTTCCGGTAACCAGCACTGAACCCCAGCTTGAAGACTGGATGCTCAGCAGCGATCGCCGGGGCCGCAAAAGCAGCGCCACTACCATCCGCAAAGGCGAGGTTAGCAGGAGAGGCGAGGGTGAAGACGTTGAACGAGTCAGCATCACCCTTACTAAAGCCACGCCCGCCCACTGTGTTGGCTGGCAAGATGACCCAGGCGTAGTAACCATTTGCTTGCATCATCGACGCTGACAACATGACCTTATCGATCAGCCAGCGATCGAAGCCCTGGTTATCGCCCTGAAACAGAACCGGATCAACCTCGCACATCTTGACGCTAGCGACGAGTCCCAGCAGGCGTGAGAACTCATCAATCCCTAGTACGGTTGGGTTCTCACGGTCGCGTTGCAGTGCTGTAAACTCCACAATGAACTGGTAGATGCTCCGCACTGCTGCAACCTTGTTGCCTGCATCCAAGTCGGGGTTATGAAACTTATCAACGGTTTGCCAGTACCACCACTCGCCAGGGAACTGCTTAGGGGTGATGAACCAAAAGCGGATCGATTTGATTGATGGATGTTTGCCGCTGGCAACTAACCGCTGAGTCGCTCGGATGGCTCCCGCAATCAGCACTCCTTTGCCGGTTCGTACTGGAGCAGAGAGGAAGAGGCTTGAAGGGTCAGCGGCGATCGCCTCAATCAAATTGACTGGAGCAATATCACTGTTGTCGGCTGACTCCCCCACGGGCATCGCTCCATCATCCAGCAAGTTAGCTTCGGCAGCAGGCTTATCCTCTACCGTTTCAGCCGTTACTGTGACCGTGTTGGCTTCCTGCTGCTGGCGTTTGTCGTAGGCTTCAAGCTCCGCTTTCAGGTCAGGCGGAGTGGTGTTGATGCCGCAATGCTCCAGATAATCAAGCGCTGACCCGCTGAGATATTTACCATCCTCCAACGCCTCTTGAAGCTGATCAATGACTGTCTGTTTGCCGACCAAGCTGGTGAGCTTCAGTAGTTGCCGATCGTTCAGTATGGGGGCAAAATTGCCGCTCTCCTTCATGTAGGCAGCAGCAGCGCCAGATCTCACAGCGCGCTTGATGGCAATGAGTACCAATGGAGCCGCCACCATTGCCGCTGCTGGCAGACCCAACGGAGCAACCAGCAGACCAAAGACGGCAACGCCACCGATCAGGAACTTAGTATTGCTTTGCATGACAGCGCTCTGAGCTTCCTTCTCTAAGCTTTGAATCTGCGCGAGTGCTGCGTCATTGACTTGGATGAGTTTTGTGGGATGCATAAGCGTTTCCTTATTGAACGGTTGCTGCTTGACGAGCGCGAACCCATTGCAGCGCGATGATGAGCAGGATCAAAACAATCTCGAACGCGAACAACATCACCAGTAGTTTGGCGAGATTGCCCATGTCGATACCCGACCACAGCCCAGAGCTGAGCGCGAAGAGGAAGGTGTTAAGGGAAGCAGCAGGGGGGTAGAGCGACAATCCAACAACCAGATCAAAGGCGTAAGCGCCGAGCGAGAGTAGCGCGCCCCAACGAATGAAGAAGTAAGGAATCTTGCGCGCCTTCCGTGCGATCGAACGGGCAGCGGGATCTGCCTGTCCGCTCATCAGAAAGCGTCCTGACTGCGACTGTTGAACTGCGCCTTGTAGCGCCTGTTTGTCAAGGCTGATGAGTAACCAGAGGCATTGCAGCGCTTGCACTAACGCCCAGACCATCACACCAACCACGGTCACGATCGCGGCTGACCAAGCTGTCACAAGCCAGCCAATCAGGGGGAGGGTGGTGAGCCAGTTGGGAGTACCGACCCCGAGCGTTGTGACCAGGGCGACATAAGGGGCGATGTTCAACCAGGACACATAAGCCATGGCTGCGAGCAGTCCTGAGACCATTACCCAACTGGCGAGGCGCATGACCCAGCTCTCCTCGTAGACTTCGCGCCCTCTGTCGGCTGTATGGCGGACGCGATCACGCCAGCGCTGTTTCCCTGTCTGTCCGTCTGTCGTGGTTGTCATTGGTTCTGCCTCGTATGAGTCGTGCATAAAATTGGTTTGCTTGAAGTTGAGCGAGTTATTTCAGTACGCCTGCCCGTCGTGCCCTGACCCGTTGCATTGCCTTCGCTACTAGCTCACGGTCGGCGGTAGACGCGAGCGACAGCACAACCGGAAAGCCCTGAGCATTGTTTTCCAACACCGAAGTATTGCCGTAGGCATCGCAGACCGTTGAGCCTGCTGGCAGCACTGCTGAGAGTGGCAGCTTATCTGTCGGCAGGTTCCTGATCTTGCTGGCGACGTTGCCATCAATCACCGGGGAGCCGACAGAAAGCACTTTGTACTGCCCTCCTACGTCGAAGCTGACGACCATCTCGCAGCCGTTCTCATAGCGCGATCGCGCGATCGGTTCCAGTCCCTTCTGCTTCTCCTGTAGAATCTGCTGCGCCTGCACTTGCTCTTGATTCGCAGAGACGATTGACCGTAGCTCTGCCTGTTTAGCTAGCGAGTCCTTAATACCGCCCATATTGAATAGGGCGATGCTAACGCCGACTGCGATCGCGGCTGCTTCCATTGGATTCCGTTTCATCCAGCGCATAGTCATGGTTTGATCTCCTGAGTAGGTGTTGTCTGTCTGCCTGTCTGTCTGTCTGCTTCAAGCAAAAGAGGGCCTTTGAGGGTTAGAGCGTGCCGTTTTGACACTTCCCAGAGAGACAGACAGGTGGGTTTGCTTGGTTAGGCGGGTGGATTGAGGCTCGCAAGAGCGCCCAGGCAAGCACCATGAGCATGATCACAAGCAGCAGGCGCGTCAGGCTTCTACTGGAGGCTTTCCCAGGGTTTGCAGCGTGTTGAGAGAGTGCTGTAAGTGCTGCGTTTCCTGACTTTGCGCTGTGGCCAGCATCGCGGTGCGTTCGCGATAGAGCCGTGCTTCCAGCTTGAATTCGGTGGCTTTCTCGGCGATCGCGGCCTTTGCCTGCTGGGTCTGTTGCAGCTTCTGTTCCCGCACTCGGATATCGCGTTGCATCTCTGCGGTCAACACATCGGCAGTTTCAAGAAACTGAGCTGCGATCGCCAACGGGTCATCAAAGGCGACGACTTCGCTTTGTCGGAGTGATTCCAGGCTGTAGGTCTGTGGCATTTCTGGCTGCGAAAGGACGAGCACATGGTTGCCAATCTCAACGGTGATGCTTTGCTTGTCTAGCTCAACTGGTGCCGCTGCTGGCTGCTGAGGTACAACATCGAACTCGTGCAGTAGCTGCTCGCAAGCGGCAGGCGTTAGCCCCTCGCTAGTGTCAAGTTTCAGCTCTTGAGCGCGCCGATAAACGGTGGATTTAGGCAAGCCATAATCCTTGCAAAGCTTGGTCAACGAAATCTTCATGCTTTTCCTCAAAGGACTCCTGGAACTGATGTGGCACGGTTGGAACAGTCTGGAACGGCTAGAAACGCGATGCTTTCGTTTCACCGATGGTTCACCTCAGTGCCAATCGCGTTCCACCCTTGTTCCACAAAGTTCAGTATAGAGCAACTTTTATAAATAGTTGCGATCTTTTTGGTCAGTCTTACTGCTAGAATACAAACGCCGACTTGCATACAAAAGGCTTAGCACGAAGTCTTTTAGGTAAAAAGAAAGCTTGCTATCCATTACTAAATCTGATAAATAGTTGCGACTATTTCAGTTTGAGCCGTATCATTATAGGCTTAATCGTTTGTACAGGTTGCGACTAAGATGAGGTGTATCAATTTAGTGTTCGCCGAGCTAATGCCTGCAAAGTCGCACCGTACGTCCATCAAGCTCACTGAGGAGGTGAGACAGGCATTAGAAAGCAGGGCGATTAGAGAAGGGCGGGCGATTGCAAACATGGCAGAACGCCTGATTATCGCGGGCTTGATCGCCTCGGGAGATTTGGCAGCCGATCCAGGCGTGCGGGAAACACGGGGGCGGAAGCCTCGGACTGCCGAAGAGGAAGTAAAGCTAGATCTTTAAGAAGGCAATGAGGGTGCTTGCATGACCGACAGCAACAGCAACACTGGTAAATACGACGTCTTGACCGCACAGATTGGGCGCTTCACTGAGACGGTGACCCCTCTAGCGGTAACGGTCGCTCACTTAACTTTGACGGTGGAGCATAGCTTTGCCGCACTGAAGGTAGTCTCTAGAGAGCAAGCGGCAAACTGCTCCCAATTGATCGCCTTGGCGCAAAGTCAGCCAGCAGCACGCCAGCAGCAGCAGACGGTCGCTCGACTATGGGCGCGAACAGGGGCTCAGACTGCTGCTCTACCAAGATTTTGCAGCTCTTTGTTTGGGGGCACAGCAGGGGCACAACTTGCCAGCGCTTTTAAGACTGAGGGAGCGGACCAGTGCTGGTTGCCCTAGTGTAGTGAGCAGAGCAAGTTAAAAGTAGAGCGTTCGACGAATTTCTGGAGACTGAGAGATTAGATCAGGTACACTCTCTGAAGGCAAGCGTCTGTACTAGCGCCGCCCCAAGGACCGAGTCAAAAAGCTGCCACATTTGTAATTAAGGAGGACACACCCACGTACCAACAAACCAATTAAAAACCCCACCTGACGACGAATCAGAAGGGGCTTTTAAGGATGATCCAATTACTCAATAGTCAATGACTCTAACCGCTTAGCTTGGCGGCAACGTTGTTAGAGTCCGACCGGGGAAACCAGTTACAAGGCAGTTGCCATGTAGCACGGCTTTTTCATGTCTCATTTTAGGGGCAAACTCGCAAAGATGGCAACTTTTTGCGGTTTTACACCCTAGCTGCTGCATGGCTTTCCCCTGCCAAAACCACACACAGCAAGGGTGATAGTCATGTATGAAGTTTGTCCAAAGGGTGGTGGCGATCGAGAGCCCAGCCACCCGGATCGTTCTCGCAGCGATCGGTCTCAAGCGCTCGCGGCAGCAGGGGGGGCAAGCACAACCCTGACACGCGGCGCACCGATCACCCACGCACCGTTTGCGGACCGGGTAGAACGGGAGTTTATTGTCGGCAGTGGGATTCAACCGACCCTCTATCAAGCCGCGACCCGTCTGGTCGAAGACACCGAGCTAGGCTTTGGCGGTGACGTCGCCTACCCCATCCACGAAGCCCTCAATTGGCACCTGACGCGCTTTGGCCGCCAGGCACGGCAATCCCTCCAGGCCGTTTTACTGTGCCACGAGGATGGCTCCACCTGGCAGGCCAAACTCAGCACGCCCCGCACCGATGCCAAAGGCAAAGCGCAGAAGTACGAAACGCCAGTAGGTAATGGTGCCAGGGCGTATCTACCCCCCATCCCAACCGCCATCCGGCAACGCATCAGCGCACGCTACGGGATCGACGTGCCCTTAGAGGGTTCCTTCTGGGACTGGTGCGAGCAGCACCCTGAGCTCCCGCTCACCATCACCGAAGGCGGCAAAAAGGGTTTAGCTGCCCTCAGTCAGGGGTTTGTGGCGCTCGCGCTCTATGGGTGTCACGGCGGCTATCGGACCAAAGATGCGCTGGGCAACCCCCTGCCACCGACGCTGATTCCTGACCTGTCCCGGTTTGCGGTGCCCGGTCGCTCCATCACCCTGGCCTTTGACGCGGATGCCACAGAGCAAACGCGGCGACGGGTCAATCACGCCCAGTCGCGGTTGGGTAGTCTCTTAGCGACCCAGGGCTGTGCCGTACAGGTCGCCAGTTGGGACAGCGCACAGGGGAAAGGACTCGATGACCTCATAGTGCAGTCGGGTGTAGACGCGTGGGAAGCGGCTTACGCGGCAGCGCTGCCGTTGAGCCAGTGGCAAAGCTGGCAACGGTTAGCACGCCGCCTCACCTACCCGGTCAAGCTCCGGCTCAAGCTGGGTGATTTGTCTCGGCTCGATCGCACAGTGCTACCCACTGAAGGGTTGGTAGCGCTGTGCTCACCCAAGGGGACGGGCAAAACGAAGTTGATTGCGGCTCTGGTGGCCGAGCAAGAATGCGTCCTCTCGCTCACCCATCGCATTGCGTTAGGACGTAATCTTTGTGCGCGCACGGGACTCACGTATCGCGGTGACCTGGATAAGGTCAACGGGCAATACATCAATGAAGCTGGCTATACCCTTAGAATCGGCTCCTGCGTCGATGGGTTGCTCAGCCTGGACCCCAACCACTTTGTCGGCTGCGACCTGGTGCTGGATGAAGCCGTGCAGTTGGTGCGCCATTTGCTGACTAGCACTACCTGTGCCCGTGATGGCAAGCGTCCTGCCCTACTGGCCCGGTTTCGCGCCCTGGTGCAAAACGCCAAGCGGGTCATTCTGGCGGATGCGGACTTGGACAATGCCACCCTGCACTATCTCCAGTCCTTACGGGGAGAGTCGGCACCAGTCTTTCTGGTCCGCAACGATTTTGAGCCGGAGCCGTATGCCTGCCGCTGGTTGGTGGCACCAGATCGGACCGCGCTAACCGGGGCGTTGCTCTCAGAGCTGTCCCAACTGCCGTCAGGGCAGGTGTTGTTTGTCGCGACGGACAGCAAAGCGCTGAGTAAAGCGCTGCACCGCCTGATCACGCAACAGCAGCCCGAGCGGCGCGTGTTGCTCTTGAACAGCGAGACGACGGGGGGTGAGTGTGAACGTGAGTTTCTGCAAACGCCTGACGTGGTACTGACACGGGGGGACTATGACGTCATCCTTTGTTCGCCGTCGGTCGCCACGGGTGTCTCGATCGAGTGTCGGGGCATTATCGCGACGGTCTACGGCTTGTTTATGGGCGTGAGTGCCACCGATGCCGACATCAGCCAGTCCCTGAGTCGGGTGCGTGAGCCGGTGGCACGCGTCGTCTGGTGTGCCAAAACAGGCTCTAACCTGGCGAAGGTGAGTCACGCCACGCATCCGTTGGAAGTGCGCTCCCATTTACAATCGCAGACCACCGCGACCATCCAACTCCTCCGCTCCAGCCTGCACGAAGATCGCCTGGCGGGTGTCACCGCCACTGACTGGCACGCTGACCCCCATATCAAGCTGTATTGCCAGCTCGCTGCCGAGCAAAACCGCTCGATGCGTTGTCTGCGGGACGCACTCCTGACGCGCTTACGGTTTGAAGGCAATACCATGACCGTCGAAGACCAACCGAGTGATCCCAGCCTCAAAGCCTTGCTGCTCCAGACCCGGGCAGACCTACAACTGTTTGAGGCCGAAGCATTGGTCACGGCGGACACCCTGACTTATACAGAGGTCCTGGCACTGGAACACAAAGAAAGTTTGAGCCCGGAAGAGCAGTTGGCGATCGCCAAGTGGCATCTGCTGGATTTCTATGAGCTGGAGACACTCACCGTTGATGATTGCTTGTGGGATCAGGGCGGACGCCGCCGGAGTGAGCTGCTCTCGCTGGAAGCGCTGTTGTGCCCTGACGTGGCACTGGACCGCACGGCCAGAGCGCTGGAAAAACAAGTGAGCTGGAAGCAAGGCTATTGTCCGTGGGATATCTCTAACGCACCCCTGCGGCGCTGGTTGCTGGGGTCGATCGGTATCGATGCTCTGGTCGCCAAGCTCCGCGCGGGCTGGTGCTGGTGCAAGTACGACCTCAAACCCTATGCTGACCAAGCGCGGGCGTTAGCGTCGCAAATCAAAGTGGCGCTCCACTTTACGATCAAAGACAGCATGAGCGACACCCAGGTGATCCACCAACTGCTCTCGCAACTGGGACTTAAGCTCACGATGCATTGGTCACGGGCGGTCGCTGGCGCTGTCGGTGAGAAACTCCGCACGTATGTCCTAGACCAGGAGCACTGGAGGCAGATGATTGCCGTGCTGGAGCGCCGGGAGGCGAAACGCCAACGGCTGCAGGAGCATGGATCTGAAGGGGTCGTCTCTGGATCACCCGTCAATTTTGAAGTGGTTAACCCAGGGGGTGATCCGGCTCCACCCGTGGCGGCTGGGCTGACGCCAGCGTCGCTGCTGAATGTGAATAGCCTTATTACTACAGCAAACGATGATCCACAAGTCATGGCAACTGTGAGACTGGCGCTGCCTGGGTCTGTTTTGAGTCCTTTAAGTGTGGCTGTGTCGCTAGAGCTAGCCACACCTCTTTAGACTTTCCTCAAGTACGCCCATACCGACCCTCTAAGGTTCGCTTTCTACTCCGGTTGGTCGAGATCCTTGCCGTCTAACAGAGGCTTGTCGGCGTTCTCAAACAGGGAAAGCTGCAAGCTACTGCTCCAGTCGTCCGCTAAAGGAAGCTTTTCCCACTCGCTTGGCATTGGTTCCTGACTTAATGGCTTTGGCTGCTCAAACTGGTAAAAACCGGGAGCCGCAACAATGGCAGCCCGCTCCTCTGGAGTCAGGTCACGTAAGGCTTGCACCTTTTGCTTGACAGCCTTAGTGAACCTCTGGAAGTAAAAACAATGCTGACACTTGACATATTTACCGGGTGCGGGACAACACTTAGGCATATCCTCTTCAGAAACGTCTTTTCTACAGTCTCGGCAGATATATTCACAGCCGTTGCGGGCGTGCATACGTCGACCGATCCTGACTGACTCACAATGAGGGCAAACTGGTTTACGGATTGGTCTGTCGTCAGTCCACTCTTGTAGCACGGCTTGCCGTGCAATCAGGATGAGATTTTTCTCGGACTCAAACTTGGCTTCTACATTCATAGGACTTCAAGCTCCGTTCCCGTTTCTGTTTTGAAATTGATTTGTTTGACTTCACCCTTGTGCACAAAAATCTTGTGCACAAGGCGAGGATACAGTGACGCTTTGGCGTCATTGGTCAGAGCGTCCCAAAAGAGCAAATTATTGCCAGAGAAAATAATGGACTCCACGTCTTCTCGCAAAAGGGACTGGACGGTGCGCTCCTCCTCTTGAATTTCCTGCCAAAGCGCTTGCTTTTTACTTTCGATATCTGGGTCGAAGCCTGGGTAGTCCTTCAGATAACGATATTGACGCTGTAGTTCATCCAGCCGCTCGGAGCGTTCCGGTTGTCGCCCCTGACTTTCCAGGTAATGCTCAAAGTAGATGCCACTCAACTGTTTTTGCTGCGCTTGGACTTCCTCAGTCGGCTCAGCGGACTGAAGGAGTTGTAGTGCTTGGCTTTCCCAGCCTTCACTTTTTGAGCGGCTGGCCTTTTCGTGCATGAGTCGCGCTTTGAGCATCAGACGCCCCACTAAATTCTGTTCAATTTTTGCTTTTTCGGCTGAGCCTTTATTACCACAGCCCATACCAGCATGGCGGCAGACAAAGTAGTGATACTTCTTGGCACTGCTCTTAGAAGTGCATTTTGCCCCACACTCATAGCAATAAACCAACCCGCTCAAGTAGGCATAAGGACGGTAGATATCTCCACTGGGCGCATCTCGGTTGAAACTACTACCGCCCATGTTGAGATTCGCCGCCAGGATTTGGCGAATTTCTGTGGACTCTTCTTCACTCAGTAGCCTTTGGTCAGGATGCGTATCCTTTGTGAGAATACTCTTTTCAGGATTGCGCTTTGGCTTTTGGTTTTTTCTCGTTGTAGCCCAGAGATTGTACTGACTGTGCCCACAGAGCACCGGATTGGTAAGCCATTGTCGGAGTCCACTTGTTGTCCAGCAGGGGACAGTCGTTTCGGCTTTTTTCCGTTTTTTAATGCCTGGTTGCTTCACGGCTCCATACTTCTGGGAAATGTATCGAACAGCCGCTTGCAGGCTACGCTCCTTGAAGAAAATGTCAGCGCAATCGCGAGCAATCTCTGCAACGGTTTTGTCTGTATAGTTGGTCAGAATCTGAAGCCACTCCTCCTCTGTAAACGCTATTTTATTTTCTTCTGGTGGTGGTGTTGCTGGACGCTGATCTAATTGGTAGCGCTTATTGGGTGTCATGTAGCCCCACGGACAGGACTCATTGGCTTGGTGTTCCCGTATGCGATGCTGCTTACCGTGTCGCACTCGTTCCGCCAGCAAGTCTGTTTCCCACTCAGCTACCGCGCCCAGTAAGCGAGCCATCAGTTTCCCAGTGGGTGTGCTCAAATCAAGCTGCTGGTCGAGAATCCGCAGGTTGACACCGCTGTTTTCAAAAATTTCAATGCATTTGCCGAGCTGAGCGAGCGAGCGCGTCAGGCGATCAATGCGGGTGAAAATGACTTCATCAATGGCACCTTCAAGGACAAGGCTCATCAAGCGTTGAAATTCGATTCGGTTGTCCTTGCTGCCTGATTCAACATCTGAGAGAATCTCAGTCGCTCCGGCTTCTTTTAAGCGGGCAATCTGCTGCTCCAGGGCTTGTGAATCTTCTGCTTGCTCGGGCGATGAGACCCGCGCGTAACCAGCAACCCGTGGGGACTGCTGACGCGCTGGTTCGAGTTTCATGAAGTGACACCTCCTCTGTCAGAGTCTTTAGTCTTGTAACTAATCAGTAGTATACCATTTTGCGCGTGTGTAATCTTGACCACACACGCGCAAAAGTAGAGTATATTAAAAGCGTTCAACCATAGTGTTACTAGGAAGGTTGCAATGGAAAAGAAGATCGTCGGCTATGCACGGGTGAATCTAACGGAGCGAGCAGAAAGTGCTCCAGCGCTTGACCGTCAGGTAGAGCGCTTGAAGGCGCAAGGAGCGACAGAGATTTTTGCCGATATCACTTCGGGTGCAGCAGAGGAACGTTCTCAGTTCAGTTTAATGATGGCTTCGATTCCTATGGGCGAAGTTCAAGAAGTGGTTGTGACTCGTGTTGATCGCCTGACACGTTCCCTTGTTCAGCTCGGCAAATGCATTGAAATTTTTGACGACAGCGGTGTCAACCTGCGCATTCTCGATCAGTAGCTTGATTTGAGAACACTCACTGGAAAGCTGGTGTCGTGTTTTCTAGGCATGATGACTGAGCGTGAGCGTGAGCTAGCGAACGAAAAGCTAGAGGTTTTAAGCTGATTGTTGCTTGGCAAGGTTTCCACTTTTGATGAGGCTGTACAGCAGTAGCATAGCCTCATCAAAACTTGGGCTTATTTTTGTTGGAGCAGATGGGTAGCCAGAGACAAGGAAACCGCTACACCCCTTTCCTGGCAGCATTTAAGGCTTTCTTTGCTATAACGTTGCATAACGAGTGTTATGTGGTCTTATATCAGGCATATGCAGCCAATTTTGACCGTTTTAGGTATTTTTGAGCATCAAAAGCAACATTTTGCTCTCATTTGCTACTGCTCACTCAAGCAGAGTCGAAGCAAGCGTAAAATCGCTGTGTTAGTGGCGTGAGTCACTGCTTATGTCACCTTTATCTTGCGCTTTTTAATAACAAAAATTGCTATTTTTGGTTGTTGTGAGTACAACGGTAGTAGATGCATTGCGGAGAGAGATGACCTGTGAATGTTTCACTTACATCAGAGCTGGAGAAGTATGTCAGCGAGAAGGTAGCTAGTGGTTTGTACCACTCTGCCAGCGAGGTGATCCGTGAAGGCTTACGCTTGCTCAAGGATCAGGATGTCTTACGGGAAATCAGACTCAATGAGCTGCGGCAGCAAATACAGGTAGGCCTTGATAGTGGGGAATCCCAGCCTCTCGACATTGAGGATGTTATCGAGCGGGGCAGAAAACGCCGTGCCCAACGTAGCAAAGCCAGCCACCAAGTTTAATCAACATGGGTAGATTGGTTGTCAGGCCCCAGGCACTTACAGACCTGGACGATATTTTTGATTACATCGCTGAGGACAGCCTTGACCGTGCGATCGCGTTTGTTAGAAAGCTCTATGGGCAAATGGAGACGGTCGCAGCCAGTCCAGGTATCGGTCGCCGTCGTGATGTGTTGCTACCTGGGCTGCGGAGCTTGCCGTATGGCAACTACCTGATTTTCTATCTTCCTCTTGATGACGGGGTTGATGTTGTGCGTGTGCTCAACGGTGCCAGGGATCTAGAGGCGTTGTTTCAGAAGGAGGCACTTTAATTTTCAGGATGCTGCCTTTCTTTGGAGTAAGAGGTGATGACGGCTAATCGCTTTATGTTGGGGGAAGCATAAGAAAGCCAGAGCGAAGCTGGTTCCAAAACGTGATTGGCAGAGGGTATGACAGCAGCATCAGCCAATTTTCAATTTTTACGGTCGCATGACGTGCAGTTAGTGCGTCTGGGGGGTTTGGCTGAACGCTATTTTCGCGATGACCCCAGCACCTGTCTGATTAAGTTGCGGCTGTTTGCTGAACTGCTGGCACAATTAACCGCTGTTAAAACAGGGCTGTTTGTCTCTACCGGGACAGACTGAAAGCGTCATCAGGAAAAGCTTTCAGACGATGTGATGCTTCCTTCTAGGCACAGTGCCAGGCTCCCTAAAACTCCCTATGTCTTTGAGTGCCGTCGCTTGCAAAGTGTTTCTATTTTTTAGAAGCCGCTCAAACCGCCGCTGTAGCCAAGTTTGTACAATCTTGGCTGCGGCATGGGCATTCTAAGAACAGTCCTCTTGTGTGTTCTCTCAATAGGCTTTCACTTACCTTAGCGGTACCATGACTCAAGCACTTCCTCCTTGTCAGCACTTACAAGACCCAGTCGAACGGCTATTGGAGTTGCTGCAGCAGGAGCCACTTCTGAGCACACAAATTGATACGACTGCCATCCAAGGATCGTTGAGAAAAGCGATCGCACCCACCTTTGAAATTGTCTTCGCTGGTGCGTTTAGTGCCGGTAAGTCGATGCTGATCAATGCCCTACTAGAGCGAGAATTGCTCTACAGTGCTGAAGGTCATGCCACGGGAACGGAATGTCAGATTGCTTACGCTGATCCGACAGAGGAGCGAGTGGTGCTGACTTTCTTTAGTACGGCTCAGATCTACGAACAGGCCAGTGCTCTTTGCCAGCGCCTGGGACTCCCGACCGAAAGCGATTGGCACGGTACTGGTGGTGTCACTGCCCTGCGTCAACAGTGCAAAGTCATCCTTGAGCAGGAGGGCGGCGAAAGTAAGTCAGAACGAGCGAAACAGGCCAGTGCTTTAAACCTTCTGTTGGAAGGCTTTGTCACCAACCGTACTCATCTTGATCCCATACACAACACAACGCTCTCGATGGAGCAATGCAACTTTGCTAGTTTGCAAGACGCTGCCAGTTATGTCCGTCGAGGCAGCAATAGTGCGGTGCTGAAGCGTGTGGAATATTACTGTCACCATGACTTACTGCGGGATGGCAACGTCCTCGTCGATACGCCTGGAATCGATGCTCCTGTGAAGAAAGAGGCTGAGTTAACTTACCGAAAAATTGAGGACCCTGATACCTCGGCTGTCGTTTGCGTCCTGAAGCCTGCTGCGGCAGGCGATATGACAACGGAAGAAACGCAGCTACTGGAAACGACCCGTGCAAACGCTGGCATTCGCGATCGTGTCTTCTATGTCTTTAATCGCATTGATGAAACTTGGTACAACACTCAGCTGCGGCAGCGGCTAGAGCAATTGATTCATGACCAGTTCCGGTCTACGCAACGAGTGTATAAGACCAGTGCCTTACTAGGTTTTCATGGTAGTCAGCTTCGAGGCACTCACGTCGAGCCTCGCTTTGGCTTCGAGACGCTTTTGGCAACGAGCACTAACAGCCTCAACGGTCAGGAGGACGTGCCACAGTTTGTGAGTGAGTTCAATCGTTACTGCGCCAGTTCTGGGAAGCTACCGGCTGATCGCTTCCGCATTGAAGTCAAAAGTTACGAATCCCCCCAGGAGAATTACGTCCGTATTCTGAGGGAACAGGGTTCAGCGCTGATTGAGCAACTTATTCGAGACAGTGGGATTGAAGACTTTCGTCAGGCGATGACTCGCTATCTCACTCAAGAGAAGCGTCCCTTACTGCTAGTCACCTTGGCAGATGACCTGCAACCACTCTGCATCTGCTTACGGGAGTTTTACCTGGAAGCGTGGCAGACACTTTGCAGTCAACCTCAAGACCTTGAGTCCATCAAAGAGCAAGAGCTACGGCTACTCAGCCGAGCACTGAAACAAATCGGTGATGACCTCCAGCAGCACCTGGCACAGGAAGTCAATGAAGCGGTTGCAAGTAGTGCGAACGTTGTTCTAGAGCGCGATTTTCTTAAACTCAAAGCAAAAATGGTCAGTCGGCTCGATGAGCTGTTGCATACCTTCTCGGTAGGAGAAGTGCACAAACGTGCTCAGTCCAGCCATCGCCGCAATTCAGTGGTGCCCTTGCTGGGCATTTTGGCAGAAGCCTTTTACTACCTGGCTAATGGTTTAGAGGATGTCTTGGTGTCCGCTGCCCAAGAACTGGTCAGTCATTTTTTCCAACAATTGACTGAGCGCATGAGACAGCAGTCCTATTACCGTGCGCTTTATCGCCTACTCGGCAATGATGGTGGTATTGAACAGAGTTTGCTGCGGTTAGAGCAGCAGGTTGCAGACGCACTCACCAATGAAGCACGCATTGAATGCGATCGCTATTTGCGTGAACGTCCTGAGTTTTATATGGAAGGTACTTGCTCCATGTTTCAACTGCGGCAGACGTTGCAGCAAGCTTGTCGTGGCTATGATTACCAGAACATGGTGGACGCAGAACCGGCCATCCGCCAACTCCTCAAGCTGGACTTTGAGCAGAAGGTGAAAGAGACAGCCCTGCGAACCTTCCGTCAGACCATTAATCAAACGCTCAATACTCATCTCCTGAGCCATGCGAGTCAGCAAGCAGAAGCGATCGTGCAGCAATACGAACCGGCTCGGGTGTACTTGGCACAGACACTCGAGAAAGAAGCTCAAGAAACAATCAGGAACAATCAACGTAAACAAATGGAGCTGCAGCAGAACGTGGAGTTTTACAACCAAGCTGTTGCTGACATCAATCGTTGTTTAGAAGCAGTGCAGCTCGATCGTCAAAAATTGCCTGCTCTTGGTGAGTTAAGCAGCGTCTTAGAGCCTCATAGCTTGACCTTAGAGCTGGCTGATTCAAGCACGCTCAATGATGAGCCTACTATCGCTCCATTGGAGGCAGTCTTTGAGTCCTGAAGGGCCTAGCTAGTTTGCCTTCGACCGAGTCAAAGCAGTAGTAGTGTAGTACTGAGAAGTAGGAGCAACGATGGAAGAAGAATTCGCTCTACAAAACTGTAGCGACGACGATGTTTTGTTATTTGGGTCAAACACGTTCAAACTGAATAAGTTTCGCAGTGTCGTGCAGAAAAACCTCAAGCAGATGCTGCCTCAGTTTGGCAATTACATGAAAGCGTCCGGTGTAGAAGGGGGGCTAGAGAGCACTAGTCCTGACCAATGGCTTGAAGGAGTCGAGTGCCAGCTTTTGCGCCCTGGAGCCACCGGTTGGCAGCAAGGCATAGTCAAACTCAAGGTCGTCATCGAGTTTCACCCCAGTCATGCTGTCGCTTCAGAAGCAAGCGGTAGCGAACTAGTAGAGGGAGCATCCGATCCTTCTCTTGATGCCATTCGCCAGATCGTGATTGATGATCGATAAAGCAAGAAGGGCACACTAAGTCAAAGAGTAAGGCAATCATTAGTGGCGAAAGATTTATATGGCTAACGTTGAAGCCTTAGGCAGCCAAGCTGAAGACAAAGATGCTGTGCTCTGCTTCCCAGCTTGGTCCTCTCTGTTTAAAGTTGGTGAGTTCTATGAAGCAACGAAAGACTCCCTTGGCACACACGGCATTCCAAACCTTGCGAAAACACTATATTCACGAGGGGTGGTTCCAAACAATTGGGTTGAATGGTTTAGTAGCGGTGTTGAGTGCCAGCTTCTCAGATCTGGACTCCAAGGTTGGCGTAAAGGCAAACTCAAGATCGAAGTTACCTTGAAATTCTATGCTGATGAACCCGAAGAAGCTAAACCAGTACTCAATGGTCTCTCAGAGGCTGTAGAGTCTCCACTAGATAGTCTGCGTCAGATGAACATTGAATGAATTATGGGTACGGCTAGCAAGCTGACAATTTGGAGGAACTGATGAGCGAACCATACGAAGTTTTGAGCCTAAATGAAGTAGTCACTTTGCAAGCGGACTGTCAGCTTCTACTTGACCAATCAACATTTAAAGTGAGTGAACTCCTGCAGCCAATGCGGGATTACCTTAGCGGGGAGGACTCTGTTAAAGAGAAATGGTTTGGTCCGGGGATGGAATGCGAAGTACTAAGCCCAAACAAAGGTTGGCGTAAAGGCAAGGTTAGAATTTGTGTAGCCTTTCTCGATGATGAGCACCAATCCTCACCATCGCCGCTCGACAGTATTCGCAAAGCAGGCGTTGACTAGAGCAATGCTGTAACTCGATGAGTAAAACCCCTCGCATTAAGCTCACCGCAGCCGTCAGAAAATATGTCTTTGAGCGTGATCATTATCAGTGCAAAAGCTGCGGACAGACGAATGTAGAGAGTCATTTGACGATCGACCACATTATTCCGCTTGCTAGTGGCGGTGCCAACGATATCAGTAACCTCCAAACCCTCTGTCAAGCCTGCAACCAGAGCAAGCAGCACTATTTCGATCCTCGCTTCCAGCAACATTTCACGTTGTAATACTTTCGCCCATAGCATCTGTTGCTACTTATCTTTCATCCCAACTATTTGCAGTCGTTGAGCAATGGTATGAAATGACAGTGGCATTGGCGGGTAATGACAGTGTCATTTCATAACTGGGGGCATGATGGCTGAGTTGACTGCCGAGGCATGGGACAAAATTAGAGAGACGTTTGACCGCGACCCCAGCCGCTACGGGCTACCCAAACGGGAGTATGGCTCAGTGGTACTGGCATCCTTCAACATCCGCAAACTCGGTGTCAAAAGACAGCGCAGTGAAGCGACCTGGAAATTTCTGGCACGGGTCTGCAGTCATTTTGATCTGCTCTCGGTGCAGGAAATTATGGATGACCTGGAGGGTTTTGACTATCTCAAGTCGCTAATGGGACCAGAGTTTGGTGCTGTGGTTTCGGACGTCACCGGCTCCTTTCCGGGTGAGAAAGGGCTAGGGGAACGCTTGGGGTTCATCTTCAATCGCTCCCTAGTAGAACGGGGCGATATTGTGTCCGATATTTCCATTGATCGCACTAAACTGATTACCACCTTATTGGAGCATAAGGACAAACTCCAGGCAGCGATCGCCCCCCATCTCGACCCCACTACAGGTGAAGTGCGCCAAGGGGCAAAGATCAAGCTACCTGTCTTCCTGACCTTCATTCGCCAACCGTTCTGCGCCAGCTTCCGAGTTGTGGGACATCCAGGTACCAAACCTTACGAATTCATGGCGGTGAATGCGCATCTGTACTTTGGCGAAGGGGTGGAAGACCGTCGCCAGGAATTTGACGCGCTTATGGAGTGGATTCTAGGGCGGGTGCAAGAGCAAGATAAAGCCTACTATCCCAATTTTGTCTTGATGGGTGATTTGAACCTTGACTTTGATGACCCGGAGCAGGACAGGGTAAGGATTGCCAAGCATATCAAGACACTCAATGATGCAGTGGGCAATGCCATTGATATCAACTTTCCCTTCCTTGACCCCTATCCTGGTGCTAAGAAGCCCTTCCGCACTAATGCCCGTCTGAGTGAAACCTTTGACCAGATTGGCTTCTTCAGTCGTGATCAGCGTCTGCCCCTGTACCAAAACAATGAGCATATGGGCGCGAACTCTCGTGGTCCTGACTACGGGGTATTTAACTTTGCCGAGTTGTTTCGCGAGGCTTTGGGTGTTGCACCGCTTGCCGCGTTGCCTAAACCGGAGCTGAAAGAGTTTTTCGCGCAGTTCGAACATGAGGTGAGTGACCATCTGCCGCTGTGGTTGCGGTTGCCGCTACCGGACTAGGCTGTGGTCGCCTATCGCAGTGACAGGAGGGCTTTAGGGGTCATGATAGCAGCGCTTGCCCAGGTTTAAGACGATCTTAGGATCACTTGCACCGCGGAACAAAGAACGGTTTCAGTTGCTGCGGCTCTATGAAGTTGCCTCATGCCTCTATGACCAGGAGACGGCAAAACTATTTAGCCTGTGCAAAGTTACAGACAAGCGCCACGCGGTGAGTTAAGACTAGTATGCACTCTGATCGGTGCCCTAGAGGATGCCGTCTTCAGCCCCAGCACTGCATCAATAGGTTGACTGTTTTTGTTTTTTCATCGCCTTACTAATACCAAACGCAATGGATTTTTTTCAGGAAGTGCAGAAGCTCACTCAGGCAGTAAAAGGTCTTGTGCAAGAAGGCACGCAGCAGCTGACTGAAGCCGCTGAGGAGTCCAAGAGTGCAGCTATGACTCTGAGTACCATCGGTACAGCAGCCTTTGCGCAACTCAAAGCCGGGGCCTCAGAGCTAGTGCAGCAAGCCTCAGCCACGCGCGATCAAGCCAACCAAAGCGTGAGAACTGGTGCACTGGAGCTGACAACATCAGGGACAGCACAGGTCGAGGCACTGCAACAACAAGTGACTCAAGTGGCGCAGCAAGGCTTGGAGACCGTGAGTGTGATCACTGGTGGAGCACAAGGCGCGATCTTGGCACTCGGAGTGTCAGGTGGCGTGATCGCAGAGTCTCTAAAAGATCTGCCTCGCACCGCTGAGGAGTTGGCGAGGGTCATGCCGAAACTAGCTTATCGGTTGCAATATCGAGCGGGACTACGGCTTGGGGATGCGTCGCGCTCCGATACCGATGTTCTGAAGCTGTTTGAAAAAATTCCTGGTACTGCCAAGCTCGGAGTCGATGAAACCAAAATTCGACAGTTCTTGGCGGACAAGCATGGTAGCCATATCATCGCTCGTCATCGCGGTGGTTCTAATCAAGCCGATAATATCCTCTGGGAAGTTGGCACTGACAATCTGCGGCGGGGAGCACGCATGATGACGGGGGGCGAGCAGGTCTATATCCGCTTTTACAATGCGGTTGACTCCATTGCAAAGAACTCAAGCACGATCGCCAAGTTGGGGCTGACAGCTACAGGCACTGCTATCCTGACTCAGAGTGTTGTGACGGCTGTCGCCAATGCACTCGACCTTTATCGCGGCGACATTACTGTAGACGAGTTTCGGGAGCGCGTCATTGGCGCAGCCGTGAGTGCTGGCATCACCACGCCACTCTTTTTCTTAGTCTTAGTCGCTGTTCTGGCACTCTTCCCTGAGCTGGCGTTACTGCTTTCGGCTCCAGTGGTGGTAGCAGGATTCAATGCGCTGTTTGGCATCAGTATTGCCGTTTCCATCATTCAGTCCCTTGTCCGCCACCTTGAAGCGGGTGGGTTTGGGACAGCAGTGACGGAAGGCTATCAGCAGTGGCAGTGAAAGGCTCAGCCGCTGCTGTCAGCGACTGGCAGTGAAACGTAAGCCTCACTACCGGCGCTAGCCTTTCGAGATGCGAACGATGCGCTTACTCTTGGAAACTCTAGAGGCAACCTCACAGGCTGCCTCTACGTTGCCACCGATCCATGGCACGCTGGCAATCAGAACCGCGATCGCACTGACTGGCGCTGCTTGCTGTTTTGCTGGCGACCACTACCCACTGGTGCTGGGTCGGATCGGAGGGGCTGCACTGGCTGGCGGTCTTGCTTACTCACTCACTTAATCGTATTGATCCCGTCTAGAGCTAGTAGTTGTGTATGTCTCAATGCTTCGCTATGACATCACCGAACCTGCCTAAAACCTGCCTTTTGCTTTAATTCGCTTGGCACTGCTGCCAGTCGGTTCAACCTGCTTTAGCGTCGTTGTCCGCCGACCGCTTACAATAAAACCGCCGTACTAATGCCATAGCGACTTGTGAAAACGGATTCGTTGTTTTATCGCCTGTTTCAGAACCACCCGGACCTGGTGTTTCAGTTGCTGGGTGACCACGCTCCTCGTTCCGGCTCCTATGAGTTTGGCTCTCAGGAAGTGAAGCAACTCTCCTTCCGGATTGATGGCGTTTTGAACCCAGCGCCCGCTGCCGTTGACTTGCCCGTTGTCTTTGTCGAGGTGCAGGGCTATCGTGATCAAAAGAAGACGCTTTACCACAGCTTCTTTGCCGAAATCTTTCTGTATTTGAGGGACTACCAACCGCCGCATGACTGGCTCGGCATCCTCATTTTCACCAGGCGGAGTCTTGACCCACAGCTACCCACCCACTTTCAAGACTATGCCAGGAGTACCCGTTTCCAGCGCGTCTACTTGGATGAGCTACCAAGCGAGCTGGCTGAGCAGTCGCTAGAACTAGGTGTACTGCAACTGATTGGTTTAGATGATGATCTAACGCCAGCAAGGGCAAGACAGTTAGTTGAACGAGTGCGAGGCGAGGTTACGGATGGCGCAGAGCGTGAGCGCGTCGTAGAATTAGTGTTAGCGACATTGGTTTATAAGTTCCCAACTCTTGAGCGGGAGGCGATCAGGCAAATGCTGGGATTAGACGAACTGAAACAGACCCGGTTCTATCAAGAGATTGCTGAAGAAGAGCGGGTTGAAGGACGGGTAGAAGGGCGTGAAGAAGAGCGTGAGCGTATGCTAGTGCGTGCGGTTCCAAGTTTCCTGCGGCTTGGTTTGAGTGCTGAACAAATTGCTCAAGAGCTAGCCGTTGAGGTTGAAACAGTTGAGCGTATTATCCAACAGCAGCAAGAACAGAACTAATTTTTCAATCAATAACCGCGCGAACGCCAATTAGACCTTACCAGAATCTGCGTTGGCATGATGAAGCAAATGTTTTAATGGTATTAGACCTTAATAGTCTAATAAAATAATACTCTCAGATTTTTATAGGTTTAGATATTCTTTTAGCTCTTCTACATTCCGCACCTGAGTAAGGTTCACGCCAGAGGATCGGAGCAGCTCGATCGCCACACCAATCAAATGCTGAGGATAAACGCGTTCGCCAGCAGGAACTGGCTCTGTGTTGTTATCTCGAATCAGCCGTGCAGTCTCATTCAACCATTCGTGCTGGGAAGCTTTGATTTTGATATTCACAGTGACAAGCTTCTCCTGCTCAAGGTTCACAGCCTTCTTAGACGAAGGGGTGAGGGGTTGTACCTTAGCTTCAATGACTGCTGACTCTGCTTCTAATGGTGGTTTAGGATCAAGAGATTTACTAAAATCACCCAGCTTCATACCTCCCATTCTCTTTGTGCTCATGCTTTCACCTTCCAGAGTTTGGCTACTTCCTTAGCCAGAGATTTGTACGCCAGTGCTCCACTAGATTCAGGAGCATACTCTAGGACTGGCATCTGTTGAGCGATGCTCTCTGCAACCTGAATATTTTCAGGGGTGACTGAATGCAGTAAGCGATAGTCCAGATCTTCGGCAGATTCGATCAGTATGTCGTCGGCCTCTCTGGTGAGCACTAAGCGCGGCTTGTATCGAGTTCGCAGTACTTCAACGGGTAACTGTGGCTTCTCCTCTCTAATGAGCGAAATTGCCTCAGAAAGTCCTTTCAAGGCGGCGGGTTCACACAAGGTAGGAACTAGCACGCGATCGCTGCTTAAGATCGCCTGCACGGATGCTACACCGAGGCTAGGTGGGCAGTCCATCAATACAGTATTAAACTCTAAAGGTATTAGACGTTTTAAGGATGGGGTGAATAAGTCAGAATCGGCAGTAAGCCGAAACATCCCAATATCACCAGGGATGAGCCAGAGGTTTTTAACCTTGGTAGCGATCGGTGTGCATACTTCCTTACTAGTCAGCCATTCCAGTGCAGTAGGAGTTTGCCCATCCATCCCCAGACCAAAAGACAGCGTTCTTTGTCCGTCCAAGTCAATGAGTAGCACTTTACGTTTAGAGGTGGCTAGCGCAGCACCAAGGTTTAAGGCCGTTGTACTCTTCCCTGTCCCTCCCTTGAAATTGAAGATGGCAACTTTTAGCATCTCTAAAGGTACTAAGGTATTAGACCTTTACATATAACAGAGATACGCTCTTTGGTGTAAAGAGTTAATAGTATGAACATCTAATACTATTAGTTTTCTCATGTTGTGAGCGGTACCGTCTGTCCCATCCAGCAACTTCTAAAGGTCTAATATGTTGATACTTTTAGGAGTCCCAGAAGCATGACTCTTGCGGCAAATATTAATAGTCTAAAAGTCTAATACTATTAATTAACCTTGCTTTCGATCGGGTCAGCTTGTCTACTTGAGCCTCTCTAAGGTGTTAAGGTATTAGATTTCAAACGGATATAAGTTTAATAGTCTAAAAGTCTAATACTATTAGGCTTTTTGCTGATTGGCAGTGCCGTCTTGTCCAATCGTTTCTCTAACTCGCCTCGACAAGATCGTACTGTGACGACGATCGACCTCCCCTCGTCGGCTACTGACTCATAAGTAAACCTGAACAACTCAAGTACTCACGAAGGCTGACTAACTGGCACAAGCGCCTCCTTTTTTAACTGTCACATTGAAGACGTTTAGTCCAATCGTAGTCCAGAGCCTTAAAAGTTGGGCGTACTCAAAACTGCTAACTCAGCCTGCATAAGCTTTTGAGCCTCTTCCTTCCTTCCCTTGTATAGTTGCGGGCACCGCAACGGGGCAAGGAGGGGGGAAAGGGAAAGGGCGGCAGCTTAAGGGTTTGAGCGGTTGTGCCAGTTAAAGAGAAGTTCAGAAGGGGAGGGCGATCGCGCGTTAAGAAGAGCTTATCGATGGGGTTAGTGCAGTGGCGCTGCTGTCAGACCGAAACGTCAGCACAAAGGTCGTTTGTCCATTGCCACTCTCCACGTGGATTTGACCACCCAAACATGCTGTGAGTTTTTTCACTAAGGCTAACCCCAACCCCGTACCTCCATGTTTCCAGGGGTCGTTGTTGGGAATGCGATAAAACTTGTCGAAAATGCGCTCGTATTCAGTCGCTGGAATTTCGACCCCCGTATTGCTCACGCAAAGCTCCCATGTCTCTGTGGTGGCTTGAGCCGATACCGTGATCGTTTCTCCGGCAGGTGTATATTTACAGGCATTGTGCAAAAGCTCAGTGACGATGCGTTCCAGGTAAGGCAAATCAGTGGTGCAGTCTGGTAAGTCGTCGGGAATCTGCAAAACTAAATGCTGCTGTTGCTGCTGCGTCCGCTCGATGAAGGACTCTGCCAGGTGCGGAAGGTAGTACTGGAGGGCGATCGTCGTGAGCTGGAGCGGTTCTGTGCCGGCATCCAGTCGGGTCAGGTCTAGCAGATCGTTGATCAAAGACAGCTCGCGTTTGCCTTCCTCGCGCAGGATGTGGAAATAGCGACTGATCGCGCTCGTGGCATCGTCTAAGACCCCCAATGGTTGTAAGCTCACTTCCAGCATTTGGGTGGCCATTTTAATGCTGGACATGGGCGTGCGTAGTTCGTGGGAAACCGTGCTCAGGAAGTCATCTTTCAGTTGGGTGAGCCGTTCCAGCGCTTGCACTTGCGCCTGGGCTGCCTGATAGGCATAAGCTTGACGCAGGGCGATCGCCATCTGGGTGGCAACCTGTTGGAGTAGACTGCTTTCCCAGGTCTGCCACTCACGGGAGCCGCTGTTTTGATAGATGGCCAACAAACCCCAAAGCTGGTTGTCCAAAAGAATCGGGGCGATGACATAGGCTCTGGCTTGAAACTGCCTTAACAGATCAAGATGACAAGGGCTGTGTCCGCTCGTTTCAATATCGTTCACAGTAAAGATTTCATTGTGCTGGTAGCGTCCGCCTTGCGTGTCTTGCAGGTGGGTATCTTCCCAAACTCTGGGGTGCTCTGGTTGCACTAACGGCACCCACCCGGCACCGACCGATTCCGCGATAAAACGGCCGCTCCAATCCGGGTAAAACTGATAAATGGCAACCCGGTCTGCCTTGAGAGACAGGCGGGTTTCGCTAAGGGCGGCAGCGAGCGTGGCCTCCAGATCAAGGGAGCAGTGGATATTCTGAATAATCGTGCGGAGCAAGCGTTCCTGCTCTGCCTGCTGTTGCAGTGCCTGGGTGCGTGCCTGCACCCGTTGTTCCAGCTCCTGGTTCAGTTGTTGCAGTCCGGTTTCGGCGCGTTGGCGTTCGGCTAGTGCGAGTTGGACCTGTTGATAGAGCGCGGCCTGTTGGATGGCAATCTCGATCGGTGTGGTCAGTTGTTGTTGCAGGGCGATTTCGGCGGCTTTCCATTGTCGGGATGCGCGGCAATGCTGCACCACTATCAACCCCCACGGGCGCGTCCCTTGCCGCAGCGGCACCACCAGGCTTGCCCGCACCTGCATTTGCTCTAACAGTGCGATATAGCAAGGAGCCAGGTTCGCTGTGGCAATATCGTTGATCACTGTGATGCCTTTTGGTGGAGCGCTGTGCCCTTGAGTGGCTACAAAATAGGTATCGGTGATTTGCAACCCCAGGAGGGAGCGCCAGCCTGGTGCCACCGCTTCTGCAATGACAGTGCCGCTCCAGTCAGGTGCAAAGCGATAGATGATCACCCGATCGGTCTGCAAAAACTGCCGCACCGCTGTCACCGTCGTCTGGAGGATTTCGTCTAAGTCGAGGGTGCGACGCAGATCTTGAGCGATCAGCGTCAACAGCCGCTGGCGCTCCGCTTGCTGCTGGAGGTCAGCTTGAGCAGACTTGTGCCGCGACCTTACTGTCGCCAACGCCAACGACTGTGGTGGCAAGCGCTTGGCAGTGGTGAGACCAGGGTGCTCACGCCGCAATGACCAGCGCTCAGCCCCAGTGTTGTGACCGCTCCGGTTGAGCTGCTGCGACTGTCTTGCGGCATACTGCTGGTGTTGACGCAGTCCAGCTTGCTGAATCGCAACACCGAGTGGCCGTGCGATCTGCTGCAAGAGTTGTCTTGCCAGCGGTTGCCATGGTAGCGGACTGCGGCAATGGTGAACAATCAAGAAGCCCCACAGTCTCACCTGGCTACAAAGCGGCACCACCAGACTGGCTTGCACCTGTAACCGTTTGAGCACCTGGACATAGGAGGGAGCAAGCACCTCCTTGGGCACGGTTGCCATGGTAGCGGCGCGTCCTGATGGCTCGTCTTTGTCCCAAAGGTCATCAACGCAGGGGGCGTAGAGACTTTGTCCCAGCAGCGGTAAAGACTCCGCACCCACCGCTTCAAAGGCCACCACGGCATCCTGATTCCCCAGGTAGCGACAGATCAGCACACGATCCGCTTGCAGTAGTGCCCGGATATCAGCGATCGCCCACTGCAAGAGACTCTCCAGTGAGCGACCCTGCTGGCTCTGGCGGTTGATGGCGGCACTTTTCGCTCGAATGATGGCTGGAGACAGCAGAGTAGCAACCGAGTCTGAAGGCACCATAAAAGACGGTCATGCTGAGTAACATGTTCGATACAACGACTAACGCTAGTCTTGCCCGAACGTCGTCCGTTCCAACCAAAGACCGTCAATCAATATAATGCCGTCAGTCAAAGAGCGTGTCTTCTCATCGAGTCTAGCCAGGAACGCTAACGCCCCCACCCAGGGCTCAGACCAGTGGGGATACGTTTTGTGGTGCTAACGCCAGGGGTTGGCACCACCGGCATGGGCGACCAAAGTGCCGCTGGCCTTGCGGCTTCAGCTTGACCAACACTGGAGCGCCGGGCAGGGGCTGGGTGAACAGCAGTCAAACACCATCAGCAGGACACCCGGTAAGGCAGCCCAACCAGAAGCAGGGTTAAAGGCGAGACTAAGACGGCACAGACGGCCAGACATACAGGGGCAGCCTGGTCTCAAGGGGTGGTCGTGTGTAGTTCCGACCCGTGCAGTAGCACCATCGTTTTGCCACCAACTCTGCCACAAGCTGGTGCTGGTCCCAGGGGCAGTTTCACTAAATACGTCCAACAGCCCGTTTCGGCGTGCGCACCGAACACAATGCCTTCACCATCCAGAAAGCCCACTAACGACTGACCCCTTCCTCATTGGCGAGAGTTTCCAGCTTTCAGCTAGCCTCTTTTTGTGTAAAAGCAAGCAAAAGTGCATCGGGCGATCGCGTTGGTTAGTTGCACCCCGGAGCAGCCATGCCAGTGCGCCAGCAGTCTGGTTAGCTGCGGGTGGCAGCAGACGGGCAGAGAGGGGAAGAAGGAAAAGGGCGGCAGGGCAACGGTCTGAGGTTTGTGCCAGTTGGAGAGGATGTATGAGCAGGAAGGTCCATCGCGTCTTCAGTCGTGCTTAGGCCTCAGCCTTATCTGCAACAGCGCTACCAGATCCGAACGTCAGCACAAAGGTGGTTTGACCACCACCACTCTCAACGTGGATCTGACCACCCAAGCTTTCGGTCAGCTTCTTCGTCAAGGCTAAGCCCAGTCCCGTGCCACCATGTTTCCAGGGGTCGTTGTTGGGGATGCGGTAGAACTTAGCGAAGATACGCTCGTATTCGGTCGCTGGAATCTCAACACCCGTATTGCTGACACGCAGTTCTAAGGCGGCTGGCGTGGCTTGCGCCGATACTGTGATGGTGCCGCCGGTCGGCGTGTATTTGCAGGCGTTCTGCAGCAGTTCCGTCAGAATCCGTTCCAGGTAAGGCAAATCGGTGGTGCAGTCTGGTAAGTCGTCGGGAATCTGGCAGACTAAGTGCTGCTGTTGCAGTCGGGTCCGTTCAAGGAAGGACTCTGTGAGGTGAGGCATGTAGGACTGCAGCGTCACGGTGGTGAGCGTCAGCGCTTCTGTCCCAGCCTCCAGTCGTGCCAGGTCGAGCAAATCATTAATGAGCGCCAGTTCGCGTTGGCCTTCCTCACGCAGGATTTTGAGATAGCGATTGAGCGCGTTGGTGGCATCGTCCAAGACCCCCAAGGGTCTCAAGCTAATGTCCAACATTTGGATCGCCATCTTCATGTTTGCCATGGGTGTCCGCAGCTCGTGGGAGACGGTGCTGAGGAAGTCATCTTTCAGTTGATGGAGTCGCTCGAGCACTTGCACCTGCGCTTGGGCGGCTTGATACAGGCGTGACTGCCGCAGGGCGATCGCGCATTGGGTTGCCACCTGCTGCACCAGGCGGACTTCTGGGTCATCAAACAGCTCACCGGATGGTTTGAACAACCACAGATCGCCCAGGACTCCCTGGTCATCCATAATCGGCGTTGCCAGAGTGGTCAGCAACTGTTGCCTGGGGCGCAGCGGATGCGGCGCGACATCGCTGAAATAGCAGGTCTGCCCACTGAGCAGTTGGGGATAGACCTCGACATGGGGCGCGTTTGCGATCTCAAAGGTAGCGCCTTGAGCGGGAGTGAGGGTGTTGGTGCATTCATAGGCGATCGTTGACGTGGTATGTGCCGCGTTATAGATGCCGGTATCGCAAGCCGCAACTGGCAACCCGTGAGCCAGTTCTTCCACAGCAGCTTGCAAAATTTGTCCTTCATCCAGGCTGTCGCGCACCCGATCGGTAATGCGTTTGAGGAGCGCCTCAAAGTCTAAAGCTTGTTGGAGTTGGGCGGTGCGCTCCTGCACCTGCCCTTCCAGTCCAGTGTTAAGGGCTTGCAC
>JBGTJW010000009.1:0-25945 GCA_041744955.1 Stenomitos sp. | reverse complement strand
ACAAGCATCAGTACCTTCGGGGCACAATCAAATCATTTAGGACATACACAACTTGCTTACTCGCAGAGTCATCAAGGATGGTCAAACCTGGAGCTGTAAATTGGCACTCAGTTAGAATACTTGAATCTAGCAATGGTGGCTCTTCTTTCCCAAATAGCCGTAAAAAAGATTGAATTAAAGAATCTAACCACGAGTCGTTAGCTTCCTTCTGAATTAAACCACCCATCAACTCCCCAAGGCGCACTGGAGAGCGTTGAGCATACTGTGCCTGAAGAGAGGACAAAGCCTCTTGATGGATTTTGAGAGCAGCATTCTCACGATCGAGATCTAACTTGTCATTCCCTCGAAGATAATCAGGCTGAAAATCAATCTCGACCAAAAATCTTGTACATTGCTGCTGATCGAAAACCTCATTTTCAAGAGCTTTCAGAACAACCGTGGCACGGCTTGAAGATTTTACCTGCATTTTTTCAATGCTAACTTTCCAATGACTACCCCCTGCAATGCTGGGTGCATGAGCGATTGTCACAAACAATAGGGAATATGCACAAACCTTTGCTATTGCTTTCATGTTACCAGCAGGCAATTGTAAGATTACAACCTTACCTCACATCGCTGCTGTACAACAGCCCAAGCATCACTTAACCCTTATTTTTTCTGCTGAAACTGCCCAAACTGAAGGTGATAAACCGTATCTTCCTTCTCGGTTTCAATCTTCAAGTCAGAGCGTGGGTATGCCACACAAAGCAACGCATAGCCCTGTTCTCTCAATTCTGGGCTAACCCCCATGGCATCAGGCTGATCAACCGTACCTTCAATCACCTGAGCGGCACAGGTTGTACAAATACCCGCATTACAAGAATTAGGTAACTCCAGCCCAGACGCTTGAGCCGCTTCTAGAATGGTCTGATCATCGGACACCTGAAGCGTGTGAGTGCTACCTTGATGCTGAAGTTCAACCGTGTAGATGTTAGACATAAGCGATCGACAAACGAATACAGCGCTTCCTTAATTTTCCATGAATGGCTCAGACGATCGCGGGGCAGCAGTGCCTGGAGACACAAACTGAGACGATCGTCTGACTAACCGCAGATCTAACGTTGGGCTTCAGCACCACCCACAACTTCCAGGATTTCTTGAGTAATTGCCGCCTGACGCGCTTTGTTGTAGCCCCGTGTCAGCGTGCTAATCAAGTCCTTCGCGTTGTCGCTGGCATTGCTCATAGCAGTCATCCGGGCAGCAAGCTCACTAGCGGCAGACTCTTGCAGCGCTCGTAGCAACTGGTTGTTTAAATACAGCGGCAGCAACGCATCCAAAATCTGTACTGGATCTTGCTCAAAAATCATGTCTTGAGGAAAGCTCTGGGGCGCAGGAGCCGCTACTTTCGAGCGCTCTACCTGAAACTGCCCACCACGAGATGTAAGCCGGAAGATTTCATCGTCTGGCACCTCAAAGCCCTGAGGATCAAGCGGCAGAAGCGTTTGAATAACAGGACGAGAGCTAATGAGGGAGACAAACCGTGTGTACACCAACTCAACTTTATCAACCGTTTCAGAGAGAAAGAGAGCCAGCAGTTGATCGGCAATTTCCGATGCCTCGGAAGCGGTGGGAATCTGCTCCAGATTGACAAAGGTTTCGACGATCGGCTGCTCACGTCGCTGGAAGTATTGCGTTGCTTTACGACCAACCAGCACATAGCGGTAGTTGATGCCTTCTGCTTGCAGTTCCTTGGCGCGGATTTCTGCCCGCCGAATCACGTTGGAATTATAGGCACCGCACAGACCACGATCGCCTGTCACAACCAGAATACCCACGGTTTTAACCGTACGACGACTTAGCAACGGCAGGTTAGCTTCCTCAAACCGTAAGCGAGCTTGCAGCCCGTAAAGTACCTGCGCCAGACGATCAGCAAAGGGACGTGTTGCAATCACCTGCTCTTGAGCGCGACGCACTTTAGCAGCGGCAACGAGACGCATTGCCTCTGTAATTTTTTTAGTGTTTTTGACCGACTTAATGCGATCGCGAATGCTTTTAAGATTTGCCATGTCGGAAGTGAGGGATGAGGGGTAAAGGGTGAGGAGTGTTTCACCAGAGCAAAGCTAGAGCAGGCAATGTAAGCAGTGAGATGAAAAGAGGAGTAAGGGCGTTACACCTTTCTCCTCACCCCTCTCTCCTCACCTCTACGCCGCAGCAAACGTTTTCTTGTACTCGCCGATCGCGTCCTTCAAAAGACCTTCGGCTTCTGGCGTTAGCTGCTTCTCAGTACGGACGATATCGCCATACTTAGGAACGCTGTTCTTCAGATAGTCACGTAAGCCTTTCAAGAACGAAACCACTTTATCGACCGGGATATCATCCAGATAGCCATTGATGCCAGAGTAGATCGAAGCCACTTGTTCGGCGACCGAGAGCGGCGAGTATTGCGGTTGCTTCAGAATTTCACGTAAGCGTTGACCCCGTGCCAACTGGTTTTGGGTGGCTTTATCAAGGTCAGAAGCGAACTGAGCGAAGGCTTGCAGATCGTCATACTGAGCCAGTTCCAGCTTCACCTTCCCAGCAACTTTTTTCATTGCCTTTGTTTGTGCAGCCGAACCAACCCGTGAAACGGAGATCCCTGCATTCACTGCTGGGCGCAAGCCGGAGTTAAACAAGTCAGATGACAAGAAGATTTGCCCATCCGTAATCGAAATCACGTTGGTGGGAATGTAGGCTGACACGTCACCCGCTTGAGTTTCGATAATGGGAAGCGCTGTCATGCTACCTTCACCCAGTTCAGGGCTAAGTTTTGCAGCCCGCTCTAACAGGCGTGAGTGAGCATAAAACACGTCACCAGGATACGCTTCGCGACCGGGTGGACGACGCAACAGCAACGACATCTGGCGGTAAGCCTGCGCCTGCTTAGAAAGGTCATCGTAAATGACCAGCGTGTGTTTGCCCTTGTACATAAAGTGCTCTGCCAAAGCAGCACCCGTGTAAGGCGCGAAGTATTGTAGGGTTGCAGGATCGTTAGCAAACGCGGCGACGACAATTGTGTATTCGAGCGCGCCCTTCTCACGGAGCACGCTAACAATGTTGGCAACCGTTGATGCCTTTTGCCCAACGGCTACGTACACGCAAATGACATCTTCACCCTTCTGGTTCAGGATGGTGTCGATCGCAACGGATGTTTTGCCCGTTTGACGATCGCCGATGATCAATTCTCGTTGACCGCGACCAATCGGAATCATGGAATCGATCGCCGTGATCCCCGTTTGCAGTGGCTCATATACCGACTTGCGCTCAATGATCCCAGGAGCAGGCGATTCAATCAGGCGAGTCTCTGTCGTGTGAATATCACCTTTGCCATCAATGGGGCGAGCCAGCGCATCGACCACTCGTCCAAGCATGGCTTCACCCACTGGAATCTGAGCGATTCTGCCAGTCGATGTCACCGAACTCCCTTCTTGAATATTGAGTCCGTCGCCCATTAGCACGACACCGACGTTATCTTCTTCCAGGTTCAGCGCCATCCCGACAGAACCATCTTCAAACTCCACCAATTCGCCCGCCATTGCTTTGTCTAAGCCGTAGACGCGGGCAATACCATCGCCAACTTGCAGCACGGTACCAACGTTTGACACGTTGACCTTTTGATCGTACTGCTCAATCTGTTGACGGATAATGCTGCTAATTTCGTCTGGTCGAATATTTACCATAAGGGTTGCTCGTTGTGAGGATGAGAAAAGTTTTAGTTTTAAGCGCCGAATTTTGAGGTGAGGTCACTAACTCAAACCTCACACATTCACGTTGTACTACCTAAGCGTAACGAAATGCGTCGGAGCTGTCCGCGCAAGCTTGCATCAATGATTTGGGAGCCAACTTTGATAATGACACCACCAATTAAGTCCGGATCGATCGTTGTTTCGATCTCAACGTTTTGTGCACCTGTGAGGGCTATCACTCGCTCACGCACTGTCTGCTGCTGCGCCTCATTAAGTGGCACTGTCGAAACAATTTGAGCCAGCGCAGTTTGATTCAGTTCGCGCAGCAATGCCTGATATTGCTTCAAAATACCGCTCAAAAAAGCGATACGACGGTGATCCACAATCAGCAGCAGAAAGTTGCGAATATGGTGATGCACCTGGTCGCCCAAAACCTGCTGCAAAACCGTTTTTTTAGCATCCAGGCTAATAACAGGGCTTGCCAAAAACTGATCAAGATCAGGCGATTCTTTCAAAAGGTTCAAGATACTGCTGGCATCTTCACCAAAGCGATCGCTCAAATTTTCAGTCTTTGCCAGAGACATCAGCGCCTGGGCATAGGGGGCAGAAATTTCACTGGTAATGACGCTATCACTCACTGGTCGCCTCCTACTAGCATGGCAATGCTACGATCGATTAATTGTTGCTGCACCGAGTCATTCAGCCGAGATGGCAACTCTGACTCAACCCGCTGCATGGCTAGCGCTGCTACCCGTTGACGTAGCTCGTTAATCACTTTTGCCTGGTCAGCGTTGAGATCCTGGGTCGCTGCTTCACGCATCCGTTGGATATCGAGTTCAGCTTTGGCAGCAATCTCGGCTTTAGCGGTAGCAGCGGCTACTTGTCCCGATGCTCGGATTTTTTCTGCTTCTCCCTGAGCTTGTGCTAGCTTTTGCTGCTGCTGTGCTAAAGCACTCACTGCCTCTTTCTTGCGTTGCTCGGCTTCTTTAATGGCATCTTCGATCGCGGTTCGACGATCGCTCAGGGTTTTACCCAAAAAGCCGCGCCCAAAATAGATCAAAACACCCGCAACGATCGCCAGGTTAACCAAATTGGTTTCAAGGATGTCGAAGTTGAGACCAAAGCCACCTGCCTCGGCTGTTTCAACCGCTTCGGTGCCTAAAACGTTAGCACCAATCGCCAACTTTAAGAGAATATCCATATCGCTACGTCCAAAATGGCTGAAGTCATTCGCGTTCGGTTGTTAAGCTCTAGACTTTGAGGTGCTTAGAGATTAACAGCCAACGTCTAAAGACTGACTAAAAGTTTGTCTAAAATCTGGTGGCTCAATGACTCAACTTGCTGCTCTAAGGAACTCATTGCTTCCTGCTTCTGTTGATCAAGCTCACGCTGCACGCGCTCACGCTGAGACTGCGCTTCTTGCTGGGCAGTGGCAATTTGTTGATCAGCAATGGCTTGGGCTTCTGCTTGTGCCGTAGCGATCGTCTGTTGATATTGCCGACGAGTCGTTGCCAGTTCTTGTTCGTACTGCGTCGCTAAATGTTCAGCCTTTGCCAGCCGCTCACGCGCTTCGGTTTCATTCGTGCGGATGTAGTCACTACGGTCTTCGATCGCCTTGGTTAATGGCTTGTAAAAGACCACATTTAGCAGGGCAACCAGAACCAAAAACTGAACCGCCATCAGTGGCAGAGTGGCATCAAAATCAAACATTGTCTTGAGTTTGGGGTTCTTGAATTGGGATGGAGTGTCTCTCGTAACTTTCGCAATGGATGTGAGTCATTGGTAACTGGTAACTAAAGGCAAACAGAATGACTCTGTTACCAATTACCTATCACTCGATCAATTCCAATGGCGCGTACTGCTTAACCAAATGACTTAAGCAAGGCGCTTAAGCGAAGGGGTTCGCAAACAACAGCACAAGCGCAATCACCAAGCCATAGATGGTCAAGGATTCCATAAACGCCAGAGTTAGCAGAAGCGTACCGCGAATTTTGCCTTCTGCTTCTGGCTGACGGGCAATCCCTTCAACGGCGGAACCGGAAGCATTACCTTGACCAATGCCAGGTCCGATAGACGCTAAACCGATCGCCAAAGCAGCAGAAAAGACAGACGCAGCTTGAACTAATGGATCCATGATTCTTTCCTTGAGTAATGAACAAACTAAATGAACAATTTCCGCTTAAACACTCAGGCTTCGCACCTGCGATCGCGTCTAAGCAACTTGAACTGATTACAAAATCATGCTCAAGCAAGTAGTGAGGCTAAGCATGTTCCTCATGCTCGTCTCCATGACCTTCAAGCGCTTCGTGAATGTAAGCACCCGCCAGTGTGGCAAACACTAGCGCCTGGATTGCGCTGGTAAACAGACCGAGAAGCATCACTGGTAACGGCACAAAGAGCGGCACCAGAAGCACCAAGACCGCCACCACCAACTCATCCGCGAGAATGTTGCCAAACAAACGGAAACTGAGTGAGAGTGGCTTCGTGAAATCTTCCAAAATTGCGATTGGCAGCAGCACAGGGGTTGGCTGGACATACTTTGCAAAGTAACCCAAACCCTTGCGGCTAAAACCAGCGTAAAAATACGCCAGAGAAACCAGCAGTGCTAATGCCACCGTCGTGTTGATGTCATTGGTAGGAGCCGCTAGTTCGCCTTCGGGAAGCCGAATTAGCTTCCAGGGAATCAACGCACCTGACCAGTTAGAGACAAAAATGAATAAAAAGAGCGTACCAATAAACGGCACCCAGGGACGGTACTCTTTTTCACCAAGCTGGTCTCTAGCAATGCCACGCACAAACTCCAACGCATATTCCATCAGGTTTTGGATGCCTTTGGGGATACGCTGGACATTGCGCGTTGCCGCGATCGAAGCAATCAATAAAAGCCCAATCACGACCCAGGAAACCAGAAACACCTGTCCGTGGATTCTAAGGTTGCCAATCTGCCAGTAAAGATGGTGCCCCACCTCAAGGCTGGCAAGCGGAAAAACGTTAAGCGCTGGGAGAAAACTTAGCATTAGACTTTGAGCGGTTTTCCCAAATAGATTAAGGGGTGAAAAGTTTCAGAACCGACTGATTAGCGAGAGTCAGACGGTAGCAAGAGACGAAACATATAAACAATAAGCGCTGCTTTATAGGTCAGAAAACCTAAAAAGATTGGTAACACCTGCAATTGATCCCACTGAGTTGCTACTATGATCAACCCAATGAAGATCGCAATCTGGGATTTGCCAACTTTGCTACTCCCATTGCCTATCTGCTCAACGTTTCTAGCCAACACTTTCAAGTAAACCACACCTGTGCACGCTCCAAGTAAATAATTCAGAGCAATGTTGAGCGGGTAAAAAAAGCAGACGGTGAGGAAAATTATCCCCGTTAGCCCTAGCGTCGTGAGCAGCAACTCGCGCTGGAGTTGGTAGTACTCCTGCATCGAAGCATTTGGCTCCGTTGAGCTGTCACTAGGCTGTGAAGGTGCGCCTGTTTCAGTGTTTTGCATCGTCAAAAGGATCAACTCGCTGTTTCAGCCATACTGACACAACAAAGAAACTCAACGATCGCACGCCTCTAAAGCAAGGCTTGAATGTGGTGAGTTCCGGTCTTTTACTGGCAGCACCAGAGACCGCTGTCATCATATCACGCAGGGAGTAATAATACTTAATGATGGAAGATTAAGTCGGGGTTAGAAAATAAGTGCTGTTCCCCTATCGATCGCGCTGAGCCAACGCCATAACGAATGTGCAATGTGCAACGCCTTACAGGTCTTCTGCTCGATCGCTGCGTTCAAGGAGGCGATCGACCTTGCCCTCAATAGCGTTCAGCTTCCGAAGTACAGTCGGACGGTCTTCATCCAGCGAAGCCAGCATCCGCGCCATGCCCTCTTGCAAATTTGCTAGTCTCATGGTGACATCCTGAAGCCCTGAAACCGTCGTTTCCATTCGTTGCCGGAACTCTTGAAACTCCAGCCGATCCTCAGCCCTGGCATCTAGCATTGCCTGAATCGCTCGCGCGTTGCTCTCAATTAATTTTCTGAGTTCATCGTCAGCCATTGTCGGTAAACCATCGATCGCATGAAACCTCACTCTATTTTAGCGATCGCCTTCGTACTCATTACCTTCGCAACCAGAATATGGTATCGAGCCAACGTCTGGATAGTTCAATGCAAGCAACCCATTGCCTTCTGCTAAAACAGTTCGGAGGGCAGCAGGAAGCAAAGACGCAAGATTCATAGCCACATCCTCATTGCAGTTGCCCCACGATCCAACGTCCTCTGCTCTTTCGATAAATTCCTCAGTATTCACTTCTTCAAAAATTCTCTCCATCGCCGTCAAAGTGTTGGCGACATCATTTGGTGGGGCAAAGATATTGCCAAAATACCCTGGAAGTCTGCGAGCTAAAGACCACCCCAAGCTATAGAAAAGCATTACCGCTGCACCAACCCGATTCGTGAACACAAACCCTAAGGGTACTTGTTCTGACCGTTGTTCAGTCAACAGAAGCTTGCCAGTAGCAATATCGTTATAAAGCTCTGTAAACGCATCTGGGTAGAAGAGGTCAAAGATGAGTTCGCCATTACTATCAAAGCTATCTATATCGTTGGGCTTACCCTCTTGGCTGCAAAAAAAAGCTTGCGCCTTTGCAGCAATTTGAGACTGCTTGACGGCTTTCTCAAACGCTTCTTGTACCTGTACGACTTCATCAGGCGTAACTCGAAGAAAGTCCCAAGTTAAATCAACGCTCATGAATGTTCTAGCGGCAATAGTTCTAGTGTACCATGTTTGCCAAAGTTAAAAGTAAGCTTTGCTCATTTAAAACTTTGCTCACACGATGCGATCGCTGATTTGCATCCGTTTAAGTCTAGCGATCGCATTGCCTTTGTACTAGCTCGATCGATGCCTCTAAGTTTCGGAGTCTACGCGAATTTGAGGTGGCGAGGAACCCTGCTGCTGCACATAACGAAGATTTGTAACAAAACGTTTGTGCCTTCTCAGGAGCGTGACCTCCATCCCCTATGATCGGACGATACAGTGAGCGATCGCAGTCTTACATACTTTTTAATCAACGAGTCTTGAGGCTCGCATCGTTCTAACCCTAAATATTGAACTGGTAGACCCTGAGCCGTCATTAGATTTGAGTCCTGATTATGCTTTTTTCTAGAAAGCAAGGGCTTTGGGATGGTTGCCAGGTGGCACTCTGGTCAGATTTAACACAGTCACGATCCGTTAAAGGGAGCTTTTGAAATCAATGAGTGTTAAAGCAAGTGGTGGAAGCTCGGTTGCTCGTCCGCAACTTTACCAAACTGTCCCAGTCGCGACGATCGCCCAGGCTGAACAGCAAGATCGGTTCCTGGGACGTGGCGAATTGGACGAGTTGGCTGGTTATTTCAGTTCGGGGGCCAAGCGCCTCGAAATCTCCGAAACGCTGACTCAAAATGCTGAAATTATCGTTTCGCGGGCTGCCAACCGCATTTTTGTGGGCGGTTCGCCGATGGCGTTTTTAGAGAAACCGCAGGAAGAGCCAGCCATGGTCGCGGCTGGTGGTGGGAGGGACACCCGCGAATCGATGAAACTGGGGACAGCAACCTACGTTAGTTCTGGCGGTGGTTTTCTGGATGGGATTCGATCGCTGTTCAGTACGAGCGGTGGCACGACTCCAGCGAGCTTTCGTCCGATCAACGTAGCGCGTTACGGTCCCAGCAACATGGCGAAGTCCCTACGGGATCTAAGCTGGTTTCTGCGGTATGTGACGTATGCGATCGTTGCGGGCGATCCAAACATCATTTCAGTCAACGTTCGCGGTCTGCGAGAAATCATTGAACGTGCCTGCTCCGGTGAGGCAACGATCGTGGCATTGCAAGAAATGAAAGCGGCTGCCCTGAGCTACTTCCGTCGCGATGAAGCAGCAACGGCGATCGTCACAGAATACTTTAATGTTCTGATTACGGAGTTCAAAGCGCCAACCCCGTCTAACAAGCTGCGCCAACGTGCTTCTAATGATTTGCAAGGGCTGCAATTGCCCCAGATCTACTTCAACGCGGCTGAGCGTCGCCCTAAATACGCGATGAAGCCGGGGCTATCGTCCTCTGAAAAGAACGATGTGATCAAAGCAGCCTATCGGCAGGTGTTTGAGCGTGACATTACCCGTGCTTACTCCCTCAGCATTTCGGATTTGTCCTCCAAGGTGAAGAACGGCGAAATCTCGATGAAAGAGTTCGTGCGTCGCCTTGCCAAGTCGCCGCTGTACCGCAAGAACTTCTACGAACCTTACATTAACAGTCGTGCGCTAGAGCTGGCATTCCGCCACATCTTAGGTCGTGGTCCCAGTTCGCGTGAAGAAGTGCAAACCTACTTTGCGATCGTCTCCAAAGGTGGTCTGCCCGCTTTGATCGATGCGCTGGTAGACTCCAAAGAGTATGCCGACTACTTTGGCGAAGAAACGGTGCCCTATCTGCGCGGTCTGGGTCAAGAAGCGCAAGAGTGTCGCAACTGGGGACCCCAGCAAGATCTGTTCAATTACAGTGCGCCCTTCCGTAAGATTCCGCAGTTTCTCACGACGTTTGCGAAGTACGATCACCCACTGCCCGATCAACATCCCTATGGCTCGGGCAACGACCCCCTGGAAATCCAGTTTGGTGCCATCTTCCCGAAAGAAACGAGAAACCCCAGTGCCAGCCCTGCCCCGTTTGGCAAAGATACCCGCCGGATTTTGATTAATCAGGGCGCAGGCATCAACAACCAACTCAGCAACCCTGCGGCGCGAGGTGTGGCTCCTGGTTCACTCGGACCTAAAGTGTTTAAGCTGGATCAACTGCCTAGCTTTACAGGTGGCACTGGTCGGCGCAAAACTAACACGCAGGGCATCAGCACCAAGTTTTCTGAGAGTTCCACGCAAGCAGTCATTAAGGCAACGTACCTGCAAGTCTTTGGGCGCGATGTCTACGATGGTCAGCGCTTGAAAGTGGATGAAATCAAGCTGGAAAACGGCGAAATCACGCTACGCGAATTTGTGCGTCGGTTAGCCAAATCCAATCTGTTTCGATCGCTCTACTGGACACCACTCTATGTAACGAAGGCGATCGAGTACATCCATCGTCGCTTGGTCGGTCGCCCCACGTACGGTCGTCAGGAAACCAACAAGTATTTCGATATTTGTGCCAAGAAAGGCTTCTATGCACTGGTTGATGCCCTGATTGATAGCCAGGAATACAGTGATGCCTTTGGTGAGGACACCGTTCCTTACGAACGTTACCTGACTCCCGCAGGCTTGTCGCAGCGTAACTCTCGTCTTGGTAGCATTGCTGAGAAAGGCAACCGGGTGGATCAAGAAGAAACGCCACGCTTTGTCACACTGGGCGCTGTCACAGAGAAGCGTTCTGAACCCGACATTGAGTTCCGTAGTAATCAAGGTGTTAGCAAGAAGCGCGAGCAAACGAAAGTCTTCAAACTGACCGAACTACGCGACAAAATGGCGCTCCGAACCCTGATTGGTGCCGCTTATCGTCAGGTGTTTGAGCGTGATATTGCGCCCTACATTGTCGAGAATGAGTTCTCGGTGCTGGAAAGCAAGTTGGGTAATGGTGAGATTAACCTCAAAGAATTCATTGAAGGATTGGGTTGCTCTAGCCTTTACATCAAAGAATTCTACACGCCGTACCCCAACACTAAGGTGATTGAGCTAGGGACGAAACACTTCCTGGGTCGCGCACCGCTGGATCAGGCAGAAATCCGCAAGTACAACCAACTCCTGGCAACAAAGGGGCTTAAAGCGTTTATTGGTGCTTTAGTCAACGGCACCGAATACGCTCATGCGTTCGGTGAGGATACGGTGCCCTATAACCGCTTCCTGACGCTGCCTGCTGCTAACTTCCCCAATAGTCAGACCCTTTACAACAAGTTGACGAAGCAAGACAACGTCTTGGTGGTGCCAAGCTTTGACACTGTGAAGCCACGCATGGATGTTGCAAAGATGCCTCTGATGGATCAGGCGCTAGCAACGATGGCGGTACAGGCGAACCAAGCTGCTCGCAGTCAATCTGTGTTGGTTGAGTCGGGTCGATCGACTGGCAATGGTGATGGTCAAGCAGTTGAGGTGAGTTCTGATACAACTCGTCGCAAGCCTGCCCGCATCTATCGCCTGAACCCTGGTATGACTCAGGCTGAAATAGCGCTGGTTTGCAATGCGATCTATGTGCAGGTGATGGATGTCGCTGGTGGTCAAGTGCCAGAGCAACTCCACCGTCCCGACTTGGAAAGCAAACTTCGCAGCAGTGAAATCTCAGTGCGGGAGTTTGTGCAAGCGCTGGCAAGCTCCGAAAGCTACATCAGCCGTTTCTATACGCCGTACCCCAGTGCCAAGGTGGTTGAGTTTTTGTTCCGCCATCTGCTGGGTCGTGCGCCTGTCACACCAGCCGAACGCCAAGAGTACATCAGCTTGCTGGCAGACAGCGGGCTGAAAGCAGCCGTAGAGGCAATTGTAAAGAGTGCTGAGTATGTTCGCTATTTTGGCGAAGACGTAGTGCCTTACAAGCGCATCTCCACCCTATCTGAAGACAGTGTTCTTAACCCTATGCAGGTAGAGGCTGAACGAGTGTAACCAAGTCTGGTTTGACCTGTCTTTGTTGACACGTCATTAACGCTTCCGTCTGCAAAACATATCTGACGCTCCCCCCGATCGACCACTAGATCGGGGTTTTTTGTCTTTTGGGACGGCTTGGCAGCAACGTTTGCATCTGCGTCCGCGAAAACAGCAACCAGCGTTAACTCTGTTCTATGAATATGATGATCGCGCCCAGAACTTGTGCCGTTTCGCAAAGGTCATGCTAAAACACTACTGATCCACAACTCTACCGATAGTGTAGACTTTGATTTCAAGATACTACATCTAGCCAGCCCACCCCGTTCTAAAGAAGTGAGCGCTTAACCTATGGTTCGAGAGCTTGAACAGGTTCATTTGAAAAACCCTGAAGCAATCCCAGTATTTTTTAGAACTTATGCTCGCTCTGGGGAAGCAGTAGGAAGTAAAGAGATATGTAGCCTTTTAAACGAAAAGGTTAGTAGAACTTTAGGCGAAGAACTTTATTTGCTTAGAGAATATGCTCCTGAGCTATCGAAGATTGACCTTCGTACTGAGAAAATTACAAAGCCTCTAGAGCATTACGAAAATGGCATAATTTTTGAGCACTTAGAAAGTGGTAGCCTACGAGCCAATGGGGCTGACCGTACGCTAAGTCTAAGCTTAGAGATTGTTATAAAAATGGCTGGGATAGTACCTAAACGTTTTTCTTCGGATTCGCCTCAGCAATGGTTACGCATGGCTTGCTTAGTATTCTTACTTCATGAGATTTCTCATATTGCTCAGAAACTTGTGAAGTACGAAGACGTACAGCGAATGAAGGAGATTGATGTAAGTAATGGTAGAGAGCGTATTGGAGAACTAGATTTAAGAAGTGATTATTTAGTAATTCATACGCTCAGCTTGTTTCTAATGTTCCATCAAGAAAAAGCTTATAACTACCGGAAATATATTAGATGGTTTTATAACCTTTGGTGTGGAGTATGCAGGTCAATGCTAGATGTTTTTCCTAGCAACGAGCGTAAAGACAAGCAGCAACGTGTCTTTGGTTACCTGCTCATGTCTAAGTTGATTAGCGATGCCCATTTAAGCAACTACCCCTTGGAGTTTAGAGAACTGTGGCCAGTCTGGAACGCTTCTTTAGACGGATTATCAATTTATAGCCAAGGTGAGCCTTTTGTTTCTGGCTGTCAAGTAGATTCAGGAGTTATGGTACAAATCCTAAAAGGCATCTCTACAGGCAGCTATGATAACGTTCTACCAGAAATTGACAGATTGTGGAGATGTCTGCCTCGCCGCTGATTGAAGCAGGACTGCCTTATCAAAAGAGAGATCATTAAGATTCTTTTTTAGGTTTACACAGGATTAAGAGCAAGAGTTCTACACTTTTGCTCTTTTTTGGGCTTTAAAAGCTTGACTAAGTTTAACTATATTGAAATAATCTTCCTTTTAACGCTACATATAGAGCCTCTCATCTGCAAATCACGCTAGAAAGCAGCACAACTTATGGTTATAGACATTCGACGAAAAAAATTGTTCGATCAGTTTCCTGAAACCGCTCCCACTGCCAATCCCGTCTTCTTCAGAACCTATAGCCGCCGCACCGAAAACCGTCGTGAACCGCTTGCAGATGTCATTGAGCGGACGACGCAAGGCTTGGTCGAGCTAGGGCACCTTACTCAGGAAGAAGAAGCGTTGATTCAACTGATGCAGCAGCAGCTTAAAAGTCTGCCTTCGGGACGCTGGCTGTGGGTGGGTGGCACCGACTGGATCAACAAGCCAGAGAACTTTTCAGGAGCCTACAACTGCACCAGCACTAATGTCATCGACTGGCAGGCATTTGGGCTGATGATGGATCTTGCCATGATGGGCTGTGGCACTGGCGCTATTCTGGAACCGCGCTATATTAACCAATTACCCGCCATCCGCAATCGTCTGGTAATCAGGCTAGAGGGTGAAATCGGCACCACGCCTGCGGAGCAGCGATGCGATCGCACTCAGGTCAGTGTGGACGGCAATCAAGTACAAATCCGTGTGGGCGATAGTCGCCAGGGGTGGGTGCAGTCTCACAAAGCGTTACTGGAGCTTTCAACGGACAATCGGTTTACAGGCGATGTTGCTGTCACCGTTAACGTGAGCGATGTCCGCGCCGAAGGTGAAGTGCTGAAAGGCTTTGGCGGCATGGCAAACCCCATTCGCCTACCAGGGCTGTACGAACGGTGTGCGGCACTACTGAATAAAGCGATCGGTCGGCAGTTGACCTCTGTAGAATGCTGTTTGTTAATTGACGAAGCGGCTGCAACCGTTGTAGCAGGTAACATCCGGCGATCGGCCGGGATGCGGCAGGGCGTAAGCAGTGATGAAGCGTTTGCTGTTGCTAAAGATAACCTGTGGCAACAAGATGATGCAGGCAACTGGCGCATTGACCCAGAACGCGATGCCCTGCGGATGGCAAACCATACCCGTGTGTATCACCACAAGCCGACGGAGCAAGAGTGTGTTGATGCTGTCCGCAAGCAATTTTATTCTGGCGAGGGGGCGATTCAGTATGCACCAGAGGCGATCGCCCGCTCAAACCGCGATTTGCTAACGACACCCGCACTCAGAGCTGGCTTTTTAGCTGCCTACAATCAGGGCACCGCCAGCGAATGGCTGCAACAGCATGATCCCCAAATGCCTGTGGAGGAGCGAGAGCATCGTTTAGGACGCTATGGGTTGAATCCCTGCGGTGAAATCTTGGGTGCCGATTTCCATTGCAACCTGGCAGAAGTTCACCTGAATCAGCTTGATCCCCATAATCTAGAGGAGCAAGCAAAGGCGTTTAAAGCCGCTGCGCTCTCGGTTGCAGCGCTGCTAAATCATCGCTTTGCCGAACCCCGCTATCAAAAATCGCGTGACCTCGACCCGATCGTGGGTGTTTCGTTCACCGGTCTCTTCGATTTCTTTGTGCATGCGTTTGGCGTGGAGTGGCTGCGCTGGTGGGAAGCTGGCAGACCGGAGACGGTAGCAGGTTTGGAGTTTAAGCAGAAAGAGCAGGTGTTCCTGTTGCGCTGGCGAGACACTCTAAATCAAGCGGTGTGGGAGTATTGCGATCGCCACCAGCTCAAGCGTCCCAATCGTTGCACCACTGTGCAGCCAGCAGGCACCAAATCGTTGTTAACAGGAGCCAGTCCTGGTTGGCATCCACCCAAAGCCCAGCGCTTTATCCGGCGTATTACCTTCCGCAAGAATGATCCGGTAGCCTTGGCTTGCTTAGACTACGGTTACAGCATTGTGCCGTCGCAGTCAGATAAGGATGAAAATGGGAATCTCTTAAATGATCCGTTTGATCCCCGCTGTACCGAATGGTTGGTGGAAATCCCCGTTGAGGTTTCCTGGGCAAACCTGCCTGGAGCCGATACGATCGCGATCGAAAAATTCTCTGCCCTCGCGCAGTTTGATTTTTATATGCAGGTGCAAACCTACTACACCGCGCACAACACGAGCGCCACGATCGAGCTGATCGAAGCCGAAGTGGAACCACTGGCAAAGCGCCTTTACCAGGCGATCGCTAACGACGAAGGCTACATCAGCGCCGCTCTGTTAGCCCGGTTTGATGCCCCCTTTCCGCGACTACCGTTTGAAAAAATCGACAAAGCAACGTTCGATCGTCGCCAGCAAGAGGTGAAGACAAAGCAACAAACCAGCGACTTTTACGCTGCCCTCAGCCGCTACGACTCTGGTTTTAGTCTGGCTGAAGGTCCCGCTGGCTGTGACAGCGACAAGTGTATGCTGCCAGAGAAGCAGTAGTCAGGGGAGCGGAGTGAGCGGTTAGAACTAGCGCAGTCCTTTGACTTAAGACCGTCAGCATTCTCATACTGGCTCACTCCTTACCTGAAGCGAAAAAGGCTCTTTACCGGCGAGACAAATTCGCTTCACGTTACAATCACCAAAGAAACAACGGTCAGCGTTCGGACAAGGCAGGCAGCGCCAAGCATTTGCTCTATACATTTGCTATATAAGGTTGTCCCGCAGTTCAACGCTGATACAAGCTCAAATTCATATCCTACAGGAGCCTTTATCTGTGTTTCTTGATGAACTAACCCCCCTTTGGCAAGAGCTTTCGCAGCAACCTGTGGCGTTTTTAGGTGGCTTCCTTTCTGGTGTCTTTCGCCTTAATCTGTCTGAAGATCCGGTGAGAAGCTGGCTTGATCAGCAGGCAGGCAGCACCACTTCATCAACTCTTGGCGGCAATAATGGCAATAGCGGTGCGCCCAAGTCGATTTCGATCGATTAAAGTGTGCTGCCCCACAGCCAATCGCCTCTACAGGTATCAGATTTTTCAGAATGAGAGGGAAGCGATGTGCTATGCCTGCTTGTAGGGTTTTGCACAACTCCTTCGCCCCCTCCCTCTGATTATCCTATGACTATCTATGTTGGCAATTTGTCCTACCAGGCAACGCCAGAAGACCTGACTGAAGTCTTTTCTGCCTACGGCTCGGTTAAACGTGTGACTTTGCCATCCGATCGCGAAACGGGTCGCCTGCGTGGGTTTGCCTTTGTAGATCTGGCTGAAGAGACTCAGGAAGATGCCGCGATCGCCGGGCTAGACGGTGCCGAGTGGATGGGTCGCCAGCTTAAGGTGAATAAAGCAAAACCCCGTGAAGAGGCTCGTAGCGCTGCGCGGTAAGTTAAGCGCGATCGCGATTGCCAGGTCAGACTTAAACCTTTGGGGCTTGAAGGCAGTTGCAAATCCTTCTGTACCCAAGATTTTGCCGCGTCTTAACCGTCAAACTTGCCCTATCTATGGCAATCTGTAAGAACAGAGATAAATTAGCCTGTCTTGCTGCCAAGACTTAATTAATAGCGTATGCAAACTCTGCCTAGCCCACCCACCGCCGCAACGCCCCTCGCCGCAACAACTGACACTTCGATTCAGCGTCGCAAAACTCGTTCTGTGCCTGTGGGCAGCATTACGATCGGCAGTCAGCATCCTGTGGCTGTCCAGTCCATGATCAACGAAGACACGCTGGACATTGAGGGATCAGTTGCCGCCATTCGTCGCCTACATGAAATTGGCTGCGAAATTGTACGTGTCACCGTACCCAGCATGGCGCACTCCAAGGCAATGGAAGAAATTCGCCGTCGTCTGCTTGCCACCTATCAACCCGTCCCTCTGGTTGCGGACGTACACCACAATGGGTTGAAGATCGCGCTGGAGGCAGCTAAACACGTCGATAATGTGCGAATTAATCCTGGTCTATACGTGTTTGAGAAGCCGAAGAGCGATCGCACTGAATATACCCAAACTGAGTTTGACGAAATCGGCGAGAAGATTCGTGAAACGCTAGAACCCCTTGTGGTTTCGCTCCGCGACCAGAACAAATCCATGCGGATTGGCGTGAACCATGGTTCCCTGGCAGAACGCATGATGTTTACCTATGGCGACACGCCTGAAGGCATGGTTGAGTCGGCGCTAGAGTTCATCCGCATCTGCGAATCGCTCAATTATTACCATCTAGAACTTTCGCTCAAAGCCTCTAGAGTGCCCGTCATGCTTGCCGCTAATCGCCTCATGGTGCAGCGTATGAATGACTTGGGTATGGAGTACCCCTTGCACCTGGGCGTGACGGAAGCAGGCGATGGTGAGTATGGGCGGATCAAGTCCACTGCTGGCATCGGTACTCTTTTGGCAGAAGGCATTGGCGATACGATTCGCGTGTCTCTCACCGAAGCACCCGAAAAAGAGATCCCGGTCTGCTACAGCATTCTGCAAGCGCTAGGGTTGCGGCGCACCATGGTGGAATATGTTGCCTGCCCGTCGTGTGGACGCACGCTCTTTAATCTTGAAGAAGTGCTGCATAAGGTACGTGAAGCCACCAATCATCTCACTGGGTTGAATATTGCGGTCATGGGCTGCATTGTCAACGGTCCTGGCGAAATGGCAGATGCAGACTACGGCTATGTCGGCAAGCAAGCAGGCTGGATTTCGCTCTACCGTGGGCGTGATGAAATCAAAAAAGTACCCGAAGCACAAGGCGTTGAAGAACTGATCAATTTGATCAAGTCAGACGGTTGCTGGGTCGATCCTTAAGGAAAAGAATGGGGAATAGTGCTGAGCCTCACTCGTGGCAATCTTGTTGTCAATAGTGAGAGTCACGATCGCTATTTCAGGTCTAATAAGCCTGCCTCCTTCAGTTTGGGGTTGAAGCGAATTTCCACCTGAACGCCGCGAGCTTTCAGTACCTCCAGTATTTCTGCCTCAGCGCGTCGAGCCACCTGCTTGAGTACTTTCGTTTGCGTGAGTTCATCGATCGCCCCCGCATAGCTAGCTTGTTCCGCTGGTGTCATCTGCGCCTTCGCATCGATCGCCTGCGTCCACTTACCTTCAGCCGCACCATTTCCCAACGGCACCGACCCGTTCTCGCTGATCCACGCTGTCCGAATTTCTTCTAGAATCGTGCGATTGGGGCGATCGATGGTTAGTACTTTTAGCCCATAACATAAATCTGGTTGACGGACTAAATGCTGCTTGAGGCTTAAATAAACATCGCGTGAGTAGCCAATATATTGCAGTGTTTGCTGTTGATCAAAAATGGCATACACGCCCACTTTGCCCTGAAATTGTTCCGGCAATTGACCGCGATCGTCAATGTAGGTGAGAACTTCCAGACTGGAAAGCGTCGGTGTGTCAGTTTGGGAAGACATTTTGTAACGGATGAAGATCAGGGATCAAGGATGAAAAGTTGTGTTTAGCCTTAAGCCTTTCTTTTAACTAAGACTCGTTGCTGCGCCGATAAATTGCACAAAGCCGACTCGGCTTAAAGATTTTTGCCTTAAACATAAAATTGGGCGGCACATTGATGATGACGTAGCCAGCAGCGTTTTGAAATTTCTCGAACTCGGCTGGCATTCCTTTTGGCGTTGCTGCACTGTAGGGCACAGGCTGAAAGAGTAATTCGGTAAAGTCCACCACTTGGCACTGTGCCTGTTGAGCAACCTGCTGGAGAAAAGGGTCACTTATCAGCAACTTAAATAACGCTGCTTTAGCATCTGGGTCTAGAGTAAAACTGCTATCGAAGTGATCAATAATTTTGAGCGCCATGACAAAGCTAAGTAGAAAACTGCTAAAGCTCTAGAAGCGTATCCCTTTAGAGAACGCTTTGTCTAAAAAGTCCGTAGGAAGTTTACACATAACATTCCTATAACCTTATGAGGGCGGCTGACTGCTAGCTTCCGGCACTGTTTGTCCCAATTGGGGTTCATTACCAGAAAGCAGGCGTTGGATGTTAGAGCGGTGGCGGAGGATGACGTAGAGTCCGCCTAGAAGACCAAACAAGATGTAGGGCAACGGCTGACGAGTAAGGAGCATAAAACCAGAAACCGCGATCGCTCCTGCGATCGAACTCAGCGATACAATCCTGGAAACTGCCAGCACCAGCGCAAACACGGTCAGCGTACCGATGCCAACTATCCAATTCATTGCCAGCAGCACGCCCAAACTGGTCGCAACCGATTTTCCCCCAGTGAAGCCAAGAAAAACTGACTTGCTATGTCCCAACAACGCTGCCATACCGGATAAAGTAACCATCCACGGCAACCAAGACGTGGTTTCTATCGCTGTAGGCAAAAACGCTTGAGCCTGAGCGAAAACGTAGAACCAGTGAACAAGCGCGATCGCCGCTGCTCCTTTAAAGATATCAATCAGCAGCACGACCAGGGCTGGAACTTTACCCACGGTGCGTAAGACATTCGTAGCGCCTGTCGAGCCAGACCCATGCGCTCGAATGTCAATGCTTTTCAATAATCTTCCCGCCCAATACCCAGGCGGTATCGAGCCTAATAAATACGCTCCCACTAGCAGCAACCCATTCAAGGCGACCCAAAGTGCCATCGCTTTTCCTTCATCCATCAGGGCATCGCTCGTTGTAAGCCAAGAGCAGCGATCGCTCTAAGCACTCACAACTAAGCACCTAACAACTTTAATACGAATAGGTTGGCACTTGAGGATTGGGCGCAAACGCTAACCAAAGCGGAAATTGTAGCAACGACAGACTAATCTCATCTTCCGTTTCGTCAATGATGATTAGTGGCAATAGTCCATCTTTCACCAGACGATCGGCTTTTTGTGTCAGCGGAATGGGGTCTTCAAATAAGCCAACCCCACGGTCTGGACCAAACTCAGCACGGGTAATGCCGAGACAGTCTTGTAAACCTCGTCGCCATTCACCCAGTCGTTCGGGAGACTGAGCCAGCACCAAGGTACGCAGACGATCGCCATACAGGGTGTACAAAATCGAAATAGTCGCCGAGGCAATCAAGATATTCTGCAAGCGGCTGCCCATAGTTCGCACGGCACCGCGTCCACCCTGAGTCAAAAACCAGTTGGAAACGCGATCGGCATGAACGGGTTCAAAGGTTCGTCGAAGCTGCCACGCAGAGCCGTAATAGTCGGGACGATTCCGGTACTGATCCAGCAGATGGCGAATTTTCTTTGTTTGCTCTTGAAAGCCTTGTTCACCAAATTGGGGTGCAGTCGTTTGCTGCGATGACGATTCTTTAACAACTACTCGATCGACCGCTTTCGCCGCAGTGCCAGGTTGTGGCAACTCCAACTGTTCTGCCGCGATCGCCAAGTCTTGCAGACTCCCAACCAGGTAATCTTTAAAGCTTTGCACCCGAATTGCCAAATCTTGTGACACGCCAGCAAAGGTCGTTCGCATTTCGTTGCGAACCCGTTCTTGGCGGCGCTCAAGTTGCTCGACGCTCACCTGAAGTGCCTGCTTCCGTTGCTCCAACTCTTTCAAGCCTTCCTGCACCAGTCGCCCCAAAGCTGCTTGCGATGCTGCCGTTTCCTCTTGAAGACGAGCCTGCGAAGCCTGTAGTGTGGCAATTTCTCGTCTTAAGGCTTGTTCACGCCGCTGGAGATCGGCAACCCGTTGTTCCATCTCGGTCACAGTTGATGGGGGGCTGGATGGTTGTGCCTGCTCTACCTCAATGCGCTCTACCAAGGGCAGTTTTTCCTCTTCAATCAGTGCCTGGGCAGACGCTTCCTGAATACCGAGAGACTCCGACGCTGAGCGATCGTTGGTCTCTTCAAAGATTGGTTTGGCAAGGTCAAGGGTTGCAGAGGCTTCAGGCTGGTAGTTCTCTCTACCCGTCGTCGTTGGCAATTCGTCTGAGTTCATATGCAATGCAGTTTTAAGTTGTTGATCACTAGTCGCCAGCAAGACTGAGAGCCTTCTATCGAGCAACTGTACAACTAGCGCTTAGGAAAGACGACAACGAGCCTCCAGGCAAGCCTGTAACGCTTTAGGGTCGAAGAGAATGGGTAGAAAGTGAATGCTGTTGACCTCTTTAAAGTAAAAGAGAATCGGCACAGGCGACCAAAAAATGCGCCAGTTTTGCCAATCCTGGTAAGGGAAGCGGCGAATCAGCGTTTGCCCCCGTGCAATGTCCAACGCCGTCTCGGTGAAGGAGAGTCGCAGTGTCGCGGCTTGAACCAGCAGAAAGAACCCAAATAGTGCGATCGCCACACTAGCCCATACCTGTACAAAAAACAGAGGGACAGCCAAAAACACGATGGCGATCGGCAGATTGTAGCTGGGTGACAGCACGATCGTTTCCGCAGAAGCAGTCGAGGCGGCAGTTGTCGTCACAATTACTCCTACTGTCAAATCTATATTGCTCTTATGCCTCTATTCTATGCTGAACGGTTCAATGCTGAACTGCCAGCCCTGAAGTCCATGGGTTTGACGGAACAACCGCTGCCCTGACGATCGCCGTTGCAGAAAACTTCTAAGGGACTGCACTCTAGCAATACAGCTTGGGATCGCGAGGAAGCACCGCCATGACTGGCACCTTAGGCAAGATGAGGACTCAGAAAACCCTCTAGCTTTTGCTTGCTAATCGCGCCTTCAGTTGACTCCAAAACTTCTCCAGTTTTGAACAACCGGAACGCAGGAACACCCTCAATTTTGTAGGTTGCAACGGCAGTAGGGTTAGGGTCTACCTCCATTTTGACAATCTTGAGGCGATCGCCGTAGGTCGTTGCCATCCCATTGATTACCGCTGTCATCAGACGACACGGACCACACCAGCTTGCCCAGAAGTACACCAGTACAGGTTGGGTTGCCTGCAAAACCTCTGCTTCAAACTCAGTGTCCGAAATTGTAATGACGCTACTCATACCCGTTCTACAACCATGTCAACAAAATAATGCTTCCGTATTCTGACGTGTTTTGCCATTTCAAGGCAAACAGAAACGGCTAAAGGTTAAACAGTTTTAGCCTCTAGCCGTTTTTCTTACAGTTACTTTCTACAACTGATCGAGCTTTGTCTTTAAATCTTCAAGTTCAGCATCAACAGCAGGATCAGCGGCAGCAGTTGCTGAAGCTTGAGCGGTCGTTGGCGCTGCCGTTGCGTTACCAGGAAGCTGCGCCTGGGTTTGAGGTGTTGCTGGTCCTAGCAATTGCGCCTTCATTGCTGCCAGTTCATCATCAACGCCGTTACCGGATTCCAGCAACGCAAACTGACTCTCTAAATCTGCACCTGCAAGTTCGGCTGAGGCTTGCGATCGAGCCTCCATTTGCAGCACCTTATCTTCCATGCGCTCAAAAGCACCCATTGCGCTGCCAGTACCCAGGCGACCCACTGTGCTTTGCAGTTGCTCATTGGCTTTGGCGGCACTTGCCCGCGCTTTGAGCATATCCTTCTTGGTTTTGGCTTCTGAGATTTTGCCCTCTAGAGCAATCAGGTTTCGCTTGAGTGTATCAACCATCGTCACCTGCTGATCAAGCTGTGTCTTGAGGCTGGCGGCTGTTTCGCTGTTGGTTTTCTTACGAACGAGAGCTTCTCGCGCCAAATTCTCATCACCTTTTTGGAGGGCTAGCTGCGCCCGCTGTTGCCAGTTATTTGCTTCGGTTTGAGCCTGATTGTACTGCTGCTGGCTACGCTTTTGGCTGGCGATCGCGCTGGCAACGGCTTGCCGTAGCTGCACCAGATCCTCCTGCATATCAATAACAGTCTGTTCAAGAATTTTTTCGGGGTCTTCCGCCTTACTGACAACATCATTCAGGTTAGCTCTCACAACCCGGCTCACACGGTCAAATAATCCCATGACATTCTTTCCTTTCTGCGGTGTACAAGATTAGCAGTGCAGGCTGAGACACTCACCTGCCGATCGCTCCGATCACATTTTAAGCAATGACTATTTGATAACTTCTGCGGTCAATCCTTCCACTACAGAACAAAAATAAATAGTCTCGACTCTAGTGTAGAAACTCTCAAGCACGATCGCTATCGATCGCAAGGGGTTTTTTAAGAGATGCAACAGTGTTGAGCCTAGAAGACTAGCATAGCAATGAAGCACCCTGAAAGGTTGAATCACCACAATAGTACAAACCGCGCCAAGTCTTTGACGCTAAAGGCATTTCTGCAACTGCCAGCAACCAAGCCCACTGGCGAAGACGGTGATGGTCGGATCATTGAGAAATCCACGCCACAAGGTAAACAGAGCGTGATTCAAGGTGAATCGGTCAACGCAATTAATGTCGGGGTCAAACACTTAAAGATTGTGTGGACAGTTCCAGAGCGGTGCTGAGCGTTTAGGGGGCGACCAACTATACCGGACGTAGAGGACAGCTTACCCATCCCAGACTTCATCACTGAGGTATGGCTCACTGGACGATCAATTTAGCTGGCTGTTATAGCTATCGCCGCAGAGCTTATGACATTGGGATCAAAGGGTGGGGGGGCTTCGCCTCTAGCCAGGGGTTCTACACCTGCACCCCGTCCTAACCAGTATGGCTACGGCTATAGAGTCGCTCTTGAGCAAGGTAGCAACGCTTATTCGTGCGTGAAATCATCTAAAAACGACTCTAAGTTGCTGCTAAAAGTATGTTTCCAAGCACCAACACTGTTTTTTTGTTGCTGTGCCCACTCGGTTTCTAAGGCAAGGCGGCTATTCATATCCAGCGCTTGGAACAACATCTGTTTACCAAGTGCTGCGGCACGCTGAATGCCTGCGACCAGCGCTGCAATACCGTATGCATCCAACGAGCCAACCCACAGTAAATCGACAATAACACCATCCGTTGCTTGCTCCAGTATGCTTTCTAGCCCATGTTGAAAGTCACTGCTGTTAGCCTGGTTCAGCGATCCATTAGGCTGAAAGACGAGAAAACGTGGTCTTACTGCTGAGGCGAGGTGCGGTAGCGTTAAAGCTTTAGCATAGGCAAGCGCTACAGGTGGTACTACCCTTGTATCGATCGCATCGATCGTCGTGTCCATAACGTCTCCAGGTCGCCAGATCGGCGTGATAATCGCTAACTGTAAAGCATTAAAAAAGATGCACTCACCTACCTACACAGTGAACGAAGTTCTTTACTTAAAGGCTGTAGTGAATCACTGGCTCCCTGTGTTTGTTATCAGTGATGCCATTGCTATATGTCACTCTCAACCAATGCGTCTCGTCATACGCAAAAGTGATTTTAGTCACTGACAAAGAGAGACGTAAACGGATTGACCAATGTTGCTAAAAATTTCTTTATCTAATCGGTCACGATCGAACAAAAAAGTGGGGTCACTTTAAAGTAACCCCACCTTACTTAATAGATTGATCACCTGGCTAAGTGATTATTTGGGCGAAAGCGTCCGGCGCTTCGTAATCATGCGATACGCCTCAATAATGTCATTTTCCTTCCAGGCGTTGAAGCTATCAATACCGATACCGCACTCATAACCGGAGTTAACGTCACGGGCATCTTCCTTCATCCGCTTCAGCGAATCCAGATTACCTTCGTAAACGACTTCATTGCCACGACGAATCCGCACCTTACAGTTACGGACAATCTTGCCAGATTGAACATAACAACCTGCGACCGCACCGCGTCCAACAGGGAAGACTGCGCGTACTTCTGCCTGACCCAGAGCTTCTTCAATGAGTTCGGGTTCAAGCAACCCTTCCATCGCGGCTTGAATATCATCTAACAAGGCATAGATGATGTTGTACTCACGCACATCAACACCAGCGCGATCGGCTGCCTGACGCGCCCCGGTTGCCAATGTAGTGTTAAACCCAATCATGACGGCATCACTAGCGGCGGCAAGGTCAACGTCAGTTTCACTGATTTCACCCGGAGCAGCGTACAACACACGCACTTGCACTTCGTTTTGGGGCAACTGCTTAAGAGCACCTAAGAGCGCTTCTACAGAACCCTGAACGTCTGCCTTTAAAACCAGATTTAGTTCCTTGAGTTCACCTTCTTGAGCCCGTGCCGAGAGAGTATTCAAGCTGACGCGGCGGGAAGACATTGCCTGTAGTAGGCGAGACTGACGCTGCTCATCTGTTTTATCTGATGCAACGGAGCGGGCTTCTTTTTCGTCTTCAAAGACTTGAAAGTCGTCACCAGCGGCTGGCACATCACCCAGACCCAGTACTTCGACTGCAAAGGATGGGTCTGCTTGCTTAACGCGCTGACCACGATCGTCTACCATTGCCCGCACTTTACCAAGAGCAGAGCCAGCCACGATCGTATCGCCCACACGGAGCGTACCATTTTGAATCAGTAGCGTTGCGACAGGACCCTTCGCCTTGTCAAGATGAGCCTCAATGACCGTTCCTCTCGCAGAGCGATCGGGGTTTGCATAGAGGTCTTCGACTTCAGACACCAGCAGAATCATCTCCAGCAGCGTAT
>JBGTJW010000008.1:0-9729 GCA_041744955.1 Stenomitos sp. | reverse complement strand
TTGAATACCGATAACGTGGTTGCTGCGCTACGTTGCCTGAACCAGGATGTGGGTATCGGGCAACGCACCATGACGGTTTCGACTGTGGGTATTCCCGATCGCATTCGCAAACTTGCAGCAAGCCAGCTACGTGCCACCCTTGCCGTCAGCCTCCATGCGTCTAATCAAGCGCTGCGCGAAAAACTGATTCCCAGCGCCAAGCACTATCCGCTAGAAGCGTTGCTCGATGAATGCCGTGATTACGTCCAGCTAACCGGGCGGCGCGTCACGTTTGAGTACATCCTGTTGGCTGGTTTGAATGACTGCTCAGAACACGCGATCGAACTGGCGAAGCATTTGCGGGGTTTCCAGAGCCACGTCAACTTGATTCCCTACAATCCGATTTCTGAAGTTGACTACCAGCGACCCAGCCCGCAGCGCATTCAAACTTTCGTTAACGCCCTCAAAGCGAAGCATATTGTGGTCAGCGTACGGCAGTCTCGTGGGCTAGCCGCAGACGCAGCCTGTGGACAACTTCGCGCCTCTGCAACCAAAGGAGCCGCTTCTGCTTAAAGAGAGGCATTGTTGCTTGTCTTAATGCGTTGCGTCGATCGTCGCTACCCATTCCATCATTCTCCACGATCGCATTCACGCTTCAGGGATGTTAACAATTGAAGTATTGAGATCAGCATTCAGGCGAATCGATGACCAGCTACCAGTTTCCTGAAAATTTTCTCTGGGGAGCCGCCACCGCGTCCTATCAGATTGAAGGTGCCGCGAAAGAAGATGGGCGCAAGCCAAGCGTGTGGGATACCTTTAGTGCGAAGCAGGGACGAACGTTAAATGGCGATACGGGTGCCGTTGCCTGTGACCACTATCACCGCTACGAAAGCGACGTGAAGCTGATGGCGGCACTGGGCATCAAGCATTACCGCTTTAGCATTGCCTGGACGCGGATTATTCCCAATGGACGGGGAGCCGTGAATGAGGCAGGCGTGGACTTCTACAGACGACTGGTGGATTGCTTGCGCGCGCATGACATTACGCCCCACGCCACCCTGTTTCATTGGGATAGCCCCCAGTCGCTAGAGGATCGATATGGTTCCTGGCGCAGTCGGGAGATGGCACAGGACTATGCAGATTATGTAACCGCAGTCGTGAGTCGGTTGGGCGATCGCATTACCAACTGGATGACTATTAATGAAATTTCGTGTTTTACCCATCTGGGCTATGCGGTCAACGCCGATCCGCCCCATGCTCCTGGCACGCGAGTCAAACGTCCTAAAGACATCTGGCAAACCTGCCATCATGCCATTCTGGCGCATGGGCTGGGCTGTCAGGCAATTCGAGCCGCCTCGCCCGTCCCCTGTGCCGTTGCCCTGGTCGATAATCCCGCCGTGACCGTGCCGATCGCCGAGTCGCCAGAACACATTGCTGCGGCACAAAAAGCCTTTCCGACCTGTTGGGCAAATGGCGGCATTTTGTATCCCGTCTTGACGGGTGCCTACAGTCCAGTGCTATTGGAACAACTGGGACGGGATGCCCCAGAGATTCAGGCGGGTGATTTAGAAACCATCCACCAACCCCTCGATGCTCTGGGACTAAACATCTACACGGGCACGTATGTCAAAGCAACCGACAATCCGAATGGCTATGAATGTCTTGATTTTCGTGACAGCTATCCTCGCCTCAATATGCCCTGGCTCTGGATGCTACCAGAAGCAATATACTGGGGCGCGCGCCACATCAGCGACACGTTAGAAAAGCCCACTTTGCCGCTGTTTATGACCGAAAATGGCTGCGCTGCCCAAGATACGGTGAACGCGCAGGGCGAAGTCGTCGATCTGGAGCGGATTGCGTATCTGCGGCAGTATCTCAAAGCAGCGCATCGTGCTGTCGCAGAGGGCTATCCTCTGCACGGCTATTTTGTTTGGAGTTTGCTAGACAACTTTGAGTGGGCGTGGGGCTACGATCGTCGCTTCGGCATTACCTATATTGACTATCCCACCCAGAAGCGCATCCCCAAAGCCAGCTTTCACTGGTACGCAGAGTGTATTCGGCAGGGAAGGGTGGTTTAAAGAAAGGATAAAGGCTAGAAGTTTTGAGTTTTGAGTTTTGGATTGTGTGAGCAGTCAACAGCCTATGTCTTTCTAACAACCAATAACTAACGTTGCCAATTATCTGCCGTAGATAACCTTCGATGCTCAACAGATAACCTCTCGGCGGTCGGTGTGCATTAGGGTTGCTATGTTGCAACGACTAATACAAGTTTTAATCATTTCCTTCTTCATCTGTTTTTAGAAGTAATTGTCTTTACATCCGCATCATTCAAACCTAATTGTTTAAGCAGACAGACTTCTAGCAAAACTCTTAATCTTCTACTTAAAACTAATAAATCTTGACCAGAAGCTACATAATCATCATTCTCCGAAGATAAATGAGTTAAATAATTTCTTGTTTTTCTAATCTTTTTAAGAAAATCGCTCTGTTCCTCTGGGGACGCAAAGAAACCATCAGGCAAACAAGCGTGATATTCACTTATTATTTCTTCCAAACGCTCTCTTAAAGAGAAGCTATTTAGGTGTGAAAGTTTTTCCTCCTTTAAAATTCTTTTGTATTCTCTTAAATCCAAACTTTCTTCTCCGTTTTCTAGAGAGATAGAATCTGGAATAGAACTCACAGCTTCTTCCAATGTTTTCCGCACCACTTTTCTGTAAACCTTTTTGTCTATGTATCTTCCAGAATGTGCAAGACTATGGAATGCTTCTATAGCTTGAGCAAGGCTTAGGAAGAAATCATTAATGTGCCGTTTTGGTATGTATGTTAATCTCAGATACAAATCGATAATTGACTCTAACTCTTTTGAATTCTGTTCCCAAAGGCTTAAAATTTCATTGAACTGATCCTTTACATCCTTAAAGCTAAATAAAACTCTTTGAGGACTAAACTTTGCCTCTAAATCTTCTGATTCTCCAACTTGAAAATATATCTCGATCGGAACTAACTTCTCCTTTTCTTCTTCAACAGCTTTTATCTCCTCGCCAAAACTCCGTATTTCAAAACCCAAATCACTTTTTGCAATCTGTTTTGGCTTAATTAAACCTGCCATTAAAGCAAGGTTAAGATGGTTAGGTATCCTAACGTCTTTTTCTATGACTACAATGCCTGATTGAATATCATAAGGATACGTCATCTGACCAGATGCAAAGATTAGTAGCTCTTGAAATAAGTAAATAACATTAATAATATCGGTAGTCCTATTTAGGTAAGGATGGACATAACTCCTTCCATGTAAGGCTTTCAGGGCTTAGAGCCAACCTTGGAGCCCTGAAGTATCCTGGCTTTTTTCATATGTTTGCGGCTACAAAGCCAAGACATTAACGAAATAATCGGCACTCTGGGCGATCGCATAGGCAGATACTTGCATCTTTCCACATGGCAATAAATCGACGAAATTGATGCTGATAGAGAGTTCCAGCCATCCTTACCTTTAGGGCACTACCATAATATCTTCTAGCTTTTTTTCAAAATCTGCTCGGATAACAATAGACTTTCTTTCTTCAAGTGAAACTTTCCTGCCTATATTCCCAAAAAAACCAGCTATCTGTAATCTCTCTAACTCAACTGGTTTATCGTAAAGAGTTAACGAAAAATTTGATAGTCTACCAAGTTCAATAGGCTCTAGGGTTATCTGTTTTACATTTATCTCTTTAACCTGGTTATGGTGCTCGTTGGTAGACCAATTAATTTCAAAATTTGATAAGTCTACCCAATCTTCTAAATTTTTATATCTTAAAGAGACTGCTTTCAAAGAAATTTCTTCTAATGTCTTAAAATGATGCCCAATAATCAGATACTTGGCATGAATTGTACTAGTCTGAATACCTGTTTTAAATCCTACAGGCTGATAGCAATTACACAAAGTAACCTTTTTCCCGTTGACTAAATATCCATTGACAATATCAAACTCTAATTTCCGAGGAATCGTATCATCAAATTTAATTTCCTGTAGCTGATCAAGTAGATAGAGCTTTGGCGGTTCTTCAGCAGAGAACGTAAGCCGACCAGATACCTCTTTATCTAGATTATTGGGAAGGAACCAAATGCCGTCTTCTTCAATACTTCTCATAGCTTCACTTTATAGAACTCATTCTGATTTAACTATGCAAATGCAGATGATGAAGACATCTCAACGCTTAACACCTACAGGAAAGTTTTCAGTTGTGTCCCCGCCAAGAGCTTGCAACATAACACTCTTTTAGCCTTTTCCCTCAATCACGCACTCATCTCTAACATCCGCTGAATTGGCTTCAGTGCGGCTTGTTGCGTTGCTTCGGGTAGCGTAATTTCGGGGGTTTTGTGCTTCATGCACAGGTAGAGCTTTTCCAGCGTGTTCAAACGCATATGGGGACATTCGTTGCAGGCGCAGTTGTTGATGGGGGGAGCCGGAATGAACCGCTTGTGGGGCGCAACTTTTTCCATTTGGTGAATAATGCCGGGTTCGGTAGCAACGATGAAGCTCTGGCTCTGGCTTTGCTGGATGTAGTTAAGCAAGGCAGTGGTCGAACCAATGTAGCTGGCGTGGCGCAGAACAGCAGGTTCACATTCGGGATGGGCGATCGCTTCTGCTTCGGGATACTGGATTTGCAACTGCACCATCTTCTTTTCCGAAAACGTTTCATGTACGATGCAGCTTCCTTGCCACAGCACCATGTCTCGTCCCGTTTGCGCCATCACGTACTTACCCAGGTTGCGATCGGGTGCAAAGATAATCGGCTGATCCGCTGGAATCTGGTTCACAAGCTTCACTGCATTGGCACTGGTGCAAATAATGTCACTCATCGCCTTGATGTCAGCGGTGCAATTTATGTAAGAAATTACCAAATGGTCAGGATGTTTTGCTTTAAAGGCAGCAAAGGCATCGGGTGGGCAACTATCTGCCAACGAACAGCCTGCTTCTAAATCTGGCAGCAGCACAAGCTTGTTTGGATTGAGAATCTTTGCGGTTTCTGCCATAAAATGTACGCCAGCAAAGACAATTACATCCGCTTCGGTCTTAGCTGCCTGCTGCGATAAACCCAGCGAATCGCCCAGATAGTCGGCAATATCTTGAATATCATGATCCTGATAGTAGTGTGCCAGGATGACAGCATTGAGTTCACGCTTCAGGTCAGCGATCGCCCCAAACAAATCGATCGGCAGTGCAGTCTTGGGAGGAAGAAGGGTACTTGTAAACACAATAATGTCTATTGAAGTAGAAGCTCAACCTCTTAATTATAGTTTTATCCACCAAAATCTGCAAACAGATTCCGTAGTTTTCCACCAAAATGAGAGACGGAGGAGCAGGAAAGATGGAGGAAACAAGGGGAGCATAAGGGGCACAGGGGAGGCAAAGGGAAGCAGGGGAAGCAAAGGGAAGCAGCGGAGACGCGGAGACACGCTCAACTCAAAACTCAAAACTCTAACACCACTGCGGGTCTGTTGCTTCAGGAATGTTGGGAATTGTCACTGCTAGCTCTGCTACAGGCATGACTGGATACCAGAACCGCTTAAGCATGGGCTGTTGGGTAACAAGCATAGGGATATAAAGGTGCGATCGCAGACGTATTAGTGACTAAAAAGCTAAAGGCTGCGAAAGCGTTTTGATTGAATACTGATGATCAAGACAAATGCAAGCGTAAAACTCAACCGTGGCAAAATTGTGGCGCGAGGGCAGCGCGATCGCTGTAGCCCCAAACACGCTCTGCCAGCGATTCCGCATCAGCCGTCAGGCAATCAGGGCTGAGAACAAGCTCATCCTTTTGATTAACAAGCTCACTTCTATGGGTAGAGCTTCTTTGGTTGAAAAAGAAACTAGGTTGGTTACAGCCAATAACTGTGAACAAAAATTGGGTGCCAGGCAACTACCAGACTTTCGGTTTGATAAGTCCTTAGGTAGATTTTGTTCACGTTAAAAGCATCCTTTCAAGATGAGTTCAACCAAAGAAAATGTCAAACCTTAATCCTAATCCCGCTGATCCTGATCCTAATCGCGTTAGAACTAGCCGTGATGTTGCTCAAGATAACCAGATTATCCGCGAGCAAAACATCGAGATGAGGGAACAAAACCGTGCCATTCGTGAAAATGACAGTGCTGCTACAGGTTTGATGCTGGGCATCTTGCTGTTTGGGTTGGCAGCACTCGGTTTTGGTGCGTACTTCCTGACTCAGCGCCCCACAGCCACACCGACTCGCACGATCATAGAGCGCGATCGCACGACTGTGACACCAGCCCAGCCGTCGCCTGCTAAACCACCGGATGTCAATATCACAGTGCCTAACCCGGCACCGCCCAATGTGAATATTGCCGTTCCCGCTCCTGCTGCCCCTGCCCCTGCTCCTGCTCCTGCTGCTCCAGCCCCTGCCGCCCCTGCTCCTTCTGCCCCCGAGGCGAGCACACCCCCAACAACAGCAGCGCCCTCAGACACAGCACCGCAGCCTGCTCCGGCAAACCCATAATTTTGCAATCCACAATTTTATACGGTTGCTACAGTTAGCTACTTCAAAAGCACGATCAGGAACGCGGATTGAATAAAGTGCAATTCTTGCTGTAGTAGTAGGGACGTTCCATGGAACGTCCCTACAGAAGGGAGATACTTCATGTTAATTAATCCACGATCCTAACGACTTAGTTGATTCTGTGACCATCCTGCTTGCCGGGGTGGTCACTTTTCTATGCAGTTGGAGAGATGAGGACGGTATGATCGTCATGACTACTTTCCCTTGTCGATCGCTCTATGGGATGGCTAACAAAGCAGCGGCTTTTCTTCTGCGTCTCGCTGTCAGGCAGTCTCTGTTTAGTCGGCAGCGCTGAAATGTCGATCGCGATCGCGCCTGCAACAGTTGGGTTGCAGCAAGAGCATCCGCCGAGCGTGCAAAACATACGGCTGGCAGCATCCGCCTTAGACCAACCTGTAGCCAGCCCCCCGCGATCGCACGATGCCCCCTCGCAATCATCACGCTCGTCGATCGCCCCTTTCCCTACCTTCAACAGCCAGCAGCTTGACCAGCAGCTACAGCGCTATCTTCGCTTTGTCGCCCGCTCTGGACCGCCCGATATCCTCATTGTTGGCAGTTCGCGAGCCTTGCAGGGCATTGACCCGATCGTGCTTCAGCAAACGTTTGCCCAGCGAGGCTATTCCAGGCTAAAAGTTTTCAACTTTGGGGTGAATGGCGCCACCGCGCAGTTGGTTGATTTGATCGTCCGCAAACTGCTTGCTCCCGACCAATTACCGCGCTTGCTGCTTTGGGCAGATGGTGTAAGAGCGTTTAATAGTGGTCGTGCGGATATCACCTACAACCGTGCGATCGCCTCCCCTGGTTACCAACTGCTAACGGCTGGCATTCGTCCCGCCCTCATGCCGCCATTGCTTCAGAGGGAGCCGCTCTGCATTGCCCTGCCACTGCCGCGCGCAACCCGTGACGCGCTGAGTCCACTCAAGTCCTTCAATGTTGTGCCGTCTTTCGCTCCAGCGTACCAACAACGCCAGTGGTGTTGGGAACCGTTAAGAGCGCTCAGTCAGCCTGAAGCGCCTGTTGAACCAGAGCAACGAATGGTCAATCTTCAGGAGATGACTGGCTTTCAGCCGCTATCAAACCAGTTCAAACCTGATGAGTATTTTCAACGCTATCCCAAAGTCCGAGGTGCATATGATGGCGACTATCGAGACTTCACGCTCAATGGTAAGCAAACGCAGGCATTGAACAACGTTGTCATGTTTGCCAACGCTCGCCAGATCCCGATCGTTTTTGTTAATCTGCCCCTTACGCAAATCTATTTAGACGAGACGCGCGCTGCGAATGAACAGCAGTTTCGTACCTATTTGCAGCAATTTGCCCGATCGCAACCGTTAACCGTTCACGATCTGAGTCAACGATGGCTGTATCAAAACGCTTATTTCACAGATCCTAGCCACCTAAATCGTCATGGTGCTGCTGCTGTCGCCACCCAACTTGGCAAAAGGCTCACACCTCCTTCTGCTCAGCCCTGACGGCTTATCGCCCGTTCACTAAGCCTCAGTAAAAGCTCAGAGCTACAGGTGCCATTTAAATTAACTTTGCTAGAGGAAAACATCGAAACTTCATACTCCTCCGTAGGAGTTATAAAGATTGAGCGAACGTACTCATGGACACTGGGCAACGCTAGGTGAAGTTGCGTATCTTTGTGGAAGGCAAAGTGAAACCTAGTAAAGCCATTTACGAACGTGATGATTACTTCTGACATTCCAACTGCTCTCCGAATCGCTCTCATTCAGCGTGACAAAGAAGCGGGTCAGGCTACCAGCGTCCCTCCTCGGGAACGTGTTTGTACAATTCATCCATCCGTTACCAGCAAAGCCAAGCGCTTCGTTGACATCGTTGGTGCCCTGGTCGGGCTGGCAATCACAGCGATGGTTGCTATTCCAGTGGCGATCGCAGTGCAATGCGATGATCCTGGTCCCATTTTTTACAGTCAAATTCGCTGCGGCTTTAAAGGCAAAACCTTCCGCATCTGGAAGTTCCGCTCGATGGTGATGGACGCAGACAAGCTGAAGCATCTCGTCAATAATGAAGCTAAAGGTGGCATCTTCAAGAACAAGAACGACCCTCGCATCACCCGTATTGGTCGCTTCCTACGCCGCACCAGCCTTGACGAACTGCCGCAATTCTGGAATGTGCTGCTAGGGCACATGAGCTTGGTTGGCACACGTCCGCCTACCGTCGATGAAGTTATTCGTTACGAGGAACATCATTGGGAGCGGCTCAACGTTAAACCTGGCATTACGGGTGAGTGGCAAGCAAATGGTCGATCGACGGTGATTGACTTTGAAGACATCGTCAAAATGGATGTCGAGTACCAGCGCAAGTGGTCGATCGCGTACGACCTACGTTTGATTGCAAAAACGATCCTCGTTGTTTTAGATAAGAAAGGTGCCTGCTAAGAACGAAATGAGCTAAAGCGTTCTGTTGCAACGAGTTATTGGTTTGATGTAACCGCTACGGTTCAACATCATGGTCATCTGCTAGGGGTATCTGCTAGGTCTTTCAATTGCCATTGCTCCTGAGAACATGAACGATGAGGACAGTCTCTAAGAGGCTGTCCTCTTTTTTGCGCTGATTTAGAGGGTGGACGTTGTGGGTTAAACGTTATGGCAATAGTTAGATTCGTTAGGACGGCGTGCAGGGTGAAACCTTTGGGGCAGCGTTCCCACAACTCTTTGATCCTTATGTCCTCACTCTTGTGGTGATCGCTATAGTTCAAGATGATGTTAGTTCAAGCTCAAGTTAGTTCAAGATGAACCTGCCAACCTGGATCACAGTTTCTCGTCTGCTGGCAGTGCCCTTACTGCTCTACGGTTTACGTACCCCGACGATCGAGGGGCGTTGGTTCATGCTAGTTGTTTTTCTAGTAGCTGCGGGCACTGATTGGGTGGATGGCTATCTGGCTCGCAAGCTCAATCAGGTGACAGAACTGGGCAAGTTCCTCGATCCATTGGTGGATAAATTGCTGGTGTTAGCACCATTGCTAGCCTTGATTGAAGTGGGTCAGGTGCCTGCCTGGGGTGTGTTTTTGATTTTGGCACGGGAGTTGACGATCGCTGGCTGGCGCGTTAATCCCAGCCTTCAGGGCAGCACAGCCATTCAGGGCGCAAACCTCTGGGGAAAGCTGAAAACGGTGAGCCAGATCGGTGCGATCGCTCTGCTAATTGCGCCACTTAACGCAAGTTGGCG
>JBGTJW010000007.1:0-26965 GCA_041744955.1 Stenomitos sp. | reverse complement strand
GCATGAGTCCCTTACCACAGGCTCAAGCTGTTGCTCGCGTTGCCCGCGTTGCCGGACGTTTGTTAGCAGATGGTGCCGATGAATTTGAAGCGGTAGACGCACTGGTAGATTTGGCAGAGGCAGAAGATTTGATGGATGCAGCGGCTCCCGCGATCGCTACGATGGCGGTTCATGGCACGATGCCTCAAGCGGCGCGACTGCCCCAGGCGACCCGGCAACAGCTCGTCCGGGCAACGGCCCAAACGGCTCGCACGATCGCACGCCAGCAGGGAACTCAGGCTGTTCGAGTCTTGCCTGCTGTGGTACAAACGGCTCAACGCGTGGCTCGACAGCAGGGCGCTCCTCCCACTGCACTACCACGGGTCATTCAGCAAGTTGGGCAGCGTCTCAGCCGCAATCCTCAAATGATTCGTCGTCTGATTCGCTCCGCCAGCCCTGCGATTCGTCAGCATATCTGTGCGGCTTGTGGCAGTCGTCGTACTCGCCCAGCAGCAGCCCGTCGCGGTGCCATGTAAGCCGTGTCCTGTCGTTGGTTAGCAGGGAACCTTAAGCGAGGAAGCGGTGATGGAAACACGTCTGTTCCTACATACCAAAATCGTGGCGCTAGCAGCACGGGCACGCCGACTGGCACGGGTGAATTATGCCTCAGTGGGTATTCGACCGCAGGATATTCCTTATGCACCGTCACCTGAGCACTTTCGGGCAGCCAATCGCCGTCTGGCAAACATTGATCAGGAGGTGCAGCGCCGTTTAGGACAGGTGAAGCAAACCTGGAACACAGCATCACCTGATCAGATCTTGCGGGATATTGCGCTGGTGGAGCGAGAAGCGGATCGATCGCGGCGTGCCTTTGGACTCTTCTTTGAGGTCTTTGGGCAACGAGGCACCACCTTTGCCCCGGCTCTTGCCGCTCACGATGTCATTGCGGTTGATTGCTATGCCCCGATTCGACAAGCTGCCCCCGCTCTTTTTCGCGGTCCCCTGCTGAAACCGGTTTGCTACATGGAGCATGGCTTTTCCCCCGCCACCATGCGGCGAGGCATCCAGTTAAATCGGTTGCTGGGAGAACAGAATCCCTTTCCCATCATTCGGATTCCGTGGGATCGAGATAATCCCTGGCAGGCAGTCTTTCTGCACGAAGTTGCTCATAATCTTCAGGCAGATTTGGGCATCTGGCAAGAAAATCGACGCGCTGTGCTGGAACGCACGCTGCGGTTCACCGGCGATCCGACGGTCACTCGCACGTATGCAACCTGGCATAAAGAAATCTTTGCTGATCTGGCAGCGATTTTGCTAGGTGGTCCGTCGGCTGCCTGGGGTATGGCGGTGTTCCTCGCCCATCCGGCTCCACGCACCATGACGTTTCGACCGGGGGGTGCCCATCCCACCGCCTACTTGCGAATTCTGATTCTGGCAGAAATGCTGCGGCAGATTGGGTTTGGGGCAGAGGGCGATCGCCTTCAGCGGGTTTGGCAAACGTTGTATAACCCCGATCGGGCGCATCGCATTCCTGCCACTCTCTTGCAGACTGCCGACACTGTGATTCCGCAAATTGTCGATGAAATTGCCTTTCAAACTCGACGCAACCTGGGACAGAAAGCACTGGTAAACATCATTCCCTTTAGCCGCGACGATGAGCGGGCAATCCAGGCGGGTGCCAGACAACTGGTGCAAGGGAGAGTGCCCACCGACCTGCCGCCCCGCTTTCTGGTTGGTGCCTCTAGCTATGCGCTGGCAACCGGGCAAACCTCACCCCGGCAACTCTCGCAACGGGTGATTACTCATCTCACCCGGTTGAATACGCGCTCTGTCAGTACGTTAGCAGAGGCTCAGGCAGCGGTTCGTACGGCAATTTCGACTGTCGCATAAAGATTCACCTATTTTGCTCTGGAAGTGAGTTAAGACGATGGCAACCCCCTCTAGTAATCCTTTGAGCCGCACAATGTCACAAACGAATGGCGCAACGCCAATGGATAATTCCGCTCAGCGTATGGCATTCGACAACCTGCTCCGGCGCGAGTTACGGGTTAACGATCCCAATGATGCTAAGCAAATTGAAACTGCTTTGCTGGCAAGGTATAGGAGCACTTCACGGGCACTAGGTCTTGCCCGCGAAGCGGAAGGCTTACCGTTTCTACAGGCAGCATCCGCACAGGCAACTGTGGTTCCAGTAACGACATCGAATGACTTGGATCTAGAACAGGCGATTAGTGACATTGAGCGCGATCTAGCAGAACTGACGACAAACACCGTCCTGAAAGACATCACCCCCGAACTACAAGGGTGGGCAAGCGCGATTCGATCGGCGATCGCAGAAGGGGTTAGTGCTGCCCGGTTTGCTCTAGATGCGCGTCAGCGAGACAAGGCTCTAGGCGTTCGCCGCACCTTGGGTGACTACGCTCGTGTCGCTCGGCTTGTGGGCACACTCACCCCATCGCGTAGCATCAACTACCGCAAACTGGCACAAAGTTTAGACGAGGTGAGTTCTGTTCTCCTGGTGATGCTGGGTGAATCACTGGCAAACGGCGGAGTCAGCGGTGGACGCTTTTTACTCCAGCTTCCGTTTAGTGAACTGCAAACCCGTCGAGATGCCGTGATCGCTGCACTACGTAACCTTGTGGGTGGAACGCAAGAAGCCTACAGTCAAAACGACTGGCCGAGGGGTATTGATGCCTACCGCCGACTTTTGAGTTTTCTAGATTCTCAAGGACAAGGTGATCTACGGGCACTGCTGGTTGAGAATGAAATGGCAAGATTGCTCGATACTCTCATTCACCGGGCCGAAAACGGTAGAGCACAAGGGCTACGAGCTTTAAGCGCAACAGCGCAATTAGATTTAGAACGGTTTCGTCGTCTGATTATCATCGGTAGTCGCTTGGATAAAGCTCAGTTTGTAACGACTGATGCAACCTTTGACTCGCCACCCTTAGCCTCTTTCTTGCAGGCACTAGGTCTTTTTGCAGACGCGTTTGGTGCAGGAGAAACTGGGGCATCGGGTGGGTATCGGCTCTTACGCATTGCTCGTCCACCTGTGTTATTTTATGGTCTTTATGGTTCAGCTAGTATAGACGATGCTGAACAACGCCTCCTCCAACTGATCATTCACCGTAATATTCTTGCCGATCAGCTTGATAACATTGCTCAATTTGGACTACCTGCCCAAATCGCGAGAGTTCAAGTTCTATTAGACAAAATTCTCTACAGTGTCGATCGCGGCATCGATCTGTATGCAGTGGGTACGGAAGAGTTTGGTGATACCGAGCGTCGCGCTGCTGCTATCCACTACCTCATTCGTGCCTTCTTTTTCTACTTGCAGGTAGAACGCCCTTCAACCCCAAACAGCCTCTCTCAACAGTTGCTTGCGGAGTTTACTCAAGGATTTCGTGAAAATACCAGTTTTGTTGGACGGCTCAACAATGAGTTTTCCAGCATTTTAGCGTCGGTTGGAACTACACTCAGATTAATCCAGGCAACGCTCATTCCGTCAAGTTTACGGCAGTTAGAAGCCGGTGTATTGGGTAGCGTTGTGTTTCCAAACAACCCCGCTAGTGAGTTTAAAAAGGATGAATTTGTAACGCTGGTCAGCCAGGAATTATATCTTCAAAAAGATTTTGAGAGTCGCTGGAAGAGTCTGGTCAGAACCATGACACCTAGCACCATTCCCTATAGCACTGAGGGCGATGATATTTTTGATGAGCTAATTCGCATGATTGAAAGGGCAATCGAGCTTGTTCTAGGTGAACTGGGTAGCACTGCTGAGGCAAATCTCAGAGAAGAAGCACGAAGAAATCCCTTCCTAGACGGCATCAACTTGCCGCCCAACTACGAAATTAGCCTCTCAAAAATTGCTGACGAATTATAAAACTAGTACTCAAACTGCTGCTAGACCTATGCACCGGCAGGCGTAAATTGTTTCTTAATGATCAAGCAAGCTCAATACTTTACCAGTCAATGCGAATGATTGAAAAAGTTGAAAGCTTGCTCAATCTAAATCAGGCCTTTGATGTGACCTAAGGATTTTTACCATGAGCTACCAGACAACAGAAACCATTCAGCGCTTGTGGAATCAGTTTCTCCGAGATCAACTGGCAGCAATGCCACCCCAGGAGCGACAACAGTATGAACAACAGTTTGAAGACCGCTTTGGCGAACTCCTGAAGGATGCCGCTGATGGTACGGGTAGCCAGGATGGTTTTCTAGATCTGGTTGGGTTTGGTGGCAAAGGTGCTGTTCCCTTTGAGAACATTTCCTATCCTTACATTCAGCCTGATTTTGATGATTCCATTGTGCCCAGCCAGCTTCATGCTGCCGCAGAGTTGTACTACATCTATCAGCACGAACGGATGAAAGTATTCCAGGTGGTGCAGGTGTTACAGCGCCTTTTCCGAGAAGGCAGAATGCGGATTCAGCGCGGACCCGGTGCGCGGGCACTTTACCTGCTGGATAAGTGGAAACCATTGCGGTATAGCCAGCGCGATCGCATGATTGCCTACCGTCGTGCCTTCAACTATGGGAGAGCGCAAGCACCCACAGGGGCGATCACAAATGTCAACTTCCATCGCCAGTTTGTGGGCTTTATGGTGGCGGTGTCGCAGTACTTCCGCGATTTGTTAATTGGCGAAGTCATTCGCGGTGGACCCTTGATTGAACAGCGCCCGTTTGGCAGCATCGGTACAGTGCAGCGCCTCGGGTTAGATTTGCGCTATGCTCTCGATCGCTCTACTTATGGCAATATCCTGGCACTTACGGTGGAAACAGGGCATTATCTCAACGAAGTACTTAAACTTTTAGACACTCCTGACATCAAGAAATCCTTTGACGCGAATACCAAGTGGGATGTCATTGAAATGGTCTCTAATCGCTATCTCGGCGGCATTGGAGAGCCATCTCAACGAGCAAAAATGGCAGAGAGCGGACGACGCATTCTACAATTTATTGCCGATAATGACTTCAAAACAGCACTCGACCCCATTCTCTTCCAATCGGAGATGCGCCCGATGGGATCTCATGCTGAAGCCTGGGTTGCTGCCTATCGCATGACTCCAGAAGGACGCGGCTTCTCAGGTGTCACCCCAGCCTTAAGAAGCGTCCTTGGCGCACAGTCGGCAACCGTTTAATGTGTGGTTTGATTCATCCATTTGAGGATTGTAATCATGACAGCAGCGTTAGTACCCGATGTCTCCATTACACTCAATCAACGACGCTGGGCGTGTGTACTTGATCCAACCCTTGCCTTGTCTCACTACGGTCTGCCTTTGGTAAAGCAATTAGGCGCGTTGATGGAACTTTGGATTGTGCGCGAACTTTGGCACATTCTGGACAACCCTCAGTTTTACTTTCATCAACCCAGCTTAATTTCGAGTGTGCAAATGCCCATTGCTTTGCCGTCGTACAGCAACAGTTCCCAGCAAGTTGTACAGACACTCAAAGAGTGGGAACGTCTTCGGACTAGCACCGATCGCAACGCCTGGAATATTCATTTTTTAGCCGATGTGATTGGAGAGTCTTGTGTTCCGACTGGCATTGATGCCGACATTATTTGGCGGTGGGAATCGCTGGCGCAAAGTTTAGATACTCACTTAGATGAGCAAATTTCTAAGCCGGATATTTTGACCCTTGCCTTTCGTGATCTGGCAGCGCTGGCAGCCGCGAGACCTGCTTGTATTCTGACTCATCGTGTCAATGAAGAGGCTCCCGCGCTTTGCAAAACATTCCAACAATGGGGTATTGCCTGTCAACCAATTGAACCAAACAATGCGATCGCCGACATCGAGCGAGAACAATTTCGTAACTTGCTGGTTCATGCCGGACTCTCTAAGTTGCTCTGGGCAGGCTTGAATTTGGCAGTTTTGCATTTGGTCGTTCCTGCCGCTGCCACACTCAGCACAACCTATGCCCAGGATTGGTCAGATGAGTATTCCTTCTCAGAAATGGATGAATCGACAGTCGATCAAGGACGGTCAGACAATCTCTGGCAGGGCGCTCAAGGCTTCTGGTATTCCATCACTTGAATTATGCAGGACCAACCCGCGAATTACCGCAAGGCGCTTCAAACTAACCAACCTGATTTGGTGATGGTGGCGGTTATGGGGCAGGTTGCCCATCCCGTAGCAGCCGGAAACCCTTACCGGATTGGGCATGATGGAGTACCACGAGTATTGCCCGCAACGGGCGGCATTGTCCTGAATCATCGAGTGGGCGATCGTTGCGTCGGTTTGATGGGTGATCATATTGAACCGGGTGTTGCACTGCACAATAACAACCGGGAAATCATTGGTGCGCGTAATGGACCAAATCTGGCATTAGTGACTTATGCGTGTGTTGGCAACATTGCTAGAGTGATTAGCGGTCCTTGTAACGGTAAGCAGGGTCTAGTCACTGGCAAACATGGAGGCGTAGATCATGTGTTAGTGGATTTTCCACCCGCCGTGTTGCAGCGTTTGCAAATTGGCGATCGCATTCAAATTAACAGCTATGGGTTAGGACTACAGATTTTAGATTATTCAGAGATTAATGTTACAAATTGTTCCCCCTTACTGCTGCAACGTTGGGGTATACGCGAAAATAATCGTAGGCTGCAAGTTCCTGTCACCCATCGTATTCCCGCCAAAATCATGGGTTCTGGATTAGGAAAGAATTCTGTTTGGCGAGGAGATTACGATATTCAACTATTCGATCCTCAGGTTCGTGCTCGCTATCGCTTAGAAACACTACGTTTCGGCGATTTTGTTGCTATCTATGATGGTGACACACGCTTTGGTCCTTCCTACAGACAGAGCCGCATCACCATTGGCATTGTAGTGCATGGCGATAGTACTGTAAGTGGTCATGGTCCTGGTGTCACTGTGCTCTTGACCGGTTCTGCCAATCGCTTACAGCCAGTAGTTAACTCACACGCAAATCTTGCGGCTCTTTTCAACTTACGTTTACTACCGCCTGCTAGAGCACACCAACCCATCACAGCCACTTCTAATCTCAAATTAACGTTGAACGTCGAACCGGCACAATCTCAGACTAAATGCTCCGATCTCAAGTATTGATTGTTCCCTGTCGTAGTTTTAACTTCCTTTTGCCCCCATGGAGGTTTATGAGAGAGAACGCTCCACTCCGTTCGTCTTGCCCATTAGCTGATGATATATCATCGGCTATCCTGAGCAAGTTCAAAATCGACCATTATCAGTTTTTAGTGATTAGTTTAGAAACTAATTCAAGTATTCCATTTTCCTCGGATCAATCAACTCATTCATCCCAAATTTATACTGAGGTTGATCGATTTAAGGTACAGGGACAACTTTACGCGATCGTAAGGGTTGAGCCATCCTCTGATTCTGCTGGAGCCGCTTTAGCCAACTTACTGACAGAGCGAGAGATCCAAATTGCTACATTGGTTGCTTCAGGACAACCAAATAAGCAAATTGCGAAGCAGCTTCACATCAGCGAATGGACTGTCTCAACCCATCTCCGTCGTATATTCATGAAGCTTGGTGTAGACAGCCGCGCAGCAATGGTTTATCGCTGCGCGGCTGTCATTCAACAATTGAAAGGGCAACTAGAAACGATTCAGCAACTCTAGCGATGTTCCAACAATCATCGGCAAGCTAACAGGTTTCATCTGACTGCTCACAAGCTCCAATGCTGACCCAACTGCTGGAACCATCTGCCCAGTGTTCTTTCTTCCTCAGAAGAGTGTTGGGTAGCGAGTTGGCTCAGACGCAGGGTAAAGTGCCTGAAAAAGGTTTTAGCTGCTCTTATCCGTTGAAATAATGTGAACATCAATGTTTTTAAGCGATCGCAGCAGTTTATGAGTCAGCGATCCACGCAGCATCAATTTCCATCGAGAGCGTTGGCTTTCCCCAATCACAATTTGAGTGATGTAGTAGTTTTTTGCAACGTCTGCGATCGCTTTTGCCTTATCCTGCTCACCGACTCGAATAAACTCTCCGCCAAACTCCTTACAGAGTTGTTCGCAGGTTTCAATATGCAAACTCTCTACCTTGGTTAGGAAACGGTCAGGGTCATCGACAAATAAGCAGTAAAAGGGAGCATGCATGTATCCAGCGATTCGGGCACCGCGTCGGATTAGTTGAATGGCATTGGGATAGGTTGAGACACATACTAATACTCGTTCATGGATGCTGCAAAACGGAGCGTCTGTTTTTGTGCCATTCGATGCCTGCTCAAGTGCGTCTTCCTCAATGTTGTCAGCGACTTCTCGTAATGCCAATTCTCTTAAAGCAATCAGGTTACGCCGTTGGAAGAAGTTTTGCAGAGATTGGTCAACCTTCTCCAAAGCATAGATTTTGCCGTCTTTCAAGCGTTCTTCAAGCGTTTCAGGTGTGACATCAATAACGACTACCTGATCGGCTTCTTCTAATAGGCGATCAGGAACACGCTCTCGTACGACAACGCCTGTAATCCGGGCAACCAGGTCATTCAAGCTCTCTAGATGCTGAATGTTGACGGTTGAATAAACATCAATCCCGGATGCCAAAACGACTTCCACATCCTGATACCGTTTTTCTCGCTGAGAACCAGGGACATTGGTATGGGCGAGTTCATCAATCAGAACCAGTTGCGGCTGGCGAGCAAGGATTGCGTCTGTGTCCATCTCGGAAAGAATGACACCAGAGCAGTTAATGGATTGCCTGGGCACCATTTCTAGCCCTTCTGCCCGTTGTGCAGTCTCCTGCCGATTGTGGGTTTCAAGTAAACCGATGACCACATCAACACCCTCTTTCCGGAGGCGATACCCCTCATCCAGCATGCGGTACGTTTTGCCAACACCGGGAGCCATGCCAATAAAGATTTTGTGCTTACCTCGATGGGCAGGACGAATGTCGGTGCTGTCAGGTGAAGGGTTTGACGAGTGATACATGATTTAGCTGCCCAATGCGTCGAGAGCCAAATTGAGCTTTAGTACATTGACACCCGGTTCGCCAAAGATGCCTAAGAAGCGACCATCCGTGTTCTGGTTGATCAAATTTTCGAGTTGATCTGGTTGCAGACCTCGCACTGTTGCCACTCGTGTAATCTGCGCTCTGGCGGCTTCAAGCGTGATGTGAGGGTCAAGACTGGAACCAGAAGTGTAAACCAGATCCGCAGTCGGTTGCATACCTGCCTGTTTTAACTGAGCGGTTGCTTCTCGAACCCGCCTGAGCAGGTCAGGATTAGACGGAGCCAGGTTACTCGCTCCCGACACACCCGTTTTGAGAATGCCAGACTCATCTTTCGTCGGATCTGCCGTGCTGTAGCTAGTAGTGCTGGGACGACTGCTGAAGTAGCGATCGCTCGTAAAGGGTTGCCCAATCAAAGCTGATCCGACAGGTTGACCTTGAGCATTGGTGATGATGCTGCCATTTGCCTGAAAGGGAAAGACGATTTGCCCAAAAGCAACCATGACCAGCGGATAAATCAGGGCAGTGATGACCCAAAGCACCAGGGTCGAGCGAATGGCTCTACTTGCTTCACGTGCGAAACTCATTAAAACTTCTCCGGTACGAACATGACAAAGAATAAGTAGACAGAAAGTGTCAGAGTACCCAGTCCCAATAGACCTAACGACCAAGCCTGAGAACGGGAAAATTCATTATTGCTGGCGGCGTAAACGACGGGCGCAACAACCAGGTTGAAACACAGCGCTAGAAACAGATACAGCGGCAGCCTTTGTTTGCGCCATGCTGACCAAAGCTCTGAGATTTCCCCAAGAGTTTCAGTTGTCGTTTGAAGCGGTGGAAGTAGTGGTTTTAGAGGATTGAGGTTCATAGCTACAAGGTTGTTCAAGGGTTAGGACAATGGCAAAATCAAATCGATCGCCTTAATGGCAATAAACGGTGCAATAATGCCACCCAATCCGTAAATCAAAATGTTTCGTTGCAGCAGTTGATCGGCGGTCAGTGGACGGAACTGCACACCTTTCAATGCCAGAGGAATCAGGACGGGAATAATCAGAGCGTTGTAAATCAGGGCAGAGACGATCGCCGATTGAGCACTTTTCAATTCCATAATGTTGAGCGCACCAATGCCAGCCGCCGCAAAGATGGTGGGAATAATTGCAAAGTACTTGGCAATATCATTGGCAACTGAGAACGTGGTCAAAGCGCCGCGAGTGATCAACAGTTGTTTGCCGATCGTCACCAGGTCGATCAACTTGGTAGGGTCAGAGTCCAGATCCACCATGTTGGCGGCTTCCTTTGCTGCCTGAGTGCCTGAGTTCATTGCCACACCAACATTCGCCTGAGCCAGCGCGGGTGCGTCATTGGTGCCATCTCCAGTCATGGCAACCAGTTTGCCTTGAGCCTGTTCACTGCGAATGACATCAATTTTGTCTTCAGGTGTCGCTTCGGCAATAAAATCATCCACTCCCGCTTCCTGGGCAATCACAGAGGCAGTAATGCGATTATCGCCTGTGAGCATGATGGTTTTGACACCCATGCGTCGCAGTTGGTCAAACCGCTCTCGCAGCCCAGGTTTCACAATGTCTTTGAGGTAAATCACGCCATAAATATCGTTACCCTGACACACCGCAAGAGGCGTTCCCCCTAAGCGAGACACTCGCTCGAAAGCTTCATCTAGCGTTGTGGGAACTTGACCACCCCGCGATCGCACAAAGCCCTTAATGGCATCCACTGCACCTTTGCGATACTCCTGACCGTTGAAGTCGGTGCCACTCATGCGAGTTCGAGCCGAGAATTCGATGCCTTCTGCGGGTTGTCCATCCAGATCGAATTTCGCACCTAGTTTTTGAGCTAACTGGACGATCGATCGCCCCTCTGGAGTCTCATCAAACACACTGGCAGCTAAACAAACGTTGGCGACTTCCTGAAGGTCGTGACCATTAACTGGGATAAATTCATCGGCTAAACGGTTGCCTAACGTGATAGTCCCAGTTTTATCCAGAACCAGCGTATTCACGTCCCCACAGGCTTCTACAGCACGTCCAGAGGTGGCAATGACGTTAAATTGCGCGACCCGATCCATCCCAGCAATGCCGATCGCACTGAGCAAACCGCCGATCGTGGTCGGAATGAGGGCAACCAGAAGAGAAATGAGAATGGCGATGCTGGTTCCGGCACGTAAAGTATTGCCCGTCGCGGCTCCTGTAACGCTGTCTAAAAAGTCAGCAATGTAGCCAGAAATTGAGGGAGTTGTGGCAACGACAATCAGAAATACCTGCGTCAGCACTGCTAGCAACACGGTCAGCGCAATTTCATTAGGAGTTTTGCTGCGCTCGGCTCCTTCCACCAGGGCAATCATGCGATCAATGAACCCCTGCCCTGGATCAGAGGTAATGCGGATCACCAGTTCATCCGAGAGCAGGCGAGTGCCCCCCGTGACGGAACTAGCGATATCTGTACCGGGTTGTTTCAAGACTGGAGCCGACTCCCCAGTGATGGCTGATTCATCCACTGAACCAATGCCCTGTATCACCTCACCATCCGCAGGAATCATATCCCCCGCAATTACCTTCACCTGATCGCCCCGACGCAGTTCAGTGGAACTGACTTCCTGAAGATCCCCATCAGGCAATAGCTTGCGAGCAATTGTGTCACTGCGGGTCGATCGCAATGCATCTGCCTGTGCCTTGCCCCGTCCTTCTGCGACCGCTTCGGCAAAGTTGGCAAACAGAACCGTGAAAAACAAAATGAACGTGATGATGCCATTCAACAAACGCTGCTGATTAACATCCGCTTGAACTGTGCGAAACAGGTTGGGATTGATGGTGACAAGTAGAGTAACGATCGTACCCAGCCACACCACAAACATGACCGGATTACGCACTACCACGCGCGGATTCAGCTTAACAAATGATTCGCGAATGGCTCGTTGATACAATCCTTTGCGATCGACTTTTTGCGTATGTCTGCGATCGTCCCGGCGACCACTGGAAGCCCGAACTGGGCGAGAGGATGTAGAGGGTTTGTTGTTAGTTTTCATAAGTTCTCAAAACTCCTACCCAATGCCTTTGGCAATTTGAAATGCTTCTGCAACCGGACCTAATGCCAGCACCGGGAAAAAGGTCAGTGCGCCCAAAATCAAAATTACGCCAGCCGTTACTCCGGTAAACAATCCTGTGTCAGTCCTTAACGTTCCAGTCGTTGCGGGGACGGGTTGTTTGCGGGACATGCTATCCGCCAGCAGCAGCAACGCCACGATGGGAATGTAACGTCCCGCTAGCAAGCTGAAGCTGGTACTCAAATTCCACCAGAGGGTGCTATCTCCCAATCCTTCAAAGCCAGACCCGTTGTTTGCAGCAGCGGAAGCGTATTCATAAATCACCTGAGACAAGCCATGGAAGCCGGGATTGCTAATGCCTGAAACCTCAGGAATCGCAAGTGCAAGGGCACTGGGAATTAAAATCGCAATGGGATGTACCAGCAGAATCAGAAAACTTGCCAGGACTACTTCCCGTTTTTCGATCTTGCGTCCTAAAAACTCTGGAGTTCGCCCGACCATCAAACCTGTGACAAATACCGCCAAAATCAGGTAGGCAAAGAGGTAGGCAGTTCCCGTTCCCTGTCCACCAAACACAATCTGGAGAAACAGATTGGATAGGGTGACAAAGCCCCCACCAGGCATAAACGAATCGTGCAAGCTATTGACAGCCCCGCACATACTTGCGGTTGTAAACACAGCAAACAGAGCCGACTGCGCCCAACCAAAGCGAACCTCTTTGCCCTCAAGATTTGGAGTCTGATCCACCCCCAACAGCGTATTTACGGCAGGATTACCCTGATATTCTCCAACCCCAGCAATAATGATGAAAATCACCAGAATCGCAAACGGAATGCTGTACACTAACCACGCTTGCTTCAGATTATTGGCAAAAATGCCATAGGTCATGATTAGCGATGTAGGAATGGAAAGAATGGCAACCAGTTCAATGAGATTGGTAAAACCATTGGGGTTCTCAAAAGGGTGCGCCGAGTTGATCCCGAAAAAGCCGCCACCATTCTCGCCCAATTCCTTAATAATCTCAAAATGGGCAACCGGACCGCGGGCGATCGCCTGACTGATTGCTGGATTTTCAAGGGTTGGTACAATCGCTGGACCTGCTAGTGTTTCAGGCATTCCTGCGGCAATAAAGAGAATGGCACCCACAATGCTGATTGGCAACAGAATTCGGGTAATAGACTGAATCAAATCAACATAGAAGTTGCCTAAGGGTCTGCCCGTTAAGCCTCGGATGAAGGCGATCGCTACCGCAATGCCTGTGGCTGCCGAGGTAAACATCATGAAACCCAGAGCCGCAAACTGGCTGAAATAGCTGTAGGTCGTCTCGCCAGAATAGTGCTGCTGATTGGTATTGGTGACAAATGAAATGGCGGTGTGTAGAGCCAGATCCCAGGACGGTGCACCCAATCCAGTGGGATTAAAGGGCAACGCTCCCTGCAACATAAAGATCAGGTAGATAAATACAAGCATCGCCAAGTTGCCATACAACACTGCCCGCGCATACTGCCAGCCTGTCATTTCTTCTCTGGCTCGAACTCCACTCAACGAAAAAATAGCTCGTTCTACAGGCGTTAGAACCGGATCAAGCAATGTACGCTGTCCCATGAATACACGCGCCATATACCGACCGAAGAGTGGCGTAATTGCCACTACGATCAGCAGCGTTAATGTAATTTGAATCCATCCTTGCAACATGAGTCACTAAACTCCAAACATGAGTAAATAGGTTGCTACTCAATCATCATTCGTTACTGGTCACTGTTCATTGACTGAGGATTAGTCACTAAATCTTTCAATCACCTTTACTCCTTGATGATGAGGCTTTCATTCAAGGAGTACAAGGTATAGAGCGACGTTTATCGAGTTTTTTAGATCACAGATATAGTCCGTAAGACGTAGCGTTTAGAGAGTGTTTAGATAGTGTTTAGATAGACTCTATGTCTGCCAAGATAAATTTGTATCTAAACGCAGACTGTGCTGTATTTTGGGACGGTTCTACTGAAAAATCGCTAGACTTTTGGAGATAGGACTGGCTCAATGGCTGTTTTTCTTGTTTCAGAGGAGCCAAATGCTGCAATTCCAACGTGTTTTTGATGCAAAGAACTGGCATTTAAGAACATTCTGGTTGGTGGTGGGACTTTTTGTAGTGGTTTTGTCCCTGGAGTTCTCAACGCCACCCGATTATGTGTTTGGCTATCTCTACATTGGACCAATTTTGCTGGCAAGCGCTCACCTGAGCCGTAAAACGACCTTTCAAGCAACACTGGTTGCCTGTGTTCTCACCTTGATGAATGTTTGGTTGCCAGGAATCGAAACCGTGAAAGCTCCAACGATCGCCAGTCGAGTCATTGCAACACTGGCACTGGTCGTAACGGGTGTATTGAGTGATCGCAATCGGCTCTATCAGCAGACGGTACTCCAGCAGCAAGCTAAACTCGAAGCTCAGGAAACGTTAGCCAGCATTCGGGAGGACTTTGCCTCAGCCCTGACACACGATTTGAAAACGCCACTGTTAGGAGCGATCGAGACGCTTAAAGCCTTTCAAAATGGCAGTTTTGGCTCGGTTGAACCGAGTCAACAGAAGATTTTGGCAACCATGATGCGGAGTCATAAAACAACCCTACAAATGGTCGAAACCCTGTTGGATGTCTACCGAAATGACAATGAAGGCTTGCAGCTTAATCTCGCTCCAGTCGATCTAGTTGAGATTGCAGAAGAGGTCAAAGCAACGATGACAGATTTGGCTGCCAGTCGTCGGGTACACCTCTCGCTCCATCATGGAGCGTCTGATTTCCGCCAGTTCCTTTGGGTCAAAGGCGATACCCTGCAACTTCAGCGGGTCATGGCAAATCTACTCGCTAATGCCATTAACCATTCTCCCCGTGGTGGACGGGTTGAGGTCGTTCTCGAAGCAGGTTCCTCATATCAGACAGTCAAAGTAAAAGATCATGGGGCAGGCATTAAACCTGATGAGCTGCCCCATCTGTTTGAACGGTTTTATCAGGGACAGAGCGATCGACAGGCAAAGGGATCAGGCTTGGGGCTTTACCTATCTCGGCAAATCGTAGAGGCTCATGGCGGTACAATTTGGGCAGAGAATCGACAAGCCACCGGGGCAAGCTTTGCCTTTCGACTACCCACGTTTCCGTACAACCCTTCCCATTCTGCTTAAGATGGCATCTCCACCGCTCAAGATTCTTCTTGTTGAAGATGATGAACTCTTTCGTCTCGGCTTGCGGGTGCGGCTAGAGCGAGAGTCAGGGTTAGAAATTGTGGCAGAAGCAGAAGATGGGGAAACGGCGATCGAAATGGTCAAATCCCACTCACTCAATATCGTCGTTTTAGATCTTGGACTACCGGGTCTAGGAGGTGTTGATGCCTGTCGGCAGATCAGACAGTTAGCTCCGAAGCTCCCAGTTCTAGTGCTCACCTCGCATACACAGAAAGCATTGATTAACCGAATTATTGAAGTTGGCGCACAAGGCTATTGCATCAAAGGTGCGCCATCACAGACTCTAATTCTTGCGATTCAATCGGTTGCAGCCGGAGCATCCTGGTGGGATTCTGCCGCTACAACTGAAATTCGCGCTGCCTTTGAAAGTAATTCCAGTGCCATGTCCGCGAATGTTTCAGATCACTTAGCTCCCGTTCTAACGCGGCGAGAACAGGAAATCCTGGCTTTGATTGCGGATGGCAACACCAATCAGGAGATTGCTCAGATGTTATACGTTGCACCAGGGACGGTGCGAGTCCATGTTCATGCCATTTTGCAGAAGTTAGACGTGCGCGATCGCACCCAGGCTGCTGTCATCGCCATTCGAGACAAACTGATTGCTGAAGACCTGCTTTCTGAGACAACCGATTCGTAATTCCTTGCCTTAGCAATTCTGCCCAGACTGCTCACAGGCACCAATGCTGACCCAACTGCTAGAACCATCTGCCCAGTGTTCTTTCTTCCAGATGGGTGCGTTGTGTTTCAACGTGTCGATCGCGTACTGGCACGCCTCAAACGCCTCGGCACGATGGGGGCAACCGACTGCTACCAGCACGCTCATTTCACCGATCGCCAGCCGTCCTGTGCGGTGATGGATCACAACACGGTTAGCATCAGACCAGCGCGTGTGGATATCGTTGGCAATTTGGCGAAAGATTTGTAGTGCCATTGGTTCATACGCCTGATATTCCAGCGCTACCACGGGCTTTCCATCGGTTTGATGGCGCACCGTACCGCTCATCACCACGATCGCTCCATTGGCATCATCCTCTGCCAGGGCATACACCTCCGACAGCAGTAACGGTGCAAAGGTAATGACCAGGCTATCGTTGCTGGCTGTGGGAAGGGAAACGGGAGATGGTCTGGTTTGCATAGGGGCGGTATGAATCACGGCTGTACGCTCTTGCCTCAGCGCCATTCCAGTGTTGCAAAAGAACGGCGTTGGTAGCCTCAAGTGTAGCGCCTGGACGCGATCGTTTGAAGTGCGATCGTGTGAGTCAGTTGTCCCAAGTCTCAGCAAAATGCTGTTGTCGCTATCAGCGATCGCCCTCCCCGCCAAACGATCGCCCTTCACTATCCCACAGCCGATCGCCCTCTTTTTAACCGATTTAACCGCGATCGCCCACTTTGTTTCTCGCGATCGCCCCAGTTGAATCTCAACAATTTGCAGAGGCGATCGCCCATTTCAACAGTCATCCTTTCCATCCGTGATCGCACTACCAGATTGGCGATCACTTAAAATAGAGCCAAGACCTCGTTGGATGGAGTTGTGTTCTTTATGCAAACAGTTACCTTTAATGGAGCCTTAGACGCGATTGAATCGCTCTCCATCGAAGACCAGGAAGCCCTAATTGCCATCATCCAAAAACGCATCATTGATCGTCGTCGCGCTGAAATTGCCAGCCACATCGTCCAAGCCAAAGCTGAGCACCAAGCGGGACAGGTTTTTCGGGGTTCAGTTGCAGATGCGATCGCCGAACTCAATCAATGAAAACCATTACGTTTTCTTCCTCATTCAAACGAGCTTACAAATCACTTCTACGTAAACGTCCAGACCTCAAGCCCCAAATCGATGCCGTCCTGAGCATCCTGGCGACTACCCCCTTTGAGCCAACGCTCCAAACCCATAAGCTCAAAGGCAAATTAGCAGGCTCTTGGGCTTGCAGCGTGGAATATGATTGTCGGATTGTGTTTGATTTGTTGATAATCCGGAAACGGGAGCAGAGGAAATCTTGCTGATTGATATTGGGAGTCATGACGAGGTTTATTAGCCGCGATCGCTCCTCTCTTGGGTAGTGTGATCGCCCTTCACCATCCCACAGCCGATCGCCCTCTTTTTTAACCGATTTTCCCGCGATCGCCCGCTCTTTCCTCTCCCACGCGATCGCCCTTCGCCATCCCACAACTGATCGTCCCTGTCCTCTACACCAGCAACTAACTGGAGCGATCGCCCGTTTCAACAGTCAACCTTGCCATGAGCGATCGCAAAATCCTCGCATAATGCCCACCCTACGAGAGCGGCGATCGCACTTAAACACGGCGATCAGTACGGAATGTATCCAAAGCGTTTAGCTTTGTTTGAATCCCTTGCAACTTTTGGATCTTATTGGTCATCAACTGTTTGCCGACGACATTAACCGTCCATTTATTCGCTAACTTTCCTTGATAATGATTAATCCAAGTAGTAAGTTCACCGGTCACGGTGGGCACATCTGTAAAGAGATTAATAGCCGTGAGGTGTGCGCCCAAAGATGCCTTATACCCTGTTGCATCCGCTACTTGTCGATGCCGTTGCAGACTCGCCAACGTTAAGACATCCAGTGCGTTATAGTAAGCAGCTTGGCGAGCCGTTGGATTGAGTGCCAGATCAATCAACGTTTTTTGGTTGGTGAGTAAGGTTCCATAATTGGGGATGTTTACCCCTGTAACTGGCGCTGGAATCGCATCGAGCTGTCCCTTCCAAAGGGATTGTTTATCTTCCCCAAATACCGTAGTAACCGCATTCATAACTGAACGACCAGCATTTGTCCAAGTATCATGCCAACTTTGCCCCAGTGCAGTGCCATACATCTGGAAGTAGTACTCTTGGGTTGCACCAGCCGCAGCACCGCCATTCTCAGCAACTCGGGCATAGTTTTCTAGCGTAATTGAGTCACCTCCACTTTTTGCCACAACTGAGCCATAGTGAGAACTCCAACCTTCACTGGAGGCATTTTTAGATTTACCAGTTTTATACTCAGCTACACGTCCACTGCCATCGGGCATCCCAGTCATGGAAGAACCAAAGATTTGCCCAATCTCTGGTGCTGCATACTGGTTTACGCCCAAGTCTTGCAAAGCGGTTTGCAAGTCACCTGCCATTTGCACGGGTGTTCTTGGATAGCCAGCGATTACCGCATTGTAGGCAGCATCCAGATTATTGGTGACTGGTAGTGGCAGTACGGCTGCCGCGATCGCCCCCCCTGCCGCCACATGAGTCGCTCCGCCATGACGGGCACGAACATAGGGTTCGATCTTGTACTCTAAGCCCAGGTCGGGGCTAGCCACTTTCAAGCTGTTACGCAGATCGAACGCTGTAAACGCCGCCGCTGCTGCCAGTCCTAAACCGTATTGAGTATCTACCTGCGTTGCATAGGCACGTTGTGCCGCAGGATCACCAATCCCCACAATTTGAAAAGCGTCGTCGGCAGACACCCCGTTCTCTAACCGTAATTGCACATACCGTTTGAGTGTATTGACGTTTACCACAGGGGGCATACCAAGATGGTTAGGTACCAATGTCGTCGCATCTGCATTCGCTAGGATTGCGTTGGCAATTTCAGGAATTTTGGCACTGCTATAAGCAACTTCAACTTGGCTTTGCTGCTGTGGGGTAAGGGCTAGCCCTGCCAAACGCGCGAGTGAATTGGCATGAGTTATACCACGATTGCGGGACCTTAAGTAATTTGCTAATGCGGCATCGGTGGTTGCCCAGTAGTTGATGCCCAACGTGGCATTCAGATGCGTTTCAATGTCTTTCCCCGTTTTGATCGCAGGTTCCACAATCTCGCTGTATTGTGAGCTAATGGTGGGGCGTTGGGCAGCGCCGACGGCTGAATTTAGGTTGGTCACCGCTTGAGCGTGGGTCATGCCACCTTTGCGGTCAGTGATATAGCGCGCTACTCGATACTCGGCATCGGCCGGTGGAATCAGCGTATCCTGGCCCACTACTTTGGCTTGTCCACCCAATGTTCCTGATTGCGTGATGCTCTCTGCCACCTGGTTGCAATAATCGTTCATCAAGTCCATGCCAATCCCCGCGCCACCAACCCCAACCACCGCTTGTGGGGTAACTCGTGCTAATTGTTTGCCAGCAAAAACAGGATTTGGCAGGGCAGTATTAAGGGTTAGGGCATTTGGAGTATCAATTTGTAGGCGATAGGGGGATGCTTGCTCTAGTAGACGCGCATTGCTTTGAGCCACGATTGCTGGATCAGCAAAAAAGACTTTGGACTGTCGCTGGGTCAGATTGGTCGCTTCGATCGCCAGATTTCCATCCTGAGAGACGCGCAACTGCGGAATTTGAGGGGCACCTACCCCCCCTCCCCCTCCAGGTGCGGCACGCGGCACGTCAATATTGGGAGCCGTATCTGCCAGATTCAGAAAATCAGTTGAGCCAGGACGTTTTTCTTGAGCCTGATAGTGGGCTGGTGTGGCTTCCATTGCACCGGCGGGTGTATGGAGAAAATAGCGTTGTATGACTGGGCTGCGGTGAGAGATTGGTCCAATCGACCGTTGTATATTTTGTATCGCAGGCACTGCCAATTTCGTTTGAATTGGGCAACATTGGGGCGCATGAGAAAACAGGTCAACCTGGGAGAAGTCGTGAAAGCTGGGTTGGAGCTGCGATCGCTGCACCGCGCCTCCATTTTGCTGCACCACATGAGTCAACTCATGGGCAAGCAATTCCTGTCCCCCTCGGCTTCCCGGCTCATAGGCTCCCTGCCGAAAGAACACATCCTGCCCGGTGGTAAACGCTTTCGCCTGGATCGAGCGATTCAACTGATCCGCTTGACTATCGGTGTGGACGTTGACTCCACTAAAATCTGCCCCAAATGCCAGTTCCATGGGTTGCCGGATGGTATCGGCGAGGGGTTGTCCTCCGCTACGAGCTTGTTGAATCGAGCGTTCTAAGTTTTCACTGGCGGTGACAGCTTCCGCTCCTGCTTGCCGTTGCACCATAGACTTCATCTGGAGTTCGTCTTCCTCTGACATATCCACGCGCTGGATTTGGTCAGCCATTGGTTTCATCTGGAGTTCTTCTTCCTCCGGCATATCCACGCGCTGGATTTGGTCAGCCATTGGTTTCATGTGCAAATCTTCTTCATCGGGTAAAGTTTCTCGTTGAACCGATGGGTCCGACTGCGATCGCGCTGGTGATGGTGGATTCGGAGGTGGGGCGTTGAGACGCTGCACGACTTGTGCCGCCACGCGATCGGCTTCTTGTTCATACACATCATTCGGCGCACCGACCGTTAGCTTGGGCTGAATGCCGAAGTCAATGGTCCGGGGTCCCGGGTCGTGGGCAAACAAATCGACGTGGGAAAAGTCGTGTCGGATGGGTTGCGGTTGGGAAGCTTCTTTCTGGTGCGGATCGCTCCACGATCGCGGCTTTGGTGTGGCGGTCACCCGATCGCTCGACTCAGAGTGACTGCGGCGCTGAAGGTAAGAGCGAGTCTGCATAAGTTTATACCAGGCGTGATAAGGGGGGAGAAGACTAGAGATAGCGCGATCGTGAATCACTTTGCTGCTGACAACTCGACTAAAGTTAGGCTGCACCTGCCTAAACGGTTGTTCATTGCAGTGCCATCCCCATCTCTTTACCGCATGGAGAAATTATAAACCCTCATTTTGTGCTGTGCTTACGCCACTGTGTTGGTCACAGACCAACCCCTGGAAGGTCAGATAACTGCCCCTCTAGTTCTTCAACCGCGAAGCCAGTCATGGACTGCCACTCTTCAAGGGTGAATTCGTAGCCATAACTCCTTGCCAACGCAACAAACTGTTCGATATTTGGTGCCTGGTTAAGCTGTTCGCGGAGGACAGGATCTGCTTGAGCCGCACGAAAGAGTTGGGTCACCACTTCCTTTGCCATCAGAATGCTCCTTAATCGGATCAGGGTTCAAAGGCAGAATAGCAACTTTTTCTCAGGAACAAGTACTAACTTCTGTCAAGTTTCGGAATGATGGCGATCGCTCTATTCTGCAAGTAGTCACGATGCACTTCGGCTTTGAGCGCTTCGACGTTCAACCCTGAGCCGTGAACTGTTAACCCCTTGTTTGGTCAGCGATCGCTCAACTCCTATGCAAAAGGTTGCTGCCGTCTTACTCCGTACCTTTCTCCGTCGGTATCCGTTAGCGACACGGATTAATCTGTTTAGCTTTTTGGGGCAGTATGTCTGGCTGAAGGATGTCCTGGCAGAGTTGCGTCCAGAACTCTTTCCGCCACAGCATGACGTTATTGAAACAACTGTTGATGAAACAGGTCTACAAAAACCTGATAGCAGTGTTTTAGGCATTCTAGAACAGTCAGAAATTCGGGGACGCATTGGCTATTACAAAGCGGAGACCTACCTGGGTGCGCGGGGCAACGGGCATTTGTTTAGCGCGATCGAACTCACGTCCAAACGTCCAGTCATTATTAAAGAGTTTCTGCTACCAACCGCAAACTTTACTAAGGTTAATGCTCATCAACGCCAGAACGGCTTTCAGCGGTTAGCAGGCATTCAGTTAGCAGACGGGCGGCGGCAAGATTTTCGGGTGATTCAACCCTTTGAGGCGATCGCAGATACCGCATCGCATGAACGCTGTTTTTTAGTCAGCGATTTGCGGGATGGTGCCCCCACGTTTCGACAACACCTTCAACAGCATGGAGCGCTGCCCCTCCCGATCGTGCAGAATGTCCTGAGCCAAATTTTGCAAACGCTCGATTTTTTGCATAACCAGAAGTTTAGTTTCCCTGCGGGTGCCGTGCAAAATGGTCTGGTGCATGGCAATCTAAGCCTGGATAGTATCTTGTGGACAGAGCAGTACTCTCAACCGTTTGTCTATCTCTGTGACCTGCGGTTATGGGAGCAGTGGTTTGATCCGGCTGTAAAGGACTTGCAACCGACTCAGGTCACACCAGAAACACGTCAGCAAGATTTACGGGCGATTGGTGAAATTGGCATGACGTTGCTACAGGGCTTGGAGGCAGAGCAGAGCAGCCCGATCGAACCGAATCTACGACAGTTCCTGGATTCGCTACGTACTGCTAAGTTTGACCAGGCTGAAACGGCTCGTCGAGCGTTGCTCAAATTAACCGCGCGATCGCCCTCTGCCCTTGCGCCCTTTGATGAAAGTGCAGCGCACAGCCAGCCATCAAACCGCTTTTCTGCCGTGCTGCTGCTGTCTCTGGGAGCCTTAGCGATCGGTGCCTTTATGCTGCTGCCCCGTTTGCGGTCTACAGAGGCTCGTCCTTCTTCCATCCCTACCGCCTCGACCTGCTGCCTTGCCGAAGTGAGTGCCATGCCAGAGGGGAACTATACCTACACGGCTGTCCAGCGTGGTACGTGGGCGACCGTACTGCAACAGCGCAATTTGTTACAGCGTGGTAGCGATTTAACTACGACTCTAGCAATGGCACAACCTAAGCTTCGGTTGCGGTATATTCCCACTCAGTCGCTCGATCAAGTGCTGTTGCAAGTACAGTCTGGCGCTGCCGATTTTGCGGTGCTGCCACTGGTTGATGAACTGCCAAGAGACCTGCTAGCCCAAGAAATTGCCTATGACGGGCTGGCAACCGTGGTGTCCTTCAGCTATGCCAAACGCCAGCAGGGGCTTCCTGCCGCCTTAAACGGACGGCTCTCGCTCGACCAAGTACAGCAACTTTATACCGGACAAATTGACCAGTGGCAACGGGTGGGTGGTCCGGCTCTGAGGGTGCAACGCTATGCCTCTAGTAATCCTGAGGCGATCGCCCTTTTTGAACGACGGGTACTCAAGGTACAAACGCTGCAAACAATGCCTGCCATCACGAAATTAGCCCCGCTTGACCTCCTGCGACGAGTGATTCGTGATTTTGAGGGGGAGGGCATCGGCAGTATTGGCATGGCTCCCTTGAGCGAACTCTGGGGGCAATGCTCAGTATATCCCCTGGCACTCAGCCAAAAGGGGCAAGGAGCCGTACAACCGCTGGTGTTAAGCAATGGGCAGTCGATCGAGCCAACGACCGATCTATGTAGTCGCAAAGGAGCCTACGGACCGGCTCCCGATCGCTTTCAAACAGGGCAGTACCCTCTCAGCTATCCCCTGATGGTGGTCTATCCACGTAACAATCGCCGCTCTGCGATCGGTAAAAAATTCGTTGAGCTGATGCGAACGATCGAGGGGCAGCGGTTACTCAGGGCGGCTGGACTCATTCCTCTCACACAAGCGGCACGGCAACCTGTAACCTCATCTACCCAACGCTAGGTCATCACTCTTATAAGGAGCGTCTTATGATGCGGATCACTGATACAGCAACACCATCATCTTCTAACCCCGAAGTCAAGGCGGTTGAGAGCGCCCCAGCACTCCTAGCCCTTAAGGGCGATCGTCTTAGCCCCTTACCCTTGCCCCCGCCTTCTGGGACACCCTACGCCGTGAGGCTTCTTGCTATCACCAGCACCGTAGGGGTCAGTGCTATTTTACTGGGGCAGGGTCTCTGGCAAGCGGATACCAACGCTGCCCGCCTGCCTGCGTCTGAGGATGCGGTCGTGCGTAACTCACTACCTGCCCTCCGCGATCGCGTCTCGGTGACAACGCTTCAGTCTGCCGCGATGAGTCCGCCCGAGTCTCTGCCTACACCCATTAATGCCACTCGTCTAAACCAGTTAGAGCCATCAACCGCTTTACCTACCGTTCGCATTAGCCGCGGGTTTGGGAACGCTGGACAACCAGCCCTTACAGTAGCGCTCCCGGTTCCAACATTGCTGCCACCGCAAACTTCACCCCCGATCGCAGTGGAGCCTTCTTCCCCAGCGCCGAAGCAGCCCTCGATGGATCAGGCAGACCAAACAGCAACCGTGATTGCAGCCTTACTAGAAGCGCCCAAACCGCGTGCAGTAGAAACACAGACATTAGAACCACAGACATTAGAACAGACCGTAACGATCGCACCGCGTACAAAGGCACCGACAGCGATAGCCTCGGCTCACAATCCATCTCAAACAGCCCTGATCGATGAAAGGGATACCTCTGAACCAGCGGCTTCGACTGGTCTATCTGTTCCCGCAGCCACATCAATGCAGCTTGCCTCTACTCTGCGAGTGACCCCGATCGAGCAAACACCGATGTCGGATGAGGGCGTTTACCTCAAACTGCTAACGATCACAGGTAATACCCGCTTTTCCTCAAAGGAACTGGTTGATGTTGTACAGAAGGCGATCGCAGCCAGGGCTGAACGACTGTCTGCTAGTGATCAGCCAGGGATGAACCGTAGCACCCAGTGGGAGTTACGACAGGCAAGCGAAGCCATCACGCAGTTTTATGCGGCACAGGGATACACCAAAGTGAAGGTTGATGTCTCGACAGCAGCGTTCAACGGAGCCATGCCAGAAATCCGCATTGTAGAGGACACACTGGAGACCAGCCGTTTGTCGCTGCCCTGAGCGCCCTGCTGTAAACGGCAGCAGACGTTCCAACTAGGCGCTAGTGAATTAATGCGGGCGACTGTCCACAACCGTTTCATCGCTACATCACGTTGTCATTTGCTTAGGAGAATTTGAGGATGAGAACAACTGAGCAAGCACCGTTCTCTCCGCTGACACAGCCGCCTGGAATGACGCTAGCTGTGCCATTACACTCGGCACCCATTCCCATTCCTTTGTCCGATCGACTCAAAGTAGTCGGTCTGATTGCGCTTACAGGAACGTTGGGCATTGGGGTTGTACTGCTGGGGCGGGCACTTTGGCAGGCTGACATCGAAGAAACCTTACTGCCATTACCGGACGAAACGAAGCAGGGTGCTCAACCAACACCTCTGCGCGATCGTGTGCCGGTGCTGATGCCAACTCCAGTCGCGATCAGTCCACCTGAATCAAGGCAAATGGTTCCATCTAAGAGCGATCGTCAGCCCCGATCGCAACCCCAATCGGCAACCGCTCCTGCTGGTTACGGCTTTGGGAGTATCAGTCAGCCAGCCACGATCGTCGCGAACCCGGTGCCAACCACTGCCTCAGAACCCGAGCAAACAGCGGCTCCTGCCCCGGAAGCTGCCACTGCGCCATCACCAGCAACGGTTCGCTCAAGGTTGCCCCTGGACATCATTGCAGCGCTACTACAACCGCCGCAGTCTACCACCGCAGGCAACGTGGCAAGCAGCCAACAGCCCAATGCTGTTACGAGTTCATCCAACGCTGGTCGAAACCAGGAACAACCAAGCTTAGCGCCTGTTCCACAACCAGTCCCTGGCTCTGAGGCTGGGATCGCCTCCGTTCAACCGAGTGACAGCAAGCTGGCTACAACGCCTGCATCTGAATCCACGGCGATCGCCCCTGTGCAACCCAGTGGCAGCACTGCAACCCCTGCTCCAGAAGCGGCTGCGATCGTCCCTGTTTCATCAGGTGACAACAAACCGACTGCAACGGTGCCAGCCTCTGAAACAGCCGCGATCGCCAAGCCGCCAGTCCGCAAGGATGAGATTTACGTCGATCGGCTGCAAATTACAGGCAACACTCGCTTTTCGCAGCAGCAACTAGCGGCAGTCGTGCAAACCGCGATCGCGGGCAGTGCCGCTTCCCCAGCTCATAGCGACCCGACGGTCATTAAGCGCACCTTGACCCCAGCAGAATTGGTACAGGCAAGCGAAGCGATTACCGAGCTGTACACCAAAAACGGTTACATCACGTCTGGTGCTTACGTACCAGCAGAGGTGCTGAACGGTGCAACGCCCGAAATTCGCGTTGTGGAAGGCAAGCTAGAGGCAATTAATGTCGAAGTCTTACCGCCAAAATTCCTATGGTTTGGACAACCGCTCTCGCAAAATTACGTGCGGGGTCGGCTGTCACAGTCCATTCGCTTGCCGCTCCAGATTGATCAACTGGCAGATGCCGTCAAATGGCTGGAGCAAGATGCCTTGATTGACAGCATCTCAACCACACTTGCACCAGGAACAACAACGGGCAGAAGCATCCTCAACGTGAAAGTGCAGCAAGCGGTGCCACTCAAGGCAAGTGTCTCCGTTGATAATGGTCGGGCACCCAGCGTCGGGCGCTTACGGCAGCAAATCAGCGTGAGCCAGGTCAATCTACTTGGGTTGGGCGATCGCCTACAGGCGGGCTACAACCGTAGTGAAGGCAGCAATGGTTGGGATGTGGGTTACTCATTACCCATCAATGCCAGCAATGGCACACTAAGTTTTAACTACAGCAGTAATCGCGGGCGGGTCATTGAGGCACCGTTTCAAGACCTGGATATCAAATCGCGATCGCAAAATTATGAAGTGTCATTCCGGCAACCGCTCAAGCAAACCGCAACAGAAGAATTTGCCTTGTCGTTCCGAGGCACCCATTACCGTAATGAAGGGGTGTTTTTAGAGACGTTTAACGATGGTGTCCCGTTACCCTTTCCGGCACAAGGCTCTGATCTCAATGGAGTAACGAGTGTCACAGCGTTGCGGTTTGGTCAAGAATGGCTGAAGCGCAGCGATCGGGATGTGATCTCACTCCAGTCAGAATTTAGTGTCGGTATCAATGCTATCGGTGCAACGATCTTGGACACTCCCCCAGACGGCCGCTTTTTCGCATGGCAGGGACGCGGCTTTTGGGTTCATTCCTTTGCCCCCGATACACTCTTAGCCCTCAAAGCACAGGTGCAGCTTGCTGATCGTCCGTTAGTACCCGTCGAACAAATTAGCCTGGGCGGCATCGACACCGTGCGCGGCTATCGCACCAGTACCCTACTGGCTGACACGGGCTGGTTCGCGTCTGCCGAAGCCTACCTACCCATTTTGCGCGTTCCG
>JBGTJW010000006.1:0-13864 GCA_041744955.1 Stenomitos sp. | reverse complement strand
GTAGCAGAAGGCGATCGCGCCCTCATCTTCACCCAATTCGCCGAGTGGGGCAAGCTGCTAAAAGCTCACCTGGAACGCCAGTTGGGACACGAAACGTTGTTTCTTTACGGCAGCACGTCTAAGAAGCAGCGTGAGGAAATGGTCGATCGCTTTCAGCATGATCCGCAAGGACCCCGCATCTTTATCCTGTCGCTGAAAGCAGGTGGGGTCGGCTTAAACCTGACTCGCGCCAATCACGTTTTTCACTTCGATCGCTGGTGGAATCCTGCGGTCGAAAATCAGGCAACCGATCGCGTCTTCCGCATTGGGCAAACGAAGAATGTCCAGGTACACAAATTTGTCTGCAACGGCACCCTTGAAGAGAAAGTGCATGAACTAATCGAAAGCAAAAAGGCACTGGCAGAAAACGTCATTGGCGCAGGCGAAAACTGGCTGACTGAGCTAGATACCGATAGCTTGAGAGATTTATTACTGCTTGATCGTAGCGCCATCATTGGTGACGAATAAGTGTTATACGACTTTAAGAGTTATCTGTGAAAGTAGTATATCCAGGTTGACTAACTGAGTTCCTAGATCCAGGATGTTATCAGTCAGTAGCAAAAGATAAAGTTGATTAGCAACTAAGTATTAAGCTTATGCAACCACTTCAAGCCAATCAGCTCATACCGCTCCCAACTTTAGCCAGATTACGATTGATCGAAGAATATGCAAGCTTGGTTAATGTACCTGCTGAATTGAACCCTGACCTACATCGTGCCTACCAGATTTCGTCTGTGCTCACACCAGCCTTACATGAATTTATCCAGCACCAGATTCAAGTAGATATTTCTCATGGCTCTACTCTCGATCCGGAGCGCCAGTCTACGGCGATCTCAAACGAGTGTGACCAGTTTGCAAATCGCTTTATCGCAACCATTCCAGCACGAGTGAGATCACCAGCAGAAATGGAAGCCAGTCCACGTAATCTCTATGAACTGTGTGGAGCCGCCGTCTTTGTTGAAAGTAATTCAATCTCCAGACAGTTAAGTAGACCGATGGGGGATCTATGGGAGACGATCGCAAATATCAGTCCCTACGCGATCAGTCCAGAAAAAGACTTTGGGATCAAAATTACAGGTATTGATTCAGTTCTTTTGCGTCAAGGAGAAGGTAATCCTATATTTGTGCAAATCAAAACTCAGCGAAATACTCTTACAGGAAGCCAAGCACCGCGATCGAGAAGTGAGCTAGAACTTCATCAGAACCGACTTTTCGCAGCCGCTTTTTGTACAGGAGGTAATTGGACGTTTTCAAGTGCAAGTGTTCCCCGCGCTTGTGGCGCTGAATTTTGGTCTGTGGCAGGACTTGACTATGAATCATTGAAATTTCATGTAAAGCAAATGATACTCAAAATTCAAGCAGCTTACATAGAATCTCAACAGAAGGATCCCTTGTGACAGGAATAAAAATTGCTTTATATCAAAGATAGAGACAGTTGTTTCATCGAACTAGAAGGGGAATTTCCTAAAACATCTATTTCCCAACTAATATCATTAGTCTTTAGATAGCGAGAGTAGGGGAAATCCTTAAAAAGAACTGGCTCCACTCCGTTTAAGTGGTTTACCAATGTCTTACCAATTGCCCGACCAAGTGAGCAGGGGACAGCATTTCCAACTTGCCGATACTGATCAAGTAGACTACCCTCAACGATCCAATCGTCAGGAAATTCTTGTATTCGTTTATATTCCTGAATGCTAAGAGGTCTATCCTCATTTGGATGTGCCAAATCTGTTGCAGGCATGGCTGGGTGAGTAACAAGGGTAGGAGCAGGTTTATCCCAAGCTAATCTCCGATAAAAGCCTGTTTTTCCACCTCCAGCATGATACGAGGCTCCTAATGCCTCTTGTTGTAATTCCACTGGTAAATCACGCCAGTATTGTCCAGGTTTAAGAAGTCGATAATATTTAAGGCGTTTAGCCGGAAATTTAACAAAATTGTGTCCATCTTTCGGCAATCCTGCAAGGGCATCTCTGAGAGTATTCCACTTCGGTAGTTCATATAAGCCTTTCTCGGAATGTGTCGGTGTAAGGTAAGGGAGCCTTTCTCCATCTCGACTACAAAGGATAACGACCCTCTCTCGTTGTTGAGGTGAGCCAAAATTAGCTGAATTGTATAAATTGAAAGATATACCATAACCTGCCTCTTTCAACTTACGAATGATGTGGAGAAGTGCCCCGCCTCTATGTTCTTCCTCAGAGAGTGATGGATATTCACTTCCTCTCATTTCATGGGGTCTGTGCTTTAACGGAGCAGACAATAAGCCTCGAACGTTTTCGATAACTGCAAATTTAGGTCTGAGTTCAATAATTAAATCGATGAACGTTAGAAATACATTGCCCCGTTCATCATTGAAACCTTGTCTCTTCCCAGCACTACTAAAAGCTTGGCAAGGTGGACCACCAACCATCACATCAATATCTTCTTGAGGTGATAGTCCTGCTTTTTCTCTGATCTGGTTAGCTGTATAGTCTCGGATATCACCAATCAGAGCGATATCAGGTTTATTCGTTTCGATTGTCTTTCGTGCTGCTTTATCTACTTCGCAAGCAAGGATTACTTCAATTCCTTCTCTTTTCAGTCCCAAATCAAGTCCCATGCAGCCAGAAAAGAAGCTTAGAGCCTTCAAAGTAGGTTTGCTAAAAGATCGTCTCTCATGATCGGGAACAACAGAACCTTGCTTATTTTCCTTATAGTGGTACTCATGAGCCGATTCTGATGCGATCAGCCATCGGTTACTGATCAATTCTCCGCCGAGTTCACCACTCCTAAGCAACTTGCGAACATACTGTTCTGAATAGCCAAGTATTTCAGAAGTTTCTTTCACAGAAAAATATCCTGTAGACATGGGTTTCGTCTGCGAAACTAGAATTAAGTACCCCATCCTAAGGCAAGTACAGTTGTTTTGCAAGTTATAATAGGCTCCTGTTTTGATGCTAGAGGTTCCCAAATGCCTAGAGCCGTATAACACTCCTCTTGCAACGGACGGTAGCTAGCTGCTTGAGTGAGTTCGGGGCTACTTTCCGCCGCTGATTTGAGCCGTTATTCTGCTTCACATTATCGGTGTAGTGAAAACGGAAAGTTGTTTGTGGGGCAAATGCCCAAATAGCTACGAATCTTTAGTGCAAACGGAATTGGAAGGTAGCTGGCAAATTTAACTCAATGGATTTTTTCATTACAGGTTTGGGAATCATGCGGCAACAGGAAGCCCTTACAATACTGGCAAATCATCAGAACACGCTGAAGTCTTTTGGCGTGAAGTCTCTCATTCTCTTTGGCTCAGTAGCAAGGGATGAGGCGAATACAGACAGCGATGTCGATCTGCTAGTAGAGTTTGATCGTCCAGTTGGGTTATTTATGTTTGTGCGCTTGAAGCGATACCTGGAAGAGATTTTAGAGAGTTCAGTTGATTTGGGTACGTCCGACTCACTTAAACCGTATCTGCGAGAGCCTGTTTTTCGGGAGGCGATTCGTGCCTTCTAGAAATTGGCAAAATAGAATAAGAGATGTGCTAGCGGCGATCGCAGAGATTCGAGAGTTCACAAATTAGATCACGTTTGAGAGTTCCAAGCCGATCGCAAGACGGGGAGCGGTTATTTCACCAGTCGATCGATGCGTTCTCGAATGGCGAGGGCAATGAGAGAGCGGATCAAAAACAGTGTGGCTAAACCTGCCAAACCAAAGGCAACAAACGCCCAAACTTTATACGCACCGACTAAGAGAACCGCTCCAGAGAGCAACGAAAAACCAGTCAAACAGGCATAGGTCAGGTTTTTCAAGGCAAGGTTAATGGTTTTGATGGCACGATCGGTTTCGAGCGATCGCGATCGTAGCTCGACTTCTCCCTGCTCTAGTCGTTCTTCCAGTCGTTGAATCAGGCGATCGGTCGCACTCGGTTGGCGGAGCCTGTACGTGATGTATTCGCGGGCTTGTTTCGTTAATTCGCCAAAACCCATGCCACCGCTCTGCCCCTTCGCCACTGTGATGCTTTTGACAAAGGGCTTGGCAGATTCTAACAGACTGTAGTGGGGGTCAAGGTCGCGGGCAACTCCATCTAAGGTGGTCAACGCCTTGAGAATAAACGTCATCTTGGCAGGCAGGCGAAAGGGCTGCTGGGCAAACAGCGCCGACACTTCTTGCTTCACCTGACTAAATTCCTGAAGCGCGATCGGCTTTTCGGTAAATCGTTCTAGCACAAACCCCATCACGCGGCGAATGGGAGCCATATCTGAGACAGGCTCGATCAGTCCCATCGTTGTTAGAGTGTGAATCACCTGATCCGTATCTTTCCGCAGCACGGCAAAAAAGGTGCGTACCATTTGATCTTTGTCGATCGACTTGACTTCTGCCATCATGCCGAAATCGTAAAAAATCAAGCACCCGTCTGGACTGACCGCCATATTGCCGGGATGGGGATCGGCTTGAAAGAAACCATCCTGCAATAACTGTTTGAGATACGAGCAAATGCCGAGTTGATTGATTTCTTTGACGTTAATGCCGATCGCTTCCAGGCTTTGGCGATCGTTGATCTTAATCCCTGGCACATAGTCCATTGTCAGCACTTTTTTGGTGGTGTATTTGGGATACACCTTGGGAGCGACAATACGGGCATGGTCACGAAAGTTATGGCGAAAACGATCGGCGTTGATGGCTTCTTGCACGTAGTCAATTTCTTGATACAGTACCAGCGCAAACTCTTCATAGATTGCTTCCAGGTCGTACTCCTGCGTCCAGGGAAGGTAGCGCTGGGAAAACCGCAGCAACCGTCGCAGCACTCTCAAATCCAGGTCAAAAAGGGTCTCCAGACCAGGACGCTGCACTTTGATCACAATCTCTTCGCCTGTGTGCAGTCGTGCTTTGTGCACCTGTCCCAGGCTTGCTGCCGCGATCGGGTTGCGGTCAAAGTCACGATACAGCGTATAAAGTGGGCTGCCTAGCTCCGATTCAATAATCGCGATCGCCTCATCAGCACCAAACTCTGGCACCCGATCTTGAAGCTGCCCTAACGCCTGAATGTACTCTGATGGCAGCAGATCGCCCCGCGTGGACAACGCTTGCCCGATTTTAATAAACGTTGGGCCTAAATCGAGGAGCGTACCCACGAGCCACTGGGCGCGCCGATTGCGATGCTGCGGAAAACGTCGGGCGATCGTGTTATCCCACCACAAATACCCCATCAACCGTGCGGCAGACAAAAAGATGTCTGTCTGACGTGCGAACAACGATTGCTTAGCACGTTGCCAACGGAGTGATTTAGGTGCAGCAGACTTGAGCATACTATTGACTATATTCCATTTAGCCCCATTGACTAGTAGCCTTTCAAATCCCTGATCGCTTAAAAAGTTGAGGATCTGGCGCTCAGGCTACAGCACGTTTGGGTTGTCAAAGGGTTTGCGGTAAGGTCAGCGTAAAGCACGTTGCAAACGTGTGGGCATCGTCAGTGCGATGGCTAGAGGCGCTAATGTCACCGTTAAGATGCAACACCAACGATTTCACCAGCGCTAAACCTAAGCCCGTGCCCTGTACTGCCTTTTGGGTAGCGACCTGAGAGCGCTTAAATTTGTCGAAGATAAAGGGTAGTTCATCTGGGGCAATGCCCTGCCCCAGATTGCGGAGCGTCACAATGATCGGGTTTGTTGCTGACTGGTGTTTAGCTGACCCTGCTTTGAGCGCGACATGAAGCTGCACACAACTGTTTGGATCAGCATACTTACCAGCATTAGTCAGGAGCTCAAACAAGATGCGGTGCAGGCTGTTGCGATCGCTCAACAAGCGCAGCGATCGCCGGGGAAGTTTGACTTCTAACGTCAGCCCTTTTGCTGACCACTTTTGCTGAAAAAACCGAGTCAGATCGTGAATTAATGCTTTCAAATCGATTTCTTGCGGGTTCAGAGCAATCTGGTTTGATTCCAGTTCTTGCAGCCCTAGCAGGTCGTTGATGAGGCTAGTTTCTTGGGCGCACTGCTGTTCCAAAATATCCAGATAGCACGCACTGCGTTCAGCCGACAAGCCCACCTGCCGCAACATCCGAATTGCCAACGTCATGCTGGTAAGCGGTGTTCTCAGCTCATGGCTGACGGTGCTAAGAAATTCATCCCTTGCCTGGTTTAACTGTCGTAGTTGATCAAGCTGATGGCGGGTGCGATCGTACAGTTTTGCCTGCACCGCCAGACTCTCTCGCAGTTCAGCCGTGCGCTTTTCGACCAGCGACTGCACTTGCCGTAAGGTTTCTGCTTGAATAATCGCGGTACTCACTTGGGCACTCACCAATTGCACCAGTTCTAACTCTGCTGGCTGCCAGATGCGAGGCTGATCATGCTGAAAAACGAGAAACCCCAGGATGGTTCCCTGACTCTCTAAGGGCATCAGCAGGAGCGCAGGCAATGACTTTAGAGCAAAGGCAGCCGCCGTTTCTCCTTCCACTTCAAATTGAACCGCATCCAACTGAGATGCTGGGTCGCCACTAAGGGCAAATGGGCTGCCAGGGTGTGAAAACGCCTGTTGGCAGAGCGTACACTCGGATAACCAAAACGACTGGTTGCTAGCAGTTGGCAGAGCGGAGGGCGATGCTGCGGTACTTGGTTGCAGTGGGTGAGTCGCCTCAGATGGTGGCTCACTCAGCCACTCATGAGCTACATTCACTCTCACTTTCGGTCGATCGACCTGAGCATGACTGCGAAAGAGCGAGTCCCAATGTTTTAAGCGTAGGAGCATACCGCGTTTCACTTGCAGCGCTGATGCCGTGTCATCGGTAGCAAGTTTAAGGATGTCATTAAGGTCAGACGCATTGTGAATGGCTAACGTAAGCTGATTAACCACTCGCTGGTACTGCATCTGCTTATGGAGTTGCTGCTGCAATTGAAGCAGATCGAAGGTGTCGGCAACCTGATGAGACACGGTTTGAAGTCCTGCAATTTCGGATTGATTCCAGGTATGAGTGCGCGATCGCATTAAGCTAATGACTCCATGCACACGATCTTGAAGCTGCATTGCTGCACCCGCAATCGCTCTTACAGGCGGCAAGGATGCCCGCGACTGTTTGATAGACTGCCAGACTTTAAAGGCTTTACTGACGCTTGACGCTGTAGCAGGGTGCGATCGTACAGTCTCTATCCCTTCTATCCCACTGCAAGGCATCAGTGCAGTCTCAGCCAGCCAGTGGTCAAAGTCATCGGACGCTCTTTCTAGGGTTTGCAGCGGTAGCGGTGGTGCCTCTGCAAACCAGCCAGTGGCTCGAACGTTAGCGGTTGTTTCGTCAAAAAGGACGATCGCACACCCATCCGCGTTAAAAGCTTTGCCAATGCAAGCAGCCATAGCAGCTAACATCTGGCTGTCATCGGTCGGATTGACTGCAACTTGTAGCAGTTGTTGCGATAGGTTTACCAGATTGACAGTCTGTTGCGAGGGTAAATCTGTAACATCCCGTGGCAGCAGGACTTTGAGGGGTTTAGCCAATGTCGATCGCGTTGTTTCTGCTACGGTTGACGATATTTCACGAGGAAGCTCGCCCACTAGAACGCAGTTTTCTGTAATGTATCCGCTATCGACCATGACCCCTTTCGTTCGATTGTAGGTTGACGAACCGCTCCTGTTAAATTCAGGATGCCCCAACTGGTAGAACCACTAGCAACGGTGGGACAGAAATCTGTACCGTGTTGCCATGATCACCAGGGGGCGGAACGACACTTGGTGACGAGCGTCACTTCCGTTAGCTTTAGAGTAAACTAGCAAATGGCTAACGGTAATCCGTGAATTCCTGCTTATCTATCGCTACTATCTGTTTGACTGCTGGTGTTGCTCCTCGCTACGGGCGATCGTACCCATCAAGAAGCTGCTATAACCGTTAGAGGTATCCAGGCTTGGCTCTGGCTGAGTCATCGCTGACTGAGTGATAGTGAATGAACGCTGATAATTTGCTTCTAGATTCGCGTTTGGCAACTGTGACGAGTACGGAGTCGGCGTTGGCTTCGCCGCGTGTCATTGGCACGGTGAAAGGACCCGGTGAAACTGGCAACCAGTATGTCTTTATTACGGCTGACAATCGCTCGGTCAAAATTGGCGAGTTTGTCTTCTATGAAGTTGTGGTGCCAGAACGCGAGTCGGCGCTACAGATCTTAGGCAAAATTTCGGCGCGGTGTTTAATTGACCATTTGCCCGATCGTATTTTTGCGGATACAGAGATTAGTCCAGAGACGATCGCGGCTCTAGTGGGTTTTACCTACAACAATCCAGAAATCTACGAGATCACGGTAGACGTGGTGGGCTACTTTGACTCCAATCTGGGGTTCATGAACCCACGTCGCACGCCTAATCCGGGTGCAAAGGTTTACCTAGCAGATGATGTCATGCTGCGGCGGGTGTTGAATAAGAAGCAACCGGGTGAGGTCGGTGCCGCACATATTGGTTCGCTGCTGCTGCGGGAATCGGATGTGCCTGTAGCGCTAGACGTGAAAGAACTGGTCAGCACCCACATGGCAATTCTGGCAGGTACGGGGTCGGGCAAGTCATATACAGCAGGCGTGTTAATTGAAGAACTGCTGCTGCCGCATAATCGCGCGGCTGTGCTGATTTTTGACCCGCATGGGGAGTATCACACGCTGGCAGAAATGCGGGGACACGCGGCGTTTCAAGGGAGCGATGGCTACACGCCGAAGGTAAAAATCCTCACACCAGAAGATATTCGGATTCGGGTCTCGTCGCTGGACTACTACGACATTATGACGCTGCTGCCGGATATGAGCGATCGCCAGCAGTCGATTCTCAACAAAGCCTATCGGCTGCTGCAACGCCACAAACAAGGAGAACATCGCTGGGGCATTCAGGATTTGATTGCAGCGGTGCGTGAAGCGGATATGCAGGTGGATGAAGAGGGCAACGAGAAGTCAGGTTCCTCGGCTCCGGCTCTGGAATGGAAGCTAGAGCGCTTGGAGCGATCGCAGTATTTTCACACGTTTGAACATACCGTTGCGCCCCGAGATTTGTTTGAGCCTGGGCAAGTCACCGTCTTGCAAATGAATGAAATCAGCCAGGAAGAACAGCAGGTCATCTGTGCAGCGGTGTTGCGCCAGTCTAACCAGGCGCGCATGAACACGCAGCGGGAATTGATTAAGCCGGAGGACGAAAACTTCTTGCCCTATCCCGTCTTTATCATTGTGGAAGAAGCACACCGCTTTGCCCCTGCTAATGAACCGTCACGCTGCAAGGCTGTACTGCGAACGATCCTCAGTGAAGGACGCAAATTTGGTTTGGGCATGGGGCTGATTACTCAGCGTCCCGGCAAAATTGACTCAGATGTGCTGTCGCAGTGCATGAGCCAGTTCATTATGCGGATTGTCAATCCTGTAGACCAGGAAAGCCTGAAGTACGGTGTGGAGGCAGCAGGGCGCGATTTGCTGAAAGAACTGCCTGCCTTGACCAAAGGACAGATCATTGTGGCGGGTGCTTGTGTCAACACGCCTGTACTGTGCAAAGTACGGCAGCGGCTCACAAAGCATGGTGGCGAAACGCTCAATGCGCCAGAGATGTGGCAAAGGCATTTTCAGGAACACCATGCCCGCGATCGCCAGATTCAACAGGCTCCTGTAGCGTCTCGTCCTCGATCACAAACCGTACGTGGGGTCAGTATCGAGTAGTGCCTGGTTGAGTCGGGCAGACGCGATCGGGCACTACTCGGTCAAAGCTCACTGGGGCACAGGCGTTGCTGTCATGTCAGCCGGTGTTTCTACGGGCTGTTCATTTGCTTTTATGAGCGCCATTTCCTTGTTTTTGCGATATGCAACGACCCGATCCTGCGCTGTTACGTAGCGTGCGTCCTCACTCGACACCTTTGCCATCAAGTCTGAAGCACGCTGCCAACGGGCTGCTAACTCAAGCCATTGTGCTTGTGATTGTGCAGTCAAACCCTCTTGTGATGCCTGCTCTGCAATTCTCACGGCGATCAAAAAGGAGTCCTGCGGTTTTGGTGTCGGCTCCGCCTTAGGGGTGGCAAGGGTTGTTTGAGTTGGTGTCGTTGCGACCTGTGCGCTAGACGGGCTTGCGATCGCCGTTGGTTTTGCAGCGCCCTGCCAACTGTAAAACGCCCAGCCCACCAACAGCAGCAAGACGCTTGCACTGGCACCCCCAACCAGTCCTCGCCAGAATTGGCGTTGTTCGCGCTGTTGTTCTCGGGTGCGGGTCGGTAAGTTTGTTTTTTGAGGGGCTGTGTTTTGATGCCACTCATTCAAAAGGTGCCGCAGAAGGTTGGCTTTATTCAGCGTAATTTCTTGTGACCAAAGAAGCTGATTTTCGGGATCACGACTAATTTCATCAAGCCAAAGCAACTGTTGTTCTCGCACAATGCGGCTGTTGATATTGACGCGGCGAATATTGCGGGGAGCGATCGCCTCCAACGTTTGCCGGACTTGCCCAATGAGTTCTGACGGCTCTAGCTGTTCTGGAGTCGCGGCTTCACAAAGGACTTGCAGCACTCCATCGGCGAAAATAGCACGTGTCCGTACGCCAGAATCAGCAAGCCTTTCGTTGAGAACCTGAATAATGGCAGCAACACTGCCCTGATTCGCTTGCTTGACAATATCGTTCACTGTGCTTGTCATGGTTGAACACTCTAAATTGACCCCGATCCCTTCAAAGGAAGCGATAGTAACCTTTGATTCAAGATACTCCAATTTAGCCAAAGGAGCGTCAATTCGTTGGCTCAGATAATGTCAAAAAGCATTGAAAACAGCGCTTCTTTTGATAGAAAACTTAACGCTTTGGCGCAATCTTGTCGTCGCCAAGCGCCTTGCCGATGGTGGGGGATCAGCCTGCTGAGTGGAGCCAATGACTATGTTACTAAAGAATACGATCGCCCCAAAGTGCTGACTCACGAGTGCTGCACTTATGTCTTGCTGAACTTAGGTTTTTAGATGACGGCAATCATTGAAGCGCCGAACCTGCCAGAGATCGGTGTTAAAGCGATTTTGATCGGAACAATGCCACCGTGACTGGTCAATCCAAAACTCAAACAAGGCAGTATTGTTTGCTCGTAGCCGCCAGGAGCGATCGCATCCCATCAACTCAGCTACTAGATGCTGCAAAATCCAACTGTGAGTAATAATCCAGATTTGATCCCCATTTTGGTGCTGCTCAAAGAGTGCCTGAATGAACTGGTGAGCACGTTTTCTGGCAGCTTGGGGCGTTTCTGCACCTGGAATTTGAATCCAGTCAGGAGAAGCTTCCAACGCACGGCATAAGTCGGGATAGCGGTTCACTGCTTCTGCCCATGTCAGCCCTTGAAAAATGCCGTTCTGAAATTCTTTGAGTTCATCAGCGTAGACAACCGCGATCGCTCTGGACTCGGTTCCTGGCAAGTCAGCAGTCTCAGCACTGTCAATCAAATCACTGACCGCAGCAGGCAGAGGTGCCGTCTGAAAGTGGTCCAGTAAAATCTGTGTCGTCTCCGCTGTTCGCTTGAGGGGGCTACTGTAAACATGGGAGGGATACCACGCGTCTGCCAGTAGACTATGAGCAAGTTTCTCCGCTTGCTGCCTGCCATCACTAGAAAGCGCGTAGTCCCCATGTCCCTGCATCCGCTTTTCTTGGTTCCCTGTAGACTGGGCATGACGGATAAAGAGTAGCTTCATGACTCGATGCATGAACGGATCCTGTTAAGCGAGGAGGGTTGATTGCTAAAGCGAGCCTTTAGACGACTCTGGATTTAACTGTAACCTCGTTCTTGCTAATGTCGTCCACAAAAAAACAGATAGGACGCTGTACGCTGCGCCTCACTTGTTTGTACTGCGATCGTTGATCGCGCTATAGCTTCAAGCGTTAACCATAACATCTGCACTATCTAGGGACTGCAAACAACAAGCGATCAGACTTGTCAGCTTGAAAAGCGTTAGCCATTTATCACCGTTCTATGCTGCTTCGATCGCTAACTACCGAAGCAGCAATTTCTTCTCTCTAAGAATTGGATGATTCGTCTGAAGGCAGAGGATAGACTGCTACGATTGGGCGATCGTCTTGCAGAACACCCGCAGCGATCAAGTCGCCGGTAAGACGTTTCGCTACGTGTTCCTCTGGGTCGAATAACATCAGCAGACCTTGCGCTTCCATCTCGTTGATGACCTGCGTCACGACTGCGATCGGCTGCAATCGATTTGACTGTGACATGGTTTTTAGCTCAAAAATGTACTTTCCTAGGCGGGATCGTTCGTTCTAACCTGTGGCATCATCAAGGCATTCAGCAATTGCTGTGCCGTTACCAGATTCAGCCATGCTCTTGTAAGAGCAATCAGCAAACGTAAGAGCGCTCAGCAAAAGCGAGAAATGTCGTCACCCATCACTTCTGCCAAATAGCACAAAGAGCGGAAGCGCAGTTCGACAAGATCCTCGTAAAAAGGGTTGAGCTTGCAAAGGGGCGGGATGGAGAGTATGGTTCGCCCAAAAAGCTTGAACGTCCGCTCAAACGGACACCGTGCTGGGATCAAAAAACAAAGCATTCGTGCTAAGGTGCGATCGCTAATCTCTATCTGAGCTAACCAGCGGCGAAGCGGTTGCAACAACGCTAAGTGCGGAGCAAATCGGTCTGTTTTTGGCTGCTCCAAAGTACGCATCTGCTGCGTGAAGTGAGCATCTTGAGACTGGTCAGTCGTGTAGCAAGTTAAAGGCAAAACCATAGCTCACTTATGTTGAGTTGTTCATGAGAGGGTACAAGGGTACGTACATCTGATTGAAACGGAGAGTCTTTACCCATGCACAAGTTAGCAATAGCTGCAAATGATTGCAATGTTTATTAATAGGATCGAAAGATCGTTACATACCTTTACATTCTTCTCATTGCTACCCGTAGATTCCTCTAGCTCAGTAAAAGGCACTCTAACTGAGCAGATAGGCTTGGTTGCCAGCACTAAGTAAAACGAAGGCACATTTTGAACTATGAGAACACTACGATCGCTGCCTCAAAATCTGAGGCGTAAGGAACCAACCAGATCCCACTATTCAGCAAACGGTTCTCGTAATGTGCAATCAAGCGCTGAGAGCTTTATAAAGCGGTAGCCGCATAAGTTAACACGATGACGAAAAGCTTATTTCTGTCACTAGTAAGGCTCTGTACCATTTGCTTAGAGCATTCAACTGGTCGTAGATAGCGCTACTTGAGGCACTACAGCCATGGAATTAAACTCAATACCTCTCTCAGTAGTAGTCAGGTAGAACAGAGTGCAGGGGTTGCGACATTAACGCTCACTCGAACAGTGAAAGCCCTGTCTAGAAGCAACGCCCCTGTAAAACCTTTAATCACTACGGGTCAATTCCCCGCACCTTGGGGCGCATGAGGTACAGCAGTCTGGATAGGCGCTGTTGAGCGCAGCCGAGCCGCAAAGCGTGTGAGGCGTAGCGAAGTGATACTCCGTCCGCTTGCGGCGGAGACGTTCATTCTCACGTCTTGACCTTTCAACAACAGCTATATAAAGGATTGAGGGAAGAGCTGTAAACGAGAACGACTGACGGTTATAGACCGAACTGATACATCACAGCAAAAAGCGCTCCCTCGCACGAGGGAGCGCTTTTCGTTTCATCAATCAGCTTGAAGCAATTAATCAAACAACCGTCGTCAGACTAACCGTTGATGCTAGGCGCCGAGAGCGCCACCGGAGTCGCTGCACCTGCCGCCAAGTCCAGCGGGAAGTTGTGCGCATTCCGCTCATGCATCACTTCCATCCCGAGGTTCGCCCGGTTCAAGATGTCTGCCCAAGTGCCGACCACACGACCCTGCGAGTCGATGATGCTCTGGTTGAAGTTGAACCCGTTCAGGTTGAACGCCATCGTGCTGATGCCCAAGGCGGTG
>JBGTJW010000005.1:0-25221 GCA_041744955.1 Stenomitos sp. | reverse complement strand
AGAGTGCAGGTTCTTGGCAGTAAAGCAGCAGCATGGCGAAACAGAAGACGAGCGAACCCCTGACCGGCGCAGCATTACTACAGAAGGTCAAGACGCTAGCGACCCTGAGCAAGACCCAGAAAGCGAAAGCCTGCGGTTATTACACCGTCACGAAGGGTGGTGGGGAACGCGTCAACTTACTACAGTTTCTGCAGGCTCTCCTGGAAGCGGAAGGCATTGCACTGGACGAACCAGCCGCTGAGCGTGGTCGAGATGGACGCCGTGCTAATTACCGGATTGCGGTGCAAGCGAATGGTCAATTGTTGATCGGCACCGCGTATACCGAGCAAATGGCGCTTCAGCCGGGTGATGCGTTTGAGTTGGTACTGGGGCGCAAACACATACAGCTTAAACAACTGGACCCGGTCGATTGAAGCACGACCGGGTCGCTGCCCCGCGACGCAACCAGCCGCTAACGCTCATAAACCCAAGCAGCCGCAAGCAGCTCATAAGTCAAATTTTCGTCGAAGCTCATGTAGTCACCGCTTTGCTGCTTCATAGCATGGATGATCGCCCGCTTTGACAATGTCCCAAAACTGTTGAAGCTGATCCGTCTCGTCGATGGTGCCCTCCGGAGGGCACCATCGACGAGCATTCTGAGCTACGCATTGGGCAAACCGTCGATCGCGCCATTCGCTTTCTTATAGCGGTCGCCAGTTTTGTTAGGACATAGACTGTAACCAGTTCTTGTTTTTGAGTGACCATCAATGGCTCAACCCTATAGCTACGATTTCCGCCAAAAAGTCATCCAAGCAATTGAACTGGATGGTCTTAAGAAAAGTGAAGCCAGCCAACTCTTCAACATCAGTCGCAACACCATTGACCTGTGGTTCAAACGCAAAGCGGCAACTGGCGACGTGCAAGCAAAACAGCGGCAAGCCGTGAGCCAGCGCCAGAAAATTACGGACTGGGAGAAGTTTCGAGCTTTTGCCAAGACCCATGAGGAGAAAACTCAAGTAGAGATGGCGCACCTCTGGCAAGGGGAGATCAGTGACCGCACGATTTCACGCGCGCTCCAGAAGTTGGGTTGGACGCGAAAAAAAAGACGTACGGGTATCGCGAACGCGATGAAGCAAAGCGTTTAGAGTTTCTCAAGCGGCTGGGAGACCCGAAAGCCGCGCACTTGGTGTACGTCGATGAGTCCGGTATGGATGAGCGGGATGACTATGGGTACGGTTGGTCGCCAGCAGGAGAACGAATTTATGGGCTGAAGACGGGTCGTCGTCAAGGACGGGTCAACATGATTGCGGGGTATCGAGACGGGCAATTGATTGCCCCCTTCACGGTCACAGGCGCTTGCAACCGCACCGTCTTTGAAATTTGGCTAGAAACCTGCCTCCTCCCAGTGCTCAAGCCCGGAGACTGGGTCATTGTGGACAATGCCACCTTTCATCATGGCGGACGCATTGCTCAACTGATTGCCGCCGTTGGTGCTCAAGTGGTCTACCTGCCCCCCTATTCGCCTGACCTCAACCGGATTGAAAAGTGTTGGGCATGGTTGAAAAGTCGCATTCGCAAACAACTACGCTATACCGACAGTTTGCACGATGCTATGAACACCGTGCTCAAACAAGCTGCGTCCTAACCTCTGTGGCGACAGCTATATTTGTGTAAAAGCAAGCAAGCCTGAGTAGAAGTGATCGCATGGACCTCCTTTTGATGCAAGGGCGCACTTTCACACGAGGTGTTGCCAGCCCCTTGGCGATCGCCACCATAGTCAACCACAGCCTTCCTTGATGTAGCATCATGACATGCGATCGATGCAATTACTCTTGGAAACGCCAGAGGCTGCCCGTGAGGTAGCCTTTATGCTGCAGTGCAAGTACGACGGCTTCACTATGATTACGGTACCGTCGATTCATGACACGCTGGTACTCAAAACTGCACTCGAACTGGCTGGCGCTGACTTCTGTTTTGCTGGCGACCCACCATCCGCTGGTACTGTCTTCAACGGCTGATGCAATAAGTAAAGTGAGTGACCAAGACCCAGCCGCTCGTATGAGCCGGAAAGCGGAGTTATGACAGGATATTGAGTCCTTCTAAGGCGAGGCCGCAACATTGCCGAAAAGAATGGTTGAGAACCTTACTTGTAGTACGACCCAAAACCTTACAGAGAAGGGAATAATGAGAAAAACATTGCCGACAAGATACAAGCATTAATGAACATGTTCAGCGGATGCAAGTAATGATGAGCATTAACACGAGAAACCTTCATTCCGCTGCAACGTGCTTGTTAGGTGTCATCGGGAGGATGTAGCATTTTCTCGAATTTGTAAGATTCTCCAGAGCTGCGCCTGATGAAGCCTCTCCAGCGGCCTGTACGAGGTTCGTTGGTAGCAAAGCGTGCCCTATATATTTTTCCACCACCGGGCCATGTGACTGGAGCACGATAAATTGTGCCACTAGGGCTAATTAAGAAGGCGGACCATGAAGTTCTGTAGTCACTGTCAGGATCAGTGATTCTCAAGAGCAACTTCGGTGCTTGTCCGTCGCGTGTTGATGCTCGTCCAAAGTGAAATTGGAGTGCATTCGTGTCATAGTCACGTGTAATCGAATCTGGAATGAGTGTTTCAACCTCAACAGCATTCTCTGGGATCAACTGCAAATTGAAGCTGTCAGATGTATGGCTGCTGGAATTAAAGCTACCGGCTGTATGTCCGCTGCTGGAACTGATAGCCTGTGGGCGCTTGAAACCAAATAGTTTGATGAAAGCACGACGCGGTGTTTCGAAAGCGAACAGCAAGCCAATCAAGCTAAGTACAATTCCGATTAGCTCCATACTTTTCCTATGACACCCAACGATCGCCATCAGCAGCGACCTATAGCTTTGCATCCACACTAGCAATGATTGCTCGTCCGTTACATGGCGCTTGTTGTAAGGTTCTTCCTTACCTTTCAAATTATTGTTAAATACATTGAATTTCTTGGATCTGAGAAGTCAAGCTTGGGAACGAACTCATCAATTACTGTTTCAGGTGAAGAAAATGTGATTACACGAAGATCGATTCGAGCAGCACTTGCACGACTTTTTGCACCACTAGAAAAGCCTTTGGTCGTAACTACTCCACCAAAGTTTGCTCCTAAATCGTCTATGAAGCCAAACATGGAATCAACTACCTTTACATCAATGCTTTTGTTAAAACACTTACAATCAAACACCCCAATTGTGTCAACATCTGCAATTCGTGCTTTGACCAGTATGTCTATTTGCCTAGGGACTTTACTGAATCTACCGATTAACTTTTGGTCAAAACCGATTTCGTACTCTGAGTATTTATTCTGAAATTCCTGAAAGACTCGGGTTTCGTATTCGCGCCAGTTCATTGTAAATATCAATATTAGGATTTGCTTAACCGTATAACGGTTCCCATCACCCGCCGCAGACAATCTTAGATGCTTAACAGGTTAGAGGGAGCAATCGCCCCTAGCGTTGCAGCACCAGAAGCGCTCGCCCCCTCCACCCGCATCATGCTGCTGGGTCTAGCCCCAGCAGTTTACGCAGTTCTTCCAACTCCTGAGGGCTCAGTTGGGCGATACCCTCCTTGATCTGCAGGAAGCCATCGCTCTTTTCTGACGACGGCTCCTGCTTAGAGCACCACGGAAGCAACTTCCGCATCACCTTATTGATGGGACGGTTCTTTTCGGTCAGCGAGCAGCGCTCATACATCTTCCGCATGGTCTTGACCGTGAACCCCATGCCATGGGCTAGAGACTCCAACGCTGCATCAGACAGTTCCATCTGGAACGCCCAGGTGGCCCACATATAGCGAAAGGTATGCGGCGTGATGCGCTTACCCAAAATCCGGTAAGCGTTACGGGCAAACAATTCAGACATTTGCACGTCTGTAAAGGGTTTCCCGCTAGAACGATTGAGGAAAACATAGCTCGACACCCAAGTCTCGGACTTCCCCTCACGCGTGATGACCGGCGTAGCTGCCGAACAGAGTTCCGCTCGTCCCTGGCTCAGCCACTTGCCGTAGCGGCCTCGAAGGTTAGCATCCCACCAGTCATAGCGATGCCCCTCCCGAAAATTGCCGACATACCACTGCCCGCACAAATACCGTTCGATGTAGTCGTACAAGCAGTGCCCGTCATCAAACACCAGATTGTCGATCACACTTGAACGCTTCCCATGATACCGATGGGTCTTGTATTTGCACTTCTCGCGCACCCAAACGCCCTGCTCATAGTGCTGCCCGTCATGGTGATACACCTTATAAAGGTAGTTGTCAGCAAGCGAACCGTCGCGTTGTCGTTTTTCTCGGGTCCAATCAGGGGGTTGCGGCCAGTACAGCCCATCCACTGGCACGGTTGGAGGACGTTGGAGGGGGCAACTGAGGACAAGGCGATAGCTGCGCGGCTCCTCTTGGCGACCTGGCGGCAAGACACCCATATCGACAAACAGCAGGTAAACCTGGTGACTTTTGGCAATAATATGCCCCTTACAGAAATCCCCAGTGCCTTGTCGCGGACGACACTCCAAGCGCAGTGGTTCAATGAGTGCCGCTTGAGTGTATTCCAACACAGTCTGTCCAGCCGGCGGTTCCGGCCATTTACGTGACTGGTCGGCGACGTAGCGGCGATCCTTCTCCCAACTCGCCACGGCTTTCTGCTCCTTATCTATGAGCGCTAACAGCGTGCGAATGAGGGGAATGCCTCTGTAGCCAGCCTTGTCCTCCACTTCCGAAGCATATTGATACTTCGCCGTCATCAGGAGTGCGGCGAGCTTCAGCAAGCGGGTGCGAGGGCTATCGGCCTTTTGCTCAGTCTTGAGAAATCTAAAGTAACGCTTGACCAGCGCTTCTAGCGCTTTTTGAGCCTTTTTCCAAACCGCTTGGCGATCCTTCGCTGATAACCCTTCCAACGCCTCCTCAGTGATTTTGGGAATGAGAGACTCCAGGGTCAACTCGTTTGGGTTTAAGGCTGGCTGGTCGTGATAGAGAAACCAGCCCAGCCATAACAACATGATGATGTAGTAACCAAGCGCTGTGGATGCTTCTAGGGCATCAAAGGGGCGATCCTCATCATCGACATCAGACATGAAGGGCGTGAGCGTCCCCAATTGCTTGAGCAAAGCGGGAGAACTGTCAGACGCTTTCAGACGATACTTGAGTGGTTTCCCTTTTTCTTCCATAAGCGAAAACGCTTTCCAGTCCCCGCGTCCATAGCGCATTTTTTCACGGCACTCATCTGGCGAGCGGCGATTGAGCAACGCGTTCCCGGGGAACCAGGGCTCTGTCTCGATCAAGGTCAGCGCGGAGCGCAACCGAGCGCCGTAGGTAGAGCAAGAAGACTGGGGTGCATTGGCTAGCTTGAAGCCTTTTTCCAAGACCTCTGAAAATTGCAGCAAGACCTTGACTGGCAGAGTGGCTGCAAAAGCGGCGGCTGCCAGCTTTTCAGCCGCTGCCAGCCTGGCTGCGTAATCAGCACGCTTGAAGCCCAAGCCCGGCAATACATAGCGATAGTAAGCAGTCATCAGTTCGTTGAGTATGCGCTCTACTTGCTTGGGCGCAGCTTGGAGCGTAATTTTTTCCACAAGGAGGGTAATAGCTTCTGCCAGGTTTTTGGGTGAATTCATGATGTTGGTACCTTAGAAAAATAAGATGGGAAAGGTAGAAAAGTCTACAAGCTTAAAGCAGCAATCAAATAAGAGCTAGAATGAGCCAGAGCCAAGCTTTTAGGGATTAAGAAAAAAGCCTTAGTTTTATTGGAGAAACCGCTAGCAAACCTGCTTACATGACGTAACCATGTCGCTAAAGCGGTTGGTCTTATGAAGAGCTGAAGTGCTGCTAGAAAGCGGCTTTTGGTACTTTTTGAACGCCTGAAGCTAATAAAAGAACCGCTCAATTTCAATAAAGTGGCGCTATACAATAAAAGCTGCGTTGGTGCAGAGTCGGCTTTATTGAAACCGGTCCACACCTGCTTTTGTCGCTGCTTGCTCGAGTCACTCACAGTTCGACCTCTTGTGTAAGAGCTAAAACCTCTAAAGCAGCCACTGTTAAAAGTCCTCGTCCGATGCGCTCGACTAATTCGCTGCGCGAAATTTGCCTCGAGGCGCTCAGCTCGTCGAGTCCTCGGACCGCTGTGGGAGTGAGTGCAACTGTGATTGGTTTCTTGAGTTCGTCATAGATCTCAGGACAACCACGACGCGATTTAACACCCTTAACGGCGAGCTTTCGCTGATGTAATTGACGCGGTTTCTGCGCTTTTAATCGTTTGACCACCATGACTCTCTCCCTAAATGAAAAATAAAAAAGGGAGGCCAAGCTGATAAAGCTTGGCCTCCCTACGCGGGTTAGCCCGACGAATTTTGAATGACTGACAGACGTAGCTAATGCAGCATTAACTAGTCACACAACTAACACTGACACAAAAAACAGAAAACTCAAATAAAGTAAGCTCTAGAAAAGGCGACAAAAGCTTTGCTTTGCTTGCTAAGGGTGAGGCAATTTAGCTCGCTCGTGTTCACAAACTTGCTGAGGCTTGCTTGATGCTAGTAGGGATTGAGCCGACATAAAGGCAAAAAGGTGCCAGATGGACTAGAAGCCTTGTCTAGACTGAGTTTGAGCAAAGCAGTAATCCGTTGAACTCAAAGCTGCCCTGCTGCTGGGAAGGCAGCAGGGCAGCGGTAGAATGAGGGTTCTAGAGGTGCCTTATAACGAAGGAATCGACCTTTGAGCCATGTGCCAGTTGGCGCATTTAGTCCAAAAGCTGTCCAGTGGTCAAAAGAAGAGCAAGTAAAACCTGTACTGGCACCTTTTTGACCGTATGTCGGCTCAACCCCTAGTAAGTGTGACTGAAGCCACAAAAAAAGCAGAGATCAGGTCTTAAAGATCTAATCTCTGCTTCCGAAGCCTAAGATCAATATTTGTGGTGGCAGAAATTATAGTTGAGGCTTGATCTTGAAGCTTTCTCGATCAAAGCGTATGGCTGGTGACAGCCACCTTTAACTCATAGTTTGACACAATCCAAGCCTAGCAACGGCTCATTGTGAAAACCGCTGTACCTTTACAGGTGATGCTGCGAGACATGATCAGGTTGGTAGTCAGGTAAAACGAAAAACAGGGTTAAGAGGACAAGTTGAATGGAAACGTTGCAGCGCCTCGCGCAGCGTCACCAACAGGGCAAGACCAGCAGGACGACTAGTAACGTGCCCCATGAGTAGCGCGAGTTCCAGTCTGATCACGGCTCGCGCCTGTTCCGGGCTGTATGGGGGTCGGTCGCTCATGCTGCTGCCCTCAAATCGTCCAGCTTTGCATCACAAACCTTGACGCTTGCCCATCCTGCTGCTGCACTGACTCTAGCTGTTGTGCCGTCTACAGACTCCACAACCCACTCACCTAAACGATTGCCCCACTTTACCCGCACACCCACCCAAATCGACGCGCTGCACCCTTCAGAATCACCATCTGGGGGTCGTATGGGGGTCGTATCCACAACTCGTATAGATAGATCGGTATCTATACGAGTTGTGGATACGCACTCAGAAAGCTTACGCCGTGCGGCTTCTAGTAATCGCACACGCAACGGGTCAAAGTTGAGATTGAGGGCATAGACGCGATCACTCTGTTCACCCCGCTTGCCTGGTCTGCCCACATCAACGATCGCGCCCGGTCGCTTTGCTTTGTCAGCTTCTAGACCCAACTGAGCCAGCAGCTTGTGACAGATTTGTATCGGCGTTTGCTCTGCTTTGATCGTCAGCCGCAAGAAATAGTAGATTTCTTTGGCAAACTTCAAGGCAAACGTTTTGACGGCGATCGCCCTTGGATCTTGATTGCTGTACGGTTTGCCGTCGAGCAGTTCCAGCACCCCGCTTTTTGCCCTCAGCATGGCCTGTGCGAGATTTTTGGGTAGACGATGCAAGGCGCGAATGCTGCCCTTAAAGATTGCCTCCATCGCACTGCGATCAGCTTCGAGGGTGCCTTCAAGGTTTTCAGCTTTGGCTTGTGCCCTCACCCCACGCCGCATGGCTCCATAGTCTTCGCAGAGTGCACGGTAGCATTCCTCTGGACAATCAAAGAGGATACCGGGGAACTCATCACGCCGCAGCACCTTACGTGCCAGAATACGCATCGCTAGCGTTGATGCGAGTGCACCTAAGATACCGCGCGCCCAGTCGGGTGTATGTTCTTCTGGTTTTACTTCAGCAGCCGCGATCGCCGCTGCATCTTCGCGCCAAAGTTCTTCCTGCGTTTGTTGCCAGAGTGCGCCTACCTCGTCGCAGCCCTCTGTAAGCTTCACACTGGTCACCTTGTGCCCCGCTGCCTCCAGACGTTGGGTTAACGCCAGGTGCATGAGCGACTTTTGGGCACCGGCTACAGCCCGCGACGCGGCATAATACTCCAACACTGCGGTTTCAACAGTGCCCATTAATTCGGCTCGGTCGTCCGGTGCCTCTAGCAGTGCCGACAGACCGTAGACACCCGCGAACAGTTGCGCGTTACTGTGCAGCCGTCGCTTGATGGCTCTGGGATTCTGATACGCTTCATCGCCGCTCACGCCGTTGGGGGAAGCGAATTCAGGACAGAAGATGATACGTGGGACAGCAGGACGGAAACGCCCTAACAGTTGCGTTTGGATGTCGGTGGTGAGACCGGTCAGGTAGCCATAAACCCGGTCAAAATAGGCAGACTCAACACCGACCCCACCTTGAATGGAAATACCACTCTTGGCAGAAGGGCTGAGGATCAGCACATCTGGCTGATGCGTTGCGAGCCATTGATCAGGGTTCTCAAAGAAAGCGGTGAATTGTCCCGCTTCATTGGTTTCGGAGTCAACGCGGATCACCTTGCGATCGCTGCCACGCAGTGCCCGCTCTAACCGCCGCCCCTCTAGCTGAGAAGTAGTGACAAAGAGCAGTTTCCCAGAAGTGCTCAAAAGCAGTTTCCGAAAAGCGCTCACTTTGCCGTGATAGACGACGCAATCCCAAGGGATGCCCTGTTTTTGGTGGGTAAAGACCCGCATTTTCTCAGCATCGGCAATGGTTTTGACCAGATTCACGGCTCGATCTGGGATGCCGTCTTCGGACAGGACGATCGCGCCTGTGGCTAAGGCGTGTCTGGCTGCCAGGGCAAAGCGTTCCCAGATCATCTCATAGCGGCACTGCGTGGCAAGTGTATTGCCTTGCGAAAGGTCATCGATCGCCTGATTCGCTTCGTCCAGTACCAACAATACAGGGCGGTCGTAGAACCAATTAGGTAAGCGATGGAGGCTGTTGGCGCACATCACGATCCCGTGACGATAGGAAACGTCACGCCAGAGTGCCTCCTGTTGATCGGGTGTCGTGCCGTAACCGTGGATGTGGGGCAAATTCCAGTCCGTTGCGGTCTGATCCCCTAAGCTGTTGAGGGGCACAATCACCAGCACATTCCAATCTTGGGCGATCGCACTTTGCACCCAGTCTTGACCGATTCGCGTGGTTTTACCCGCGTTCATGCTGGCAGAGAGCACATGGACTGCCCCCTGCTCCAGTGCTGGCAACGCTGGCAGATATTCACCTGTCGTAGCACGTTCGACTGGGTAACTGAGCCGATTGAGCCGTGCAATGGCATCTAGTGCCTTCTGAGTCCGCGCATCACGCTGGAGTGCTTTGAGTGTGGGAGCCTTGGCAATAAGGCTGTCAAACCATGCCGGAGCGTGATCACCCTGGTTGAAGAGGCAATCGTCAATCCCTTTGCCAAGCGTGCCATCCCAAAGCAGAAACAACGCTTTACAGCCCGTCGCTTCCAAGCCTGAAGCCAGTTTCAGCGCTTGCTGTCGCACGGCTTGACGAGTGCTAGGCTTTTCATCCTGGTCAAAGACGACATAGATATCGCGCTTGGCTGTGGCAAAGTCTGCGATCGCTTCATGCAGTTCGTTAGTCCCTTTTTTGTGCCACTGGGTAATGCCACGAATGGCGATCGCGGGTAAACCGTGAGCCAGCAGCGCCAGTGCCTTTTTCACGCCTTCGGCAATGGCGAGCGGTAGATTGCAACGTCTGACCACCTGCCAGAATGTTTCCCCCGCTAAGGGCGTAACTTCGTACCGTTGATAAATCGCTGCTGCCGTCTCTGCATTGACATAAGGCAAGATCGGCAAGGCTGCTGCTCCAGCAGGCGTTTCGTACTTTATCCGCTTGCCAAGCTTTTGGATGTCGGCACGCGGGTTTCTGGGTTTAACAATGGGCACTGTACCCATACTGCCGTCTAAAGTTGTGCCCCAGACTGCCCATGCTCCAGTGCTCACAAAAGCATTGCGCTCTAGCGTCCGTTTGGCTTCCGCTCCAACAAAGCTTTCACTTTTTTGGCTTTTGGCAACGGCAAATTCTGACAGAATTTCAACTGCCTCATCACCTTCGATGTAATGGATATTGGCATCGGTCAAACGATCGGGAACGGCACTCTGGCGAAACTCTTCAAAAATCGCCTGCCGTCTGACCTGGCTCTCCGTCTGCTTGTTCGTAACGGGGGGGCGGGGGTAGTTCACGCTGCTGTCCTCCCCGTTAGCGATCGGGAGGACAGCCTAGACGAAACTTCTACATCAGTCCTGCCATGAGACTGTTGAGATTCAGATTCAGACTTTAAGCAATTACAAAGATTTGCTGTTCGCTCTTTCAAAGAGCGTGTACAAATGTGTAGCATATACGTATATGCACACCTTAAGGTGTGTGTGACCTGCTAAGTTCCAAACTTTGGACGGCGCGGAAGCTTAGTCAGGATGAATGATGGCCGAAATAACAAAAACCGAAAAGCCCTAGCAGTTTATACCGCTAGGGCTTTTCCATTTGTGGCATTTCGATCGAGAAATTCTTGAACGGCGATCACCATCAGCCGAGTTTTCGGTTGATTCTGCGATCTAGCTAGTGCAACTAATTGAGAGTGAGCTTCAAGCGCTAAGCGAGTACCAAGGGGCACGGTGCGGACATTGGACATGATTTGAATCGGCTAGTTTGAAGTTTGAAGTAAAATTCATGCGTCTTCCCCAGTGTCTCTCCTTGAGTAGAACGATTGATGGTACGAGCATATTATGTACTTTCCGTCAAATCGTTCTTGATACATACTACAGCAAATTCGGCTGGGTGCACGACTGATCGGGCCTTGCGAGCTATTTTATTTATTCTCTCCAAACGACATTTCCACTAAATGTGTATTTTTCTTGCACACGAACGCTATATGTAGGCTACTGCTTTAAGAGATAGCTACCACGGTTATTCAGCTTTGTAATTCAGACTTAGAAACTGCTCGAAACCTCTGAAAACCATTTGAGTAGGCGATTCTGAGACGTAAATCGGAGTGTAAGCCGATCTCATTACTACCACTCAACGCTTGGGACAGGAACCGCGATTGCTGTCCCGAAAGCTAGAAAGCTGAAAAGCTCTGGTAGGCAGCGGTCTTACGCTCAATCTCATCCCTCATCCCCTGCCTTCAAAATTTGTGCTGCCGTCAGTTGTAATGACGGAAAAACTTTGCACGGCACCACTTCAGAGCCGACGTACTCAGCTTTCTGATACTGCCCTGAGGCATCCAGGCTCAAGCTAATCACCTTCGCATTTTTACCCCGCTGGCAGTACTTAGCAGGGATTTGCCCTCGGTAATCCACAATCCAGTATTCCGGCACTCCGAGCGCCTCATACTCTTGCTGCTTGTCTACCAAATCGTTACTCCAGTTCGAGCTAGCAACTTCCACAACCAGCAGGGGCACGGTAGTAATCGATTGCTCAATCTCGCTTTCGCGCCATCGCTCAGGTTTAGTAATGAGTGCAAGATCAGGTCGTCTACCTGTAGCAGGTGCCACCACAAGCACGTTACGCCTGCGCGTTGTCTTGGTACTATCCTGCGCTAGACGCAGTTGCAGCTTAAATTCAAAGTCGAGGAAGCCAACGATTTCCTCGTGTAGCTGCGATGGTTCAGGCATTTGTAGCAGTATCCCGTCAACCAGTTCATAGAGCGGTCCATCATCTTGAGCGAGTTCAAGGAACTCCTCAAGAGGCAGCAGTTTTGTTAGTTGCGCTGGTGTCATGGCGATCGCCCTCAATCTTCCAATACTGTCAGTTCATCCCATATTTCATTGACTTTCGCGCTAATCGCGTCCATCGACAGCGATGCATTATCGCCGTTGAGTCTTTGGCAGGCTTCATAAAACAGGACAAGCTGCTCAACCTGTGCGCCCTCATTGCGCCCTTGACGCTCTGCCACACGAGCCAAGATCGCTCTAATGTCTTTGTCCAATTTGTAGTTAACGCGCTCTGTTGGACGCGATCGCCTTGGTCTCCCCACGATAGCAGCCGTCATAGTTCCTCCTAATTAAAGCTGATTTGCAGACGCTTGCCTCAAGAATACAGCAGCAATTGTGTTTTGCACGCCTTTTATACATACGTCAATCTTATTAAAACGTATGTAAAACATCAGTTTTTATCATGTTTTTTGTATGTACGAAAAACATAAACAACGTTATATTTTGCTCATGGGTGAGGACGGCACGGTTAGCTCTGCTTCCGTCACGCCTGCCTGAGAACACCGCTAACAACACTCACGGACAGGCTTCACCTACACCACATTATTTGAGGCACTTATGGTTCTAACTACCTTACCCAAGCAACCGCAGACTAGGGCAAAGCATACGCGCCTGGTGAGTTTTGAGAACTCTAACTCCTTCCTCAAACGCCATGATTCTGAAGGGACGCTGGTCATTCAGGCAGGCTACCGAGAAAACCCCTCTGACTCAGCTCATGCCGACGATGAAAACCCAATCGTCATCCTAAATGGCACATCCCCACGCTGGTATGGCTCGATCGCTTGCCAGGGTCAACATACCCGCAGTTTTGAGCGTTCCAAGTTGGAGACAGCACGGGAAGCCTTTGCCGCCTGCCTACGTCCCTCCGACGATGGGCGTGACCTGCTTGTCGTTGCCAGTTATTGGGATCGAAAAGACCTGCCAGCCATGGAACGGGCATTACTCGGTACCTACAGCGTAATTCGCAACGGGCAGTCTATTTGCTGCACAGTGACGCAAGTGCTGACTGTGGTTGAGGGCATCGGCTCTTACTGGGCAGTGGAGAATCGCTTACAGCATGGTCAAACCTTTCTGCTTGAAATTGGCTTCAGGACGGCTGAGGAGTGGCTGATTGATGAAACTGGACGGGTGATTGATGGTCGCCCAGTGACGCAGCTCGGCATCTTCAATCTGGTGAACGCGATCGCTAACGATGCCACAGTGAGAGCCACACTCAGCAACGGTGATCGCTCCGATTCCATCAACCTGTCGCTCATCAGTGCAGGGCTGCAACGCCAGACCATTGGACGACTGACGGTTGACCAGTGGCAAGCCATCAAAACCAAGTACGCCAGCGAGTATCTCAAGTCACTCAAGGGCTATCTGCGGACGCAATACGCCAGTATTTACCAAGCCACGGCTAACAGCGTTTTGACGGGTGGCGGCGCGGCTCTGCTGCTCAACCTGCAACCCAGGCTGTCTGATTTGTTTGTCATCCCCCAAGAACCACAGATTGCTAGTGTGCGTGGCTCCTACGCTCGCCAGTTGTCTAAGGTCGGTGTCTGATGACAGTCGATCGCATTCGCCTTAGCGAACGAGCAAGAAAACGCTTGTTTGCACTAGCAGACGAAGCTGACCTACAACCGTCCTTCCTGCTCGAATACCTCATCAATCGGCACGGTAAGGACGCAACTCAACTCTTATCCGGTCAGCAAAGCGCTTTAGTGACACAAATCAACACTAACGAGCCTTATCCGGTTGTTTCTACCCCAGTACCAGTGAGTACCGCTCAAAACGGTACAGGCACAACACCACAGCAACAGCAGCTTGCTAAATGGCTGGAATCCGATGAATAAACAGCATCCCGGTTTAATGGTTGGCTACCTCATCACGATCGCGCTCATCCGCCTCACTGGCGTTATCAGCATCAGCACTGCAAAACAGCCAGCAGAGACCCATTACACAGGTTTCGACGTTACACAACCCTAGGCAGAATCCACCAAAAAAACAAAGGAACACACATGAAAAGGATCTTTCTCGGTTTGCTACTGGCACTGATTGCCGCTCCGATCGTGCTTCAACCGGCAGAAGCAGGCGCTAGAGGTTACACAGTGCGCGGCAATCCATACAGGGTCGTCGTGATCAATCGGGGTGGAGCACGTTTTTACAGCGTTCCTAGAAGCCCCAAGCCCATCACAACTTACAGGGTCGTCCGTCCTCGTTATCGCTAGACGATTCGGTTCCACGTAAAAGCCAGTCCCAACTTTCGATGGTACGGACTGGCTGGCACTCCCACCCATCCATGAATAGGAGCTATCTCAATTATGCAAACCTGGTTCAAGCAAAACCCGATCGCGCTCGTGGGCATTGGCATTCTAGCGATCGGGTTCATCCCTAAGCTCATGTCTGGCGAGTTTCAACGCGATGCCGCCGTGTCGCAGCAATTGGTAGATCAGCGCAAAGCCGATGAGATGAACGCGCAACGGCTGGCGATCGCGCAAGAGAACCGCAAAGACTTACAGAAGATTGCCAATGAGCGTTACAGCGGTTGCACCTTGGTTGTGCGTGCTGATAATCACACCAAAGCCACCGGGTTAACCATCGGTAAGCCCGTCCTCGATGGTTCACGCCCTGGCGTGCATTTGGCCGATGGCATCACTGTCTGTGATCAAAACGGCATGACGGCGATCATCACTGACGGCGTTGCAGCAGAGCCTGCTGTGACGACTGATCGTGCTGTTGTCGAGTCTGCGCTCCGTCGCTTTGGCTATGACGGCACGCTTGCCGGGAAGCTGCACTACTCCGCACCCAAACAGTAAAGCTCTTCACCCATCCCACTTAGGAGTAGTTTGTCATGACTAAACCACTGGGCTATTTTGTCGATCCGAGTCTTGCACTAGACCGTTTACAAGAAACATTTGGCTCTCAACTGGAAGTCTTTTCACTCACTGAAAAGCTGCATCTACTAGGCATTCTGGCGATTCATCAGCAAGTTATCTCAGACCAAGATTACGACCTAGCAGAGGAAGAATATTTGATGGTTGATGCTTATGCCGATCACACCTTTGCAGACGAAAACGGCAAGCTTACCGGCGCTTGCGAACTGCTGGACGGTGCCACCAACCGCGATTTGCGCGGTCTAATCCTCGCCCTGGCTCATCAAATCCACAGCGACCGTTAACCCGCAACAGTCAGTCAACCCTACACAGGTTCAAACAATGGTCACACGTAAAGACAGCACTCAATCCCACCCCCGTTGGGGCAAGCGTAACGATGACCAAGGCACTCATGAGCCAACCTATACACGTCCTAAACGCAAAGCTGATTGGTTTGGCGGGCTGTTGCTGCTGGCTCAATTTTTGGCAGCCGCCTTCACCATCTGGCTCATCTGGCAGTCAGTGGAGGTTTATGTTCAGATTGGTGTTGCACTTGCTGATCAGACGCTGGCAGCCAACTTGCCCCAGTGGTTGGGGTGGTTCATTCGTCATACCTGGATGCTGGGAGCTGTCATCAAATGGTTTCTGGATGGCGGCGTAGCGCTAGTGTCGATCGCGGCCATGCTCGCGCTCTACGTCCTGCTGCAAAGCGGGGAAGTCGCGCCGCTGCTGCTGGAAAACAGTCCCCGCACGTTGCGCCGTTTGATTGGCTCGATCACTAGCCACACCAGGCTGCCCATTAATCCTAAAGACCACGCTACTGTTGCCTTCCTGAAAGAACGGCACAACGCCATCCCCACAAAATGGGTCGATAGCATCTACACCGCAAAGTGGGTTTGCTACGGCATCGACTTCCTCATCTGCTTACTGGCTTGCCCTCCCCTTCGTGGTGGTTGGGATAGGTTACGCCTGGTCATGGCTGCACCCACCTTCGGAGACGTGGACTTTGTGAACGCTGGCAAGATTGCCATCACCCTGTTTGCCGTTGAGGTTGGTTTCTTCGTCTACCTCTGGATTAAACGTGGTCGCACCATCCTCAATACACCAGAGCCAGAGCAACCGACTGAAGCCTAAAACACTTGGGAGTGAACCGTTCACTCCCTTCTTTTTACTCGCTGATGGAGTCTTCCTATGTTTGCTTACTTGAAAACTTTAAGCCCTGCCGAGCGCGCCCAAGAGATTGCTGAGATTGAAAAGCTGTTGCAGCAGAATCCAGCGGCACTCGTTCCCATTTACAAAGATGCGGCGATGCAGCAGACAAGTCGTGATGCCTCTCAGTCAATGGTACTGAGCATTACCGGTCTTTCAGTCGGTGCCATCCTGGCAGGCGCATTCGTGGGCTTCCCTCTGGCGCTCACAGCAGGCACATTGTTCCTGGCGCAACAGTTCTGGAATGGGCAGCGACAAAAGCGTGAGGCACGTTGGGCGATCGAAGATGGGGAAGACTTTACCCGTTTCCTCGACCAAGAGACTCAACGCGAATACAAGCACTTTGCTGCTGCTGTAAAAGACACATCAGGGCACGTCCTACCGCACACTGAACCCGCGATCGACGTACCAGGGGAGACAGTTACCGAGCGCCCTCGCCGTCTTCCCACGCTCGATCTGTGGGTCGGCAACGCCCCCAACCCTGAGATCAGGAAGCTGCCGCTCGATGAGCGTGGACAGTACATTGTCGAGCGCCTCATTGCCGATGGTTTCCACATTGACCGAGCGATGTCTGGTAGCGTGATTGTCGTGGCTGGTGCCCAGCGTGGTGGGAAAGGCACGCTCCTAGCCCTGCTCTGTATCTTGCAACAGGCGCTAACCAAGGGAGAGACAGCAATTCGGTACTACACGGCAGGCAATGACATCTACCCGTTTAAGACGCTGAAGACCGTCTGCTCTGATAGCTTTCCTGGCGTGAAGTCTAAGGACGCAGCGAATCGGCTGGTCGCTGCTGCACTGGATGAGGAGATTCAGTGCTATCGCCAGTGTGAGAACTACGAGCGCCAGGGCGATATGCTGGTGATTGATGAGGCGATCGCCCTAGCACTCATCACCGATCCTGAAGTGAATCGCCAGCAAGCCAGCTATTTGCTCCGCCAGTTCGCGAAGTCAGGCGGGACGTGCATCATTGTGCTTCATGCCTCCAACCTCACTGCATGGGTCGGCAATGGCAACACAGCCGGACTCGCGCAAGCGTTTAAGTCAGGCGTGACCCTCATTGGCTGCCGCTCAAAGGCAATGGCAACCAAAGGGCTGCAATCAACCAATGTCGCTACGGGGTCATACTTCTTTGCTGACCCTGAAAACTTTGGCACACCCCTGAAGGACTCGCCAGTGTTGGGCAAACTTCCTGATTGGCTGCTGAAGGTCAAGCATCCTGGCAATGGTGCCCCCGATCCGGCCCGCTCGCTGCTGGCATTCTTCCCCGAAATGATGAGCCGTGATGTGCTGAACCTAGAGCCGATCCGGTTCCAACCAACGCAGCAGCCAACAGTCACGGAGCCGGAAACAATACCCGCGCAGACAGACAAAGAACGGTTAGAAGTGCTCTTTAACAAAGGTAGTGAAGACGCGGTTAAAGACGGACTGACCAGCGTCTTTGAGTTTATCGCTTCGTTTGTGCCTAACGTAGGTGACAAGCTCACAGCACGGCAGTTGTACAAAAGCGAGAAAGCGAAAGACTATAGCATCACTTCTGAGAATGCAGACAACCTGCTTAAACAAATTGCCAACGCTCAAAGCCGTTGTTTTGAGTATGGGGAAGAAACAAATAAGTTCGGCTCGGTTTCCCGCTTTCTGCTCAGGGTTGCACTTCATTAATGAACAGCAACTCTTTGCTGTTCTAGCGGCAAGTGGCAAGTGTCTGAGAGAGAGCCTTTCCTAGTGTCTCAAGTGTCTGGACACTAGAGGACACTTGCCACTTGCCGCTACAGGACATTAGAGCCAAGACACTAGAAGACACTAGGTCAAATAAATTAGGAGTTCCGATCAATGGCACGCTTTCTACCAGGAATCTCAGAGAAGAAAGAGTTTACGATCGCTCGTTCTAACGTCTTCTGGTTGGTTAATTTTGACTTACCAGAAGGGGTCAAAGAGCAGGTTTCGCTTCAAGAGTTAGCATTGGTGCATGGCACCTTACTGATGGGTTTCTACTGCGATCCGTTGCCAGGGGATGTGATTACCTATCGCGGTTACAAATGGCGTGTCACTGAAAGGCAATTCTCACCCAATCGTTATCGCTCCAAAGACGATCGCTGCATCCCTACAGTGCTGGTCAAATATAGGGGTGCAGTGGGCAGTGATTGAGCAACTTTCACTCTCCTATGTGGAAACGATCGCTCCTCCTCCCACTTCTGATCGTTGGCTCTATCCGCTGTGTACGCTTTTTGAGGCGGGCGATAACGGTCAGCGCTTCGAGCTAAGACAGTCGCATTCTATAAAATTTATAAGATAACGTCAGTCCGCGCATTTGCAACGTTCGATTTCCCTTTGTAGCGAGATGGCTTTATCCGTACAAACTAACGGTCGTTTCCAACTCATCCAATAAATTTTTTATGATGACTGACCCGCTGCCACCTAACGCGCAAACAAGTGAAGACAAGCTAAGAAGAATTTTCGACGCGGTTGCTGATGATTTGCTAAATGCAAGTTTTCACAATCAACTACGTACAGAGCTTCGTGAGGCTGTTGGAGAAAACGACAGAGCAATGAACCAAGCTCCTGCTTTCTGGGGCTTAGTGATTAAATCTCAGGCAGATTCTACTATGTCTAACCTATGTAGGGCATACGATCAGCATAAAGACAGCGTGAACCTGAAGTACTTACTTAAAAATATTGAGGCGAATCTAGAACTATTTGGAGAGGAACGGCTTTTTGAGCGACTGAGGGGTAGAGAGTTTGCTGAAGAGCTGTCTAAAACGGCAAGAAAACCAGACAGACATCAACTGCTTGAAGACAAGCTGCGCGTTTGTAAGTGCAACCCCTTGGTGAAGAAGTTGATTGGTTACAGAGATGAAACTCTTGCCCATAGAGACAAAAGCGTTTTTCTTAGAGGTGAAGACAGTCCTGATCCTCTGACATGGGATGAAGTAGGGCAGCTCGTTAAGGCTGGCTTGGATCTTGTAAATTCGTACAGCCAGCTTTACCAGAAGTCTACGTGGCAAAGAAGATTGCATGGCGATGATGACTACAAGTCCGTTTTGACAGCAATAAATCGTGACTTGGACAACTGGGATAGGGAAATTGAAGATGAAATACGTAACGACGCTCACTCTTGAGTCCGTCAACCTAATAGCGTTATCCTCACAGCAGGTAAGGTAAAACACAGAAGAAGCCCCACCAAGATTTTGCGGGCACAGGTGAGGGTCAGCTAACGAAAGATGCTGATCACTGGATTGGGAGCAGGGAGTCAGCCGCAAGCCTAGTGAGGGAGGGATTGTCTCAGAAGCCAATGCCTTGGGGAAAGCCCAAGGATATGCAGATGGAGACACAACCATCAGGAAAGTTGCGTTGTAAGTCGCAAGGCACACGTTATGAGCGAGTTAACGACTACGTATGGATGAAACGCCAGCTTCACCGTTGGTGTTGCAGTTGCCAAAACAAAGCCACTGAGCCATGAGTCAAGGCAGTTTGCCCTCGGCTAATGGTATGCATGACAAGCACCCGATGGTTGAGGAGCCGTGTGCCAGTAACCTGGCAAGCACGGTTTTGTAGCAGAGGGTAGGGCAGCGATGTCCTACTCGACTGCATCTTGACCCCTCTCTTCCTCTGCTTCCTCAGTCACTCCATCCCCAACTGCCGCTTCAGCGCCTCCGGCACGTTTACCGCTGTCTCCAACCCTTGCACAGCATCCCAGATTGTATGCTCATTCCACTTTATATTCTCAAGACTTGCACCATCAAGATTTGCTTGCTCTAACACTACGTTGCTGAGATCAACTCCTGTAAGGTCTGCACCAGTAAGATTTGCACCTCTAAAATATGCTTTACTCAGAATTGCTCCGCTAAACTTTACATGCTCAATGTTTGAACCGTTAAGATAAGAGCCTGTAAGGTTTGCCTGTGCAAGGTTTGCGTCTTTTAGATAACTTCGCTGAAGATTTGCACCTTGAAGATTTGTCTGATGAAGATCTGCTTGCTGAAGGTTTGCATCAGTAAGACTTGCACCTTGAAGATTTGTCTGATGAAGATCTGCTTGCTGAAGGTTTGCACCAGTAAGATTTGCATTGGCAAGGTTTACACCAATGAGACTTGCACCTTTGAGATTTATACCTCTGAGGTAAAAACGGACCCTTCCTTGATTTGATCCTGAGGTTGAACTCAGATAGTTAACGTAATTGATAATCCGAAGCAATCTCCACTTGTCAAAGTCTTTGGTACCAACTCGACCACAGGCATAGAAAATTAGTTGCTCTTCCAAGTCATCTTTTGAGAAAGCATAACGATTTAACTCAAGTAGCAAGATCATCACGTTTAGTCCAGCATAGGTATCTACTTGGCGTTGTCCTAAAGGTTTTTCTCGATCAGGCAATTGCTCCTTCAGCCGCCGCATTGCTTGCTGGGGTAAAGTCGGCGGCTCGGCATCAATAAATTCTCCGTGACACCAGCGGATGTAGAAGTCTTCCAATCGTTGAAATAGGCGCACTGGGTCAAACTCACTGCTTTTGTCTAGCAATGCCATTAGGTATTCAACAATCTCAGGGGTGAGTACGCTGTACCCTAACAGATCATAAATTTGCCCATCCATTATTTCGGTTGAAACCTGATCTTTCTCGCCTCGACGTTCCTGAATGCGACTTGTCCAGTCGAGTATTGCTTCCTTAAAGCGTTCGGCGCAGAGAAATTCACCAAAGCTCTTGTGAGCAAACTCAACTGAGCCGCTGCCTACGCGTCCAGGCTGGAGATAAAACGCGGCTAAGGCATTGCGAAGTGGATCACCTGGATCACCCTTGAGGCGCTCTCGTGCATCCTCAAGCAGTTTTCTTGCCTCATCATCTCCTTTCAAGCGGTCTTCAATCATTTTGATGGGAGCGCATTCACCACCGGACTGCACGACACAAAATCCCGCTTCTGCCAGAATGCGGCGTAAACTTTCCGGCTGGAATTCAGTGATTTTCTGGTTTAGCCCATCGGCGCGCTGAGTGTTTAACACCCAATCCAGTGCGCGCTCGTAAATGAGAACCTTTGCCTGTGCGCCGCTGGTTCCTTCAAACATCTCCAGCTTTAATTTCCCATCGCGGTGCATGGCAGCGAGGAGGTAGAGCAACAGCGGTTCTCGCGCCAGTTCTCGTACCCGGTAAGGCAAGCGATTGTCCTGCAAAAGTGCCTTGAGATGCATTGGATCGGTGGCAATCAATTTGCCCCATTGGGTAAACCATTGCTCTTGTAGCGCGTCATCCATCGGCAGTAGTTCAATGCGCTCCAGGTTGGCAGGCATGAGGCGTTCGACGCTTTGGAGGGAGAGCGATCGACCCGTAATCAGCACTCGATGTCCCTTCTCGGCATTGTCCTTGCAGCTTTCCTGAAAGCGTCCCACCTGTTTGAGAAACTCTTCTAAGCCACCGCTGGTTCTGCCTTCCATCAGCAGTTCATCAAAGCCATCCAGCAGAAACAAAAAGCGGAGGTTGCGATCGGTCAACCAGCCTGGATCATTGCGGGCAAAGTCGCGATCGACCGCTTTCCGCAAGGTTTCCTCGAAGTCTTTTTCCAGAGTGCGGATGTCGCGCAGGCGAATGAGAATGGGTGTCCAGCGGGGATGTTCGTGCTGCCGCACCCAGTCCGCAAACATGCGGCAAAACATGCTTTTTCCCCGTCCGGGACCACCTTGAATGAACATGACGCGATTGCATTTCTGGGCATCATTCAGTAATGTCTTTGCCCACTGCTCTAGATCAACGGGTCTTTTGCCCTTGTCCGCCTCATCATCTCGCTGAATGAACTGCGCTTTCAGTGGCACGTAGATATCCTGAAAGGTGAAGTTTTCTGCAAAGACCTTTTCCAACGGGCGCGTCTGAATCTGTTGCGCCAAATAGTCATCAATGCTGAGGTATTTCTCCAGCACCTCCCGCCCACCAACGCGATACCACTCCACCAGACGTTTGACCCTATCACCGACCTGAGCCAGCGCAGGCTGCATGAATTCGTCGGTTTTGCGAGCCACGCGATCGGTCAACGTTTGAGCTTCCACTGGTTCCAGTCCAGCCTGCTCCAATCGCGCTTTAAGAACCTCATTGAACGCCTTCGCCAGTTTTGACTCGTGAAAGTAAAGGATGGCTTTGCGGGCATCCCGCTCGTCAATTTCCAGGTCGCCTAACTTTTTGATTTGCTGAGCGATCGCGTCTGAAACCGGAGCGTCCCCCAATCGTTCCAGTAAGTCGGGGGTTTCTTTCAGAATGGTCTGCAAACTCTCTAGGTAAGCCACCTGACTCACCAGCGCCACGCATTGTTCTAGACTTGGCTCTTTGTGGGTAACGTCACACACCAGTTTCAGAACCGTAATCGCCAGCGGTACAAAGGGAAGCGTGTCTCTCACAATCTGAGCAAAGGGCGCATTCAGCACATCCAGCAGGGAGGAAATCTGCCCGATGTACGGCTTCAGGGTTTCCACCTTTGGCTGCTGATCTTTGACCGTTTTTGCCAGATCAAATACAGCTTTGGCGGCATCCGCCCCGGTTTTTGCCACCTCTGCCGTTTGTTTCCAGTTCAAGTCCTGAATGTCGGTGTTCAGAAACGCCCAGAGTTTGGTCAGCATGGTCTGTCTTCCTGAGATCGCTGCCTCGAAATTAGCTCAAAAATTCGGTTGTGCAAAGGTAAATCAGTCAAAGCCGGTGAACCAGGGGTCAACGCAGGGAACGGGGAAAATCTTATGCTAAGCCTGTAACCGCTTCTTAGCATCACTTTTAACTTGTAAAACTACTTTGTTTCAGATCGCTCTGTACAGAAACAGTACTTCTTATCCTTGATCTGACCTAACTTTTGACACCAATCACCTTTGACATTATCAAAGTGTATTTAGTGTTGCTAGGAGCTACATTTTCGCACTTGGCGTATAGGCTTAGTTATGGCAGCGGAAAAATTCTGGTCGTTAGTGAGCAGTTGACATGAACTGTCCCATTTACGAGCCTTCCAGCCTTAACAACCATTTTTGTCCGTTGCTATAATTAAGCCTTACAGGTTTTACAAGCATCCTGTGGCAAACCCATTTAAGACCGATCCAATAGTGCTTGTAGCTCTGCCAGTATCTTCTCTAGCTTGCGCTGTTTCCTTGGGTCATCCCATACCTTAGACTTTTTAATCTGCTGATAGGCGATGTCAAACTGCTGCTTAATGGTTTCAGAATTCTGACCCTTTTTTACTACCAGAAGCGCTGCAATTCGTTCCTTAATTTGAGATAGTGAGAGGCTCTTAGAGATCGCGTCTTTTAACAGGGCTTCCCGCTGTTTTTCCTCTTTGATACGAGCAAGCGCCCTAGCTTTCGTATACTCAAGCTTCCCTTGTTGCAATGCCGCTAGAATGTCCTTTGGCAGGTTTAGAAGTGGCAGTCGGTGATTAACAAAGGACTCCCAGCTTAGAAGCCCTAGCGCATTGAAAGTAGTTTCTATTGTCTGAGTATCTGGATAGCCCACAACGTTGTGGGCTGTTTTCCCTTTCGCTTCTTTCTGCATCCGATACAGCAGGGAGACAACCTCATTTTTGGGTTTTTCCAGTTCTATAGCTAGCAACTCCAGAACACCCTCTGTTTCTTCTACTGGATTCAAGTCTTCCCGCTGTAGGTTTTCGATCAGTGAAACTTGAATTGCCTGTTTATCGTCAAGTTCGTGGGCAACGATAGGAACTTCTGTTAGTCCTATCTGCTGTGCGGCTCTGAGCCTCCTTTCCCCAGCCACTAGCTCATAATTACCGCCAGGCATTGGGCGAACCAGTAGTGGCTCGAGAATTCCATGCTCCTTAATGGATTGAATGAGCTGGTTGATCTTCTCAGAGTCAAAGTAACGACGCGGTTGCTTCTTCGGTAGTTGAATTGAGTCTATGGATGCAGATCGAAATGTCTGCTCTGATGGTGAATCAGCAAGGATGGTATCGATCGTCCTGATCTGCCTTCCGTAGGGTTTATCGCTTTTCCTCATGGCAGCAGCTCCAAAGCTTGGGCAATTTCATTCAAAATAGCAACACCGGGATGCTTCGGGCTGTATTTCCCCAGCGGGATACCCTGCTCTGATGCGTCAGCAAACCCAGTAGATCGTGAGATCGCTGGGAACACTGTTCCAACATCAGTTAGCTGTTCCTTGATGGCTTTAAGAGTTCGATCGTCCTGCGAGTTGCGAGAATCATAGCGGGTAGGAATAAACCCAGCGATTTTCAACTCGCGATTAGCTCGTGATCGTATACGGGTTAAAGTTCCTAGCAATAGCTCAGTGCCACAGAAAGCCTTGAACTGTGTCTCTATGGGAACAAGTACATAATTTGCAGCCACCAAGCTGATGTAGCTCAGTACTCCCAGACTAGGCGGGCAATCAATTAAGATGAAGTCATAATTACCTTTAATTGGCTCCAAGGCATCTTTGAGGCGAACCTCACGCATTTCCGCTACAACTAATTCCATTTCTGCGGCTGAAAGGGTGATATTTGATGGAGCCAGATCAAGCCCGTGGATGTTGGGCTGAATCTTCAGCGGATGACCATTTATCACAGATTCATAGACCGTCTGCTTGATTTCAACTGGGTCTAATCCCATAAATGTGGTCAACGAGGCTTGCGGGTCCATGTCTATCATCAGTATCCGATGCCCATGTTCTGCTAGCTGATAGCCCAGATTCATGGTCAAAGTGGTTTTACCAACACCACCAGCTTGGTTGAATACTGCAATTACCTTGGTCATTGTTCAGCCTAACTGCCGATAGCCAAATATTACGGCACCTAGGATCAGAAAAAGTAAAGATATCAATTTGAATCACTGCTGATTCATAAGCAAACCTGATTTACTTGCAGACACATAACGCTCATGTAACTGGCACAAGTGCCTCCTTTTGCAACTGGCACAGTTGAGCCGCTTAGTCCAAATGTAGTCCAGAGCTTCAAAAGGTAGATTTATCCAAAACTGAGAGTCTAGTATCTACAGTACTTTAAGCCCTTTATCTGGTTTCTTCGGTTAGTTGCAGCGTCCGCAACGGTGCAGGGGGGTGGGAAAGTGAAACAACTGCTGTGTAAGGCTTTTAGCGATTGTGCCAGTTGGCGGCTAGTCCAGCACCGGAAGCTACAGTTGAGCGTTAGCCATGCTTATCAATGGGCAC
>JBGTJW010000004.1:0-15360 GCA_041744955.1 Stenomitos sp. | reverse complement strand
AAACGCCCCGATCAACGTGGGGTTAGGCCGCAAGCCGTGCGAAAGTTTAGTATCTGGGCGCTAAGGCTCTGCTGCGCATAGCTTTCGGCGTTTAGCTTCACATAGAGCTATTTTTGTTGGTTAGTTGCACCCCGGAGCAACCGTGCAACGAAGGCATAGGGGTTGCAGGCGTTCAAAACAGGCAAAACCGCCTCTGTACTACCGCTTTCTGAGTCAAAAAAGTCCAAAGCTAGGCCAAGCCACTAGTACACCCATCCAAACTGCTTGCTGTGCGATCACTGATGGCATTGCTTTGACTCGGTGATCGCGGTCAGCACTCAGTCAAGCATTGTGACCCACGATCCAGCATGATAAGAGTGCAGGTGATTGGCAGTAAAGCAGCAGCATGGCGAAACAGAAGACGAGCGAACCCCTGATCGGCGCAGCGTTACTATAGAAGGTCAAGACGCTAGCGACCCTGAGCAAGACCCAGAAAGCGAAAGCCTGCGGTTATTACACCGTCACAAAGGGTGGTGGGGAACGCGTCAACTTACTACAGTTTCTGAAGCCCCTCTTGGAAGCGGAAGGCATTGCACTGGACGAACCAGCCGCTGAGCGTGGTCGAGATGGACGCCGTGCCAATTACCGTCTTGCGGTACAGGCGAATGGTCAATTGTTGATCGGCACCGCATATACCGAGCACATGGCGCTCAAGCCGGGTGATGCGTTTGAGTTAGTGCTGGGACGCAAACACATACAGCTTAAACAAGTGGACCCGGTCGATTGAAGCACGACAGCCGGTTCGCTGCACCGCGACGTAGCCGTCCAAACAGCATGTCATTTAATTTGGCACTGTACAGAAGCGAAAGGTTCACGTCCGGTTTTGCAGACCAGTCGGACGGGCGGCTGAGTTTGATCCGACCCGCGCTACTGAGACGACAGCAGCGCTCACCCCTCTCATGATATCAGGCGGCTGGCGGGTCTCCCAGCAGTTTTCTCAGAGCCTCCAACTCCTGAGCATTCAGTTTGCTGATCGCCTCCTTGAGCGGCGTCAGGCGGTCACCGTTGGTGGCTGCTCCCTGTTTCACCTGCCACCCCAACAATTTCCGCATCGCCTTGTTGATGGGGCGGTTCTTTTCGGTAGCCGAGCACCGTTCATACATCTGCCGCAGTGTCTTCACCGTCAGCCCCATCTCATGCGCCAGAGACTCTAGCTCCGGATCTGTTAACTCCATCTGGACGGCCCAGGTAGCCCACATATAGCGAAAGGTATGCGGCGTAATGCGTTTACCGATTACACGGTAGGCGTTGCGGGCAAACAACTCGGACATTTGGATGTCCGTAAAGGGTTGCCCGTTTTGCAGATTCACAAACAAATAGCTCGACACCCAAGTCTCAGACTTACCCACCCGTATCGAGACCGGCGTGTCCGCCGTACACAGTGCCGCTCGCCCCTGGCTCAGCCATTTGCCGCAGCAACCCCGGAGCTGGGTATCCCACCAGTCGTAGCGCTGGCCGTCGCGGAAGTTGCCCACATACCATTGCCCACACAAATATCGTTCGATGTAGTCGTACATGCAGTGACCATCATCAAACACCAAATTATCAATGATACTCACGCGTTTGCCATGATATTTATGGGTCTTGTATTTGCATCGATCGCGCACCCAAACGCCCTGCTCATAAAACTGACCATCATGGTGATAGACCTTGTAAAGGTAATTGTCAGCGAGCGACCCATCGTGTCGTTTTTCGCGGCTCCAGTCTGGCGGCTGGGGCCAATACAGTCCAGCGAGCGGCACGGTGGCGGGACGTACGACGGGACAACTGAGGATAACGCGATAGGTGCGCGGTTCCTGCTGGCGGCCGGGTGGCCGTAACCCCATCTCACCAAAGACCAGGAACAGCAGCAGGCTCTTGGCGATGATGTGCCCTTTACAGAAATCGCCGGTGCCTTGACGCGGTCGGCATTCCAAGCGCAGTGGTTCAAGGAGTGCTGCTTGCGTGTATTCCAGCACCGTCTCTCCAGCGGGCGGTTCTGGCCATTTGCGTGACTGATCGGCGACATAGCGGCGATCCTTCTCCCAACTCGCCACGGCTTTCTGCTCCTTATCCATGAGCCTTAAGAGCGTACGAATGAGGGGGATCCCGCTGTAGCCAGCCTTATCGTCCACTTCCGCAGCATACTGATACTTCGCCGTCATCAGGAGTGCGGCGAGCTTCAGCAAGCGGGTGCGGGGACTATCTGCCTTTTGCTGAGTTCGGAGAAACACAAAGTAGCGCTTGATCATGGCTTCTAGCGTTGTTTGAGCCGTTCCCCAAGCCGCTTTGCGCTCTTTCGCTGACAACCCTTCCAACATCTCCTCCGTGATTTTGGGAATGAGCGATTCTAGGGTCAACTGGTCTGATCGCTTTACTTTCAAAGCTGACTTGCCGTTTAGTGTCAACTTGTTTGATCGCTTTGCTTTCAAGGCTGGCTTGTCGTGACAGCACAGCCACCCCAGCCATAACAACACACAGTCGCAATAGGTAAGCGCTGTCGATGCTTCTAAAACATCAAAGTGCCGATCCGCAGCATCGGCATCAGACATGAAGAGCATGAACGCCTTCAATTGGATGAGCAAAACGGCAGAACGCTTGGCTGCTTTCAAGCGATACTTGAGTGGTTTTCCCTTTTCCTCCATGAGCGAAAATGCTTTCCAGTCCCCGCGTCCATGGCGCATTTTAGGGCGGCACTCATCAGGCGAGCGACGCTGCAGTACCGCGTTACCGGGATACCAAAACTCCGTTTCGATCAAGGGCAGCAGTGAGCGCAACCGCGCCCCATAGGTGCCTTGAGACGATTGAGGTGCGTGTGCCAAGAGGAAACCCTTCGCCATTGCAGCTAGCAGTTGGGCTGTGGTCTGGAGGGGGAGCGTGGCGGCAAAGGCATCACCGTCCTGCTTCTCCTTCGCTGTGAGTTTGGCGGTGTAGCTAGCACGCTGCCAGCCCAGCCCGATCAGGACATAACGATAGTAGACAGTGCTGAGTTCGTTGAGCAGATACTTGATTTGATGAGTCGGCGTTTGAAGGATGATCTTCTCAAGCAGAAGCGTAAATTCTTCCTTCAAGTTTTTCGGGTATGACATGTTATTAGTGGCAGAAGTAGGGAGTAAGAGAATCAGAAACAGTGATGAGCTTTAAGCAGCTCTAAAATAAGAGCTAGAATGAGCCAGCGACAGGTTTTTTGGCATCAAGAAATGAGCCTTACTTTTATTGAAAAAACTTAGAAAGAGCATGGTTACATGACGTAACCATGTCGCTAAAGCGGTTGGTCTTATGAAGAGCTGCGTTGCTGCTAGAAAGCGGCTTTTGGTACTTTTTGAATGCCTGAAGCTAATAAAAGAACGGCTCAATTTCAATAAAGTGGCGCTATACAATAAAAGCTGCGTTGGTGCAGAGTCGGCTTTATTGAAACCGATCCACACCGGCTTTTGTCGCTGCTTGCTTGAGCCACTCACAGTTCGACCTCTTGTGTAAGAGGTAAAGGCTCTAAAGCATTGACTATGAGCAGCTTCCGTCCCACACGTTCGACCAATTCGCTGCGCGAAATTTGCATCAAGGCGCTCAATTCGTCGAGTCCTCGGACCGCTGTGGGAGTGAGTGCCACTGTGATTGGTTTCTTAAGTTCGTCATAGATTTCAGGACAACCACGACGCGATTTAATACCCTTAACGGCGAGCTTTCGCTGATGTAATTGACGCGGTTTATGCGCTTTTGAACGTTTGGCTACCATGACTCCCTCTGAATAAAAATAAAAAAGGGAGTCCAAGCTGATAAAGCTTGGACTCCCTGCGCGGGTTAGCCCGATTAATTCTGAATAACTAACTGATAGAACTGAACCCGAAAAATCGGGTTAGTGTCTCTACTTAAGATACCTATTTTTTCAACTGAGTGGTAACTCTTTTGGGTGACAGTAAGCGATTTGCTTTTATGCTTCCTCTTAATTCGTAGAAAGCCTAAGTCTCGAAAAACTTAAAAGAGCACTTCAGGCATCATTTTCCCATTTTATTCATAATGGGGTGACAAAACATTTTGGCTACTTTTGAAAAGGTCGTCGGTAAGTCGTCTTCATTCCAACACTCCTCAAGAGGTTCGCGGGAGAAACCCTCTATGATGGAATCGATATCTAGCGACGGCATGTCTTCACCTGTCAGTGACTCATACGCGTCGTCGCTGGCATAGGGCAGGCTTTCGCATTGCACGTATGCTGCTGGATTGGCTTTGATTCGAGCCATCTGTCCCTGACTTTCAAGCAGGTCGATCACGGCTTCTGGGTTCTGCAGCACACGCTCAAAGGTCTGACGTCCCTGACTGATTAACCAGCGCCGAAAATCATCAAAACTATCATCCCTACAGTAGCCGCAGATTAAATGAGCGACGCCCCACAAGTTCCATCGGTAAGCATCGAGACGTTTGAGGAGAAAGAGGCGATCAAACGCGATGATTTGCGCTAGAATTTTCTCTAACCGATCAACAGTCTGGTGCACCTTGCTTGCTCCTCTCGATGATGTCCCAGAATGGCTCTTCAGTCATAACCGCGCTTTTAGGGGTAAGGACGGGCGGAGAATTCATACCTGGAGGTTGTATCGTTTGCGATACAACCACACAAAAAAGAGGTTGTGTCACACAGGACACAACCTCTTTTTTGTCTCGCGACGGGGATAAGGGCAATCGCTACAGCACATCTGGATCCTCGCCCAGTTCCTGCAAACGGGCAGCCAACCGTTCAGCCCGTTGTTGCTGCTGCTCGGCTCGCTGCTGCTCGGCTTCCTCTGGTAGCAAAACTAGATTGCCAGCAGGATCGTAGAATCGCAGCCAATGACAGGTTCCGGTGGGTGGTTCCCGGCGCATACTCCCCTCCCAGGTGCCTAGCCACAGTTGCAATGTCTCACACCAGAGCCAACCGCGATCGCTCGGTGGCAGAGGTTGATAGCGTTGCGCTGCATCCAGATGCCAGCCCTGCAACGAAGCAGAGTCAAACGGGTCGTAGACAAAATAATCAGCCGTGCGAAACGTGCGTTCATAGAGGTCTTTCTTCACACTCAGGTCTACTCTGGCAGTGCTGGGAGACATCAGTTCCACAATCACATCCGGGTAGCGTCCCTCTTCTTCCCACACCACCCAGCCTTGACGTTCGCGGCTGCCATCCACATCCAGCGCCACAAAGAAATCGGGTCCACGGAAGTCCCGGTTCATTGCCTGGTTGCGACTGTAGTAGACAAACATATTGCCGCCCGTAAACACGTCCGATCGGTTCGATAAGGCTTGCAGCGCTGAGTCAATCAGCACATTCATTGCAATACGGTGGCGGTTGCTCTCCAACGGTGCTCCATCATCAAAAATCAGGTCTGCGGGTGGTAGGGGCGGTTCCCAATCCAGAATAATTTGATTCACCATCGTCTCAGCCCCCTCTCGAACTGCTTGGGTCATCACTTTCAGAGTATCTCACTCTTGATGGCAGTGCCTCCAACCCTGCTGCCGCAACTCGTTCACCCCGGTCAGGCGCGATCGCGTCTCCTGTAAGCGCAGCCTGTGGAAAACTATGCACTGTGACAGTTTGCTTTCCAGAATCCTCTAACAGCAAGAGTTGTAGAGGACTAAAGGCATTATTCACTGTGACACTTTCAGTCAACGGATCGCGGCGGGACGTTGGGGAACAATCGAAGGTGGAAATTTGAGGCATACCAGATCCAAAGCCCCCACCCTTCATATTTTTTTCTAAGGTGTAAAATTTCCCGCTATTGCTCGATCCTGGCGATTCTGGGGTATCCACCCGATCGCCCTCACAGATCGTTATAACTGGCTCTGGTTGGGCTATTTTACTCGGATCGCTGGAAGTGCCCTGATCATGGATGGGGTGCCATAGTTCACGATGCCGATAGAGCGTCTTGAGGCTGACCCCTTGCTCCGCGATCGCATTCGCCCTAGCCGTCGCCGTCGGTGGTAAAGTTCCCTGCGCGTCTAGCAGTCGCACAGCCTCTCGAATGCGTTGTTGAGCATCTTCGGAACGGCTGACATTAAACGGAACGATGGTATTCTTCGCCTCCCCATGCACCGTTCCCAACCGTTTGGGGTTATCGCCTAGCTGCCAGTAGTAGCCCTCGGCGGCGCGTGCCCATACCAGTGATCTCAATTTGATGTCAGATTGATGTCGGCACCATTGGGCATAACCAGGAGAGCCGATCGCGGTGCGCTCGATATAGGCTGTCAGGTCATCACCGCTGAGTGACTCAAACACCACGCCATAACACGCGATCGTCTTGAGCAAATGATTGGTCTGACCGTGCCCTGTCCAGCCTTCGTCCAGCTCGCTTAACAGGTCGCGCTGCCAGTCTTCCACAATGTTGGAACGGCGGGTTTTGGCTTTACGGTTGGCTCGTGCTGTAGCGATCGCCCCAGTCAGTTCCGCCTGGTCTTGTCCCGCAGCAGCAGTATCCCAACTCTCAAAGAACCGTCCTAAGTTGTGGCTGATGGGGTTGCCGTCATTGTCAAGCAGGCAGGAACCGGAGGCAGGCTGGAGGGGTAGCCGATGGGCGTTGTATTCAATGTAGGTTCCCGGTTTGGCGTAAGTCTTGCAGTTGGGGAAGCATTCGAGTTTGCCTTGCACGATCGCAAAGCCCTGAGCTTCGAGGCATTGCTTCAGGGCACAGGCTAACCCAAAGGTCGGGACGGCTTCGGGTAAAGGGATATAGAGGTGCAGCCCTTCGGAGCAACTGGAACGGACCAAAACGGTACGGTAGATGCCAATGGTTTCCAGCGCTGCCCGCATGGTTGGGAGGGCGCTAGGGTCTTGCTTCGGGTGATAGGGACTCTCGCGATCGATGTCGATCAGCCCATAGAGCGTCTCGTCATCAAACCGGACACCAACGACTTGGGCGGCATCTTGCCACGATCGCCACAGCACACGGGGACGCATAGGATACTTGGTGATGGTCTGCCACTGCGGGTCAGTCTCATTCACACCGATGATGGGTTGCCAGAGGTAGGGGAAAGTCTCACAAAGGCGCTTACCTAACGGGTCGAGGGGCAAGGGTTCATGGCGTTTGTTTGCAATGGGGAGGGCACTCATTAGATCAGACCTCCTAATAACGACTGTAGAGATTAGGAGCCGTCTCATGCCACCAGAACTCTCGTTGCCTGATTGCCTGGGTGCCCTGACACTGCATGACCTCCAGCAAGTTAAAGCTGAACGCAGCTTCTCCGTAGTGATCCCAATCAGGTTGAAGGGCTTCGCAGCAATGCCGCTGGTTTCTCAGGTCGCTCAAATGAGCGGCAAAGCGTCGAATCCGCCTTTGCTTACGCGGTTTACACCCTCGTACAACAGTCATACAGATGTAAAATCGGTTATTCTGAGTACAATGGATGGCATAAAGCAGCCCCAAATCTGCTCGTCGATTGAGGTTGTCAATCCAGTCTTGAAATAGGGTCATGTTGTTATAGTTCACAGCACTTCAATTGTATTCAGTTACAATTTGAACACTGTAGATTGTACACCTATACAATCAAAATGAATTACAGAGAAGCTTTCGATAAAACTTTAAAGACCTTCGGCATCACTGCTAAGTCTCTCAGTGAGGCAACAGGTGTGCAGGAGAGGCAGATCAGCTTATTCAGGAAGGGTAAGGATCTGATGGCTAGTAATTTCTTTTTGCTAATTGAAGCTCTACCGGAACCAGCACGACAGCATTTCTTTGAACAGTTGGGCGGGCAAACCTCAGACTTTACATCCATCCAATTTGAGAGAGATCAGTCATCAGACCCCTCCTCGGTGGTCAACAGCATGAGTAGCACTGAACTTGCGCAACTACTGCTAGCGATCGCAGATAAACTTAATCAGAGCAGCATGGTTGCTCAAGAGTTGATTCAAGTGTAGTAAATGTGTTCTGTTGCCATACATTTACGCATTTATTAAAGATTATGACTGCCATCTGATAGACGCAATCATCTCCAGCGTTTCCACCTTCACGCTCAACGGGTCAGCGATAACCTAGCAACATAAGCTATTCGATCAATCGAGCTAAGCACTTTCAGAGCAGTCTTTAAGTCGTTGCAACGCAGCGTCAGAATACTTTTGTACCTGGCTCTTTTCGCTCTTGCCCGTTTTGATGACCCGATGGTATTCCAAATTCCCTTTTAACCCAAGCTGCTTGATCAGTTTTTGCACGATATGAAGTTTGATGCTTAAATGATCCGCCAGCATTTCAGTTGTATGAGGGTAGAACTCTTCGGCTGGCAAGTGGATTCCAGCCAACGCCAAATCTACCGCACTCATATCGGTTGTCACTCTCAGCGCCGAATCTTCTGCTTCTCCGCGCCGTACTGCTTCAAAGTGATCAACCATGCGATTGATGCTCGTTTCTAACCGAACAATCTTTTCTGAAACTCGCTGATCAATGACTTCTTCTAAAATTTCTCGAAGTCGATCCTCACCGACATTAGCTAGCGGCTGACTGGCTGATTGATTGGAACGACGCTTTGCCAGCCCTTGACTCAGGGGAACTGATTTGTTCAAGTCTGCTGGAGATTCCGATGCCATGTCCTTTTTATTTCAAGCCGATTTGGGAGCCTGGTATTTCTCAACGACGCGATCGTGCAACTGCGCTTGGAAACTACGGGCAGCGTCCTCAATTTCCTCCTGTGATAACACAGTTCCCAGGCGATCGCGTAACAATTCCACTAGCTTTTCATGGTCTACATAGCTGTTGGCACTGGCTAAAAAATTCCCAAGGCTTATGCCCCAGTCAAAACCTGCGCCAATATCACACCCCGCAGCTTCCTCTAATTGGGCAAATTCCCGTGCTTCTTCCTCGGTAATTTTGAACTCCATTGTTTCCCCCAGGGCAACTTGCTAGCGTCACAGTCCGGCTTAAAGATCCACCTCATCCAACAATGAGGGACGGCGGCGATACCACTCAAAATACGACAGGTTCTCCTTCATTTCATCCACACCACAGTCAATCATGCCCATCTTGCGGTAGAAGCCCTCCGCCCCTGGTAATGCGTGCAGTCCAACCAACCCGTCATAGCCTAATTCTTCACTCCGAAACTGTGCAAATTGTAGTAGTGTACGCCCGATTGCTCGAAACTCAACTGGATTTTGGAGACTCGGACGGTTCCACGGAGCAGATGCCAACGAATGAACATAGACAAGTCGCCGATGTTGCTCAAACTGCGATCGATGTCCCCGTGTTTCAATCAACATTAACCCTTGCGTAATCTGCTCATGTTCAACGGCGTAACCCTCATAGTTGGCACTGGAAAGATACGCCCGATGCTTTAGTTCCCAATCCCAGAATTGATCTTCTTGCTCCGAGCGCCGTAATCGCCCTTTCCAAAACACTTCAAAATCGTCCAGGTGTTTTTCACCCAGTGTCACCAACCAGGCTGTAACGGCTTGGTTATCTTGTTCTCGAATGATTGGAACTTCATATCGAACTGACACACCTCACCCCTAGCTATTAAGTGTTACAGGATGATCTTGCACCACATTTAGCCGATCTTGTTTAGTACAAATATACTATGAATCAGAAGAGATAATGAAAATCGGAGAGACTTGCTTACCCCAGCAACACTTCCCGCCGCTCCATGATCAAGTAATGCGTTTCAATCCCCATCGCCTGCTTCACCCATTCCAGCGTTTCCACCTTCATACTTAACGGGTCAGCGACCACTATAACCAGAGCGGGTGCTCGACGAACGAGCAAACTCTTAGCGGAATGTTTTCAAAGGCTGTTAATGCAACGACGAGAGCTAAGGGCGAGAAGCTTTTTTGCGCGATCACCGTTAGCAAAAGCGATGAAACTTTCGTCATAAGGTCACTGTCAAGGGATTGCGCTTTAAGAATTAGACATTTCAAAAGCCTTATCAGCACATTTACGCCCTTAGTGGTGCAGAAAACTCCTGAAACCCCTATGAATAAAGGAATCTCGATAAGACAGCGATCACGGGATTTCTTAAAAAATTGAACGAGGGCAATGGGTTTCAGCTGCCATTTTGATTATTCAGGCTGTCCATCGTGAGACTCAAAAAGTTTTCTGCACCACTAAGCATTTACGCCTATGAAAAGAAGCGACCGGGTTAGCTCTGCTGTAAAGCTTCCCGGTCGTTCCTAGCTCGTCACTCAGCAACTACTTGATTGGTAGTGAAAACACGATCGGTAGACTGAGCGGTATGGTTACGCCATACTTAGCGACTAGGTATACTTCTAGCGCTGATATGACAATCACACTTCCCAACCAAAGCACCACACGCTGACTCTCTGGGTTCAGGTGAACCGGAGTGTTAACCGTGTCTGTAGCCGGACGAGATCGCCTGCCCTTTGCTAACGAAAATATGGATCCCAAAAATTTTTGGGTAGTCTGGTTAAAAAGAGCAGGTTTTGACGTACCATTTTGGTCATTGAATCGAACCGTCATTATTTGAACCTCATTTGTAGGTTTATCGAGATCAAGTCCCTGACTTGACATGAAGGTGTGATAGACCTCTCTGTCTTGGTCTACTGTGTATACATATGTTGGGCATGAGCCAAAGACCAGCCTCGAAAGAGAGCGTCAAACTGCCGTAGCCCCCTAAAGAGAGTGCTAATTCCTGGAGAACGTTGGCTTTGCAAGCCAGACCAACCGTCTAAACGAGCAATCAGCCAAGTAGCCCAAGCCAACGTGCGCGGTGGATGAGGGTTCTGTTGTTTAGCCGTACGCCCCTCCAGTCGCGGGGCAAGTTGGCTCAAACACTGTTGCTGTGCCTCAGAAAACACGACGGTTGCAGTTTGAGTTTGATCTTGCCGTCCTTCACTCAACTGGAGTACACGCACGGCAGCAGAGAGTGCTAACAGGCAAAGCCGTTGAATGGCTTTGCCTGATTCGAGTTGGGTTGCTTCCAAGTCCAAGCCTCCTTGTTTGAGCGTGGCAAAGAGTTGTTCAATTCTCCAACGCCAACCGTACCAACGAATCACTTGTAGAGCCTGTTCAATACACACAACTGGATGCGTGGTCAGCAAGCGCCAGTGGACAGGCGCTTGTCCCGGGGGTGGGTTAATTTCTTTGGCTTCGACTGCATAGAGCAACACCGATGGAGGATAGTCTGTAGCGTTGAGACGTTGAGGCCGTTGAATCGGCACCTGAGTACAGCGAACTGCCATGAAAGCATCTCGTTGGGTGCAACCTTTGCGCTCATCGGCCATGACGGTAAAACTGTAAGTCCCCTCACAGGGTTGCTCGCTCAGGTAAGCAAACAGCGTTTGGGACGTTCCCACCACTGAACGATCTCGACAGGCGCGAAGCAGCAGATGCGTTCCAGACTTGGGAACTCTGACCCATTCTTCATAAATATCGGCTTCTCGATCACCGATGCAGGTGACGGTAGTTGCGCCTCCTAACGCTAAGCAGCGTTGGCTTCTTGCCGCCGACTCCAGCCACTTAAAGGACTCTTTTTCCTCAATTGGCAACTCTTTGTATCGTCGAGTCTGCTTGTCTAGACGCTCCACGGGACGGCTCCACAGTTGCACATCACTGAGGCCCAATGGAAAGCCAGTAGCCGCATTCAAAACCAAGCTCGGATGAATGAAAAACCCGATGTCTCGGTTGTTGCCCACTACTCCCAAGTCCTCTAGTTTGATCCGCCCCACATGCGCTTGTAAGTTAATCTCGCTGCTGTCACTGATAGCGAGGACATGCAAACCCTCTACTTGCTGCTGACAATGGCTTGCCAAACTTTCAGTCAACTCTCCAAGACTGACGTGCTCATGGTCTAAAAATCGGTAGTACCCGGGGTTTGAGTATCATCCGAACAGAAAGTACCGTTAAGCTGCTAAATCAGCGTGTACCAGTTGAACACTCTGGAAGTTAGGAGCCTCAAACCCCTGCTGTGTCGTTCTTAATTGCTGTGCCAAATAACCTATAGTTCAAGTGGTACGTCTCATTAAGACTGAAAAGTGCTTTTTGAAATGCTTTCCCAGTAGCTGTTTCAGCCTTAACGGTACTTTCTGTTCCGTTGCTCCTCAACCCCCTACCCCATCTGTTCTGCCCAGTCTTGGCTCATGTGGCGAATATTCACCGACTGATGCTCACAGATCGCCTCATACAAGGCAGCCCCCTTTTTTCCAGGCGTTTATCTCCAAAGGCCGCTCCTTTGAACGGTTGAGCATGGATGAGAATAGGATTTTCCATCATTTTCTGCACTCCAAGTTGATTCAAATAGTTTAGGGGAGACTTATGTATACACGGTAGCTGTCTTGGTGGGGACTTTCTATATGCACCCTGCGAATCCGCGAACACTGCTTTGGGCAAAAGCTACCCAGAATCTAGCGTTGTTTAGCAAAATTCAATCACATCAAACACTATATGTAATAGCCAGTCAACGGTGTTCTTTTGAACGCTTTATATGGGCAATCAAGACTTTAAAGCTGGTACTGCTGTTCTTACGACCTTCCCTAGCTCTGCCATAACTTCTGTATCGGCAACTACGTATGGGTTTCAGACTAACCAGTGCCAGAAAAACAATGTGCATAAAAAGGCACTATCCGCCAATAACCTATAACTTACAGCTAAAAATCTTAAGATTTTATTTTGATTTCGACACACGTTTTGTGCTGTTGGAGCTGTTGTATTTGTGGGTTAGTCCTCTGACTGTAAGTGCAACCATCTGACGGGTTGAGCCGATATGCACCTCAGTCCCAGTAGGCATTACCAGTTTTCACAACGGCTTCTGTCCACCACCCACTGTCGTTGAAAAACTTGCGCTCGGAGTCTTCACCGCTAGAAACAGGCTCTAAAATCACAACTTTCTTTTTGGCAATAACAAACTTTGACATTGCCCTACAGCCGACGGCACAATAAAGAGACATCCTCACTAGCTGGTCCACGTTATGAACGTATCGCTAACCCCACAACTCGAACAGTTCGTGCGCGAGAAAGTTGACAGCGGCAGGTATCTGTCTGCTAGTGAGGTTGTGCGTGAGGGCTTGCGACTACTAGAAGAGCGCGACCGCGTCTATCAGTCACGGTTAGCCGATCTCCAGAAGGAAATCACCATTGGCGTTGAGGAAGCTGACCGGGGCGAATTGGTTGACGGTGAGGAAGTTATGCAGGAACTCTACGAAGAGTTGAAGCAAGCCTCCTAGACCCAATATGAGCAAATACCGTTTTACGCACACTGCCCGCAAAGAGTTGAAGGCGATTAAGGACTATATTGCTGCACAGAGCATACAGGCAGCATTCCGATTTCTGGATGAAGTGACGCAAAAATGCAACATCCTGGCGCAATTTCCCGAAATGGGTTGCCCCTGGCAGGACTTGGTGCCACCCCTGCGAAGCTTTCCCGTCGATCGCTATCTCATCTTCTACCGCCCAGTGAAGGGAGGTATTCAAATTGTGCGGGTATTGAGTGGCTATCAAGATCTGACTGCCATCTTTCCTGAACTGGGTGAGGGCAAAGACTCCACAGCCGAGGATAACTGAACCGCGATCGCAATCAACAGAACTCTTTCTAAAGACATCACTCAAATATCAATATGACATCAAAGTGATGTCTTTAAGAGTTCAAATTAAAATCGTTAAGATGCTATGACGATCCCATTGCTTCTGTTTTCCTACTTTAAGTGCAGTGAATTGGAACGTCTGAGCAAGACACTGGCTGATATTTTTCAGTTCAACGAAACCGAGTTGCCTAGCCAATACGAGCGGTGGAGAGCACTGCTGAACTCTAGCGAAAAAGGTGGTTTTCCAGGCGTTGCTGTGCTCCCAAGTGCTAAAGGTTCCTTGCGATCGCGCCTTACGTGAGCCAAAACACATCACTTTGATGTCACTCTGATATTATTGTTATTTCGTACAGATACCCTAAAGACATCTTGGAGACATCATCATGATTCTCGTATGCGGGGGCATTAAAGGTGGGGTCGGCAAGACCACATTGGCGACCAATATGGCAATCCTGCGCTCGGCAGCCGGGAAAGACGTGCTGCTCGTAGATGCTGACGACCAGGCAACCGCCAGCGACTTTACAGCAGTCCGCAACGAAACCCTACAGGGTAATGCTGGCTATACGTCTATCAAACTGCACGGGGCAAACGTTCGGTCTGAAGTCATGCGGATGGTCGGGAAGTATGACGATGTGGTGATTGATGTCGGTGGGCGAGATACGGCTGGACAACGGGCAGCGCTGTCTGTTGCCGATGTCTATGTAGTGCCCTTCCTGCCAGGGTCGTTTGACGTGTGGACGCTGGATTCAGTGGGTGAACTGGTCGAGGAAGCCCGCGCCTTTAACGACAAACTCAAGGCAGTCTGCGTGATCAATCGGGCAGACTCCATCGGCTCAGACAATGCCGAAGCCGCCGCGATCGCGCTGGAGATTCCCAACCTCACCTATATTGATGCGCCAATGGGCAACCGCAAAGCCTTCCGCAGTGCTGCCGCTCAAGGACTGGCAGTAACGGAAATGAAGCGCCCAGACAAGAAAGCGGTTGAGGAACTGGAAAAGCTCTATAAATATCTTTTTGATGCCTGAGTGATGTCATAATAAAATCATTTAGATACCTTATTGATTTCGTTTTGAGTCTAGATAGAGGTCGAAATGGCAGTTGCACGGAAGCCGAAAGCAAAGAGCGTCGATGATTTTATTCAGGAAGGTGGGACAGCGCCCCAGGTGGGGACAACGAAGCCAGCGATCGAGGAAGTCAGCGAAGGGGAGGTTAAAGGGCTAAAGCTGAGACTTCCAGTAGACCTGCTGAAGCGAGTTGATGAAGCCGTTGCTACCCGTCGCCCTGCCCCTAGCCGTCACCAATGGATTTTAGAGGCGCTTTACGAGAAGCTTGATCGAGAGTTCAAGGAAGCAGAATAGCATCATAGTGATTTCTTTATGACATCACTATGATATTTACATAGACTCTTTCTGATTCAGCTGTGAAATCCGAACAACCTTTACTACTACCAATTCTGATGAACCGAACTTGCGCCAGTTGGGAGTGTCAAACAAAGGGTCCCAATTGAGACACTGGTTCGCACGAGCACTCGCTGGCTCATCAGCAAACCTGATGTATAAAGCAACGCCCTCAACTGACGCAACTGGCACAAGCGCTGCCTTGGGTGACTGTCACATGGGAGGCATTTAGTCCAAACGCAGTCCAGAGCCTCAAAAAGTAGACTTAGCTAAAACTAGAAACCTAGTATTCATAGAGCTTTGAGTTTATTGCTTCACTTCTTTGTATAGTTGCAGCGTCCGCAACGGTGCAGGGGGGTGGGAAAGTGAAACAACTGCTGTGTAAGGCTTTTAGCGATTGTGCCAGTTGGCGGCTAGTCCAGCACCGGAAGCTACAGTTGAGCGTTAGCCATGCTTATCAATGGGCAC
>JBGTJW010000003.1:0-15140 GCA_041744955.1 Stenomitos sp. | reverse complement strand
GCCACGATCGGGTCTGATGTCATCAACCCACAGTTTTTGAGTGTTTCTATTCTGTTGACATTAGGGTTTGATATCGGTCTGCTGCTGTTGGCAGGGCTGGATGCAAGACGGGTCAGCGCTAACCGTGCGATCGTGGAACGTCACCACGTCGATCGGCTGTCTATTGGACGTGAGAACCCTGTGCAGCTCACGGTGAAGACGGGCTACCAGCCTGCTGTACTGCAAATACGAGACTTCTATCCGCAAGCATTCTCTGCGAAGACAAGCCCTACGAAGACAAGCCCCACCAACACCGACTCTGCCAACTCTGACCCTGCCAACACCAACTCTGCCAACACCGACTCTGCCAACACCGACACCCTGACGCTTTCGTTGCCTGCTCACAGCCGTGAAGATCTGACCTACAGCGTCTTGCCATCCAAGCGGGGCACCTATACCTGGGGCGGTATTCAGGTGCGGCAGTTGGGAGCCTGGGGCTTGGCTTGGCACGACTGGAAGCTGCCCAAAAGTGAAACGGTAGCGGTATATCCTGACCTGATTGGGCTGCGATCGCTCTCCATTCGCCTGACGCTGCAAACCAGTGGCAATATCCGTCGTGCCCGTCGTCAGGGTAGCGGCACCGAGTTCTCAGAACTACGCGAGTATGCGTCAGGGGATGATCCTCGCTTGATTGATTGGAAGGCAACGGCGCGGCGCAGTCGGGTGTTGGTGCGGGTACTAGAACCAGAGCAAGAGCAAACGCTGCTGGTGTTGCTCGATCGCGGAAGGCTGATGACGGCTCAGGTCAAAGGCTTGGAACGGTTTGACTGGGGGTTGAATGCGGCACTAGCGCTGGCGCTGGCGGGGTTGAATCGAGGCGATCGGGTTGGTATGGGCGTGTTCGATCGTCAGATGCACCTCTGGATGCCGCCGGAACGAGGGCAAACCCAACTTCCCAAGCTGATTGAGCGGCTGACCCCCATTCATCCCGTCTTGTTGGAGCCAGACTACATGGGAGCCGTGACAACTGTTGCCAAGCGCCAAACTCGTCGGGCGTTGGTTGTATTGATCACTGAAGTCATTGATGCAACGGCTTCTATGGAACTGCTGGCAGCAATGGGACGACTTGCCCCACGTCATCTGCCCTTCTGCGTGACGCTGCGCGATCCCCAGGTCGATCGACAGGCAAATACGTTTACCACTGCCATTCCCGACACCTACGCTCGTGCCGTTGCGCTCGATCTGCTGTCGCAACGTCAGTTAGCGCTGGCAAAACTTAAGCAAAAAGGCGTGCTGGTGCTGGATGCGCCTGCCGATCAAGTCAGTGATCAACTGGTCGATCGCTATCTCCAACTCAAAGCCCGTAGTCAACTTTAGCACTATTAAAATACCCCCCAACTTCGTTAAAAGCTGGAGGGGCTTACGTATAGAAGTACTGATAACTTGCCTTGAAACTATTCCACTCTAAGCCATTCAGGCGCTCCTTAGGTCAATTTTTCATCAAGAAAGAATAAAAATCTTGTGAAGTCTTTTCAGCTTTGAGCAAGCGCTAGAGCTATGGCAAAAGGATGAAGGATGAGGGATGAATCGAAGCCCCTGCTCAAAGGACGTTTCAAGGTTTAGGTCTGTCCTCACGTTCGCTTCGATTGCTACAAAAGCTAGATTGCTGGATGAAGCAGCATACCCTACTGGGCAATCAGCTCCGTGGGCGATCGTCGTCTGAACCATTGTTATTAACCCAGCCATAGAACACCCTGCAATGGGGGCGTGGCTTTCGGCTTCGCTCAATCCACAGAGTTTCTGAGTGCTGAGCGAAGTCGAAGCACGGGTCTGATCTGCAAGACCAAATACTGCCAGGTTAATAGGTTCCCTTCAACTACTTACCGAGACTGGTTAAAGCTGTCGCCCGTCCCGTTTTACTGCCGTCAGGTATGCCGTCCTGTCTTCTTCAGGCGTAAGGTAGCCCTGTGGAGTCAATGCCTTGAGAAAAAAATCGTAGCCTTGCCGCTCTTTATCTCAGACGTTGTGGCGGTATAATTGGCTCGACCTTTGCAAAAGTTAACCTAAGTTACGGCTGTTCAGGCTGCTTCTAACTTCAGGCTGCTTTTCCTCAAGGACTTTTTATTTAAAGTGTTCCAAAAGCTTTTACTACCAATGCCGCAACGAACGTCGCTTAAAAATAACACTCCAGGTCTGAGTCTGGCATTCCTGCTTGCCATGCTTACCGCTTTTGAACCGCTGATGGTGATGCGACCAGCCGTTGCCCAAACCCCAACACCATCCTTCTCGCCGCCCAATGTGGTTCCTAGTGGTACGACGGTTAAGGTGGATGGCTCCAGCAGCATGGCGACGATCAATCAAGCACTCAAAAAAGTTTATGAAGAAAAGTATGCTGGCACCAGCGTAACGTTGGCGGAGGAAGGCAGCGATGCAGCACTCAAAGCTTTACTAGAAGACAAGATTGACCTGGCGGCGATCGGTCGTCCGTTGACGGCAGAAGAACAAGCGCAAGGGCTAATGGCTACCCCGATCGCGCGGCAAAAGATTGCCCTTATTGTTAGTCCGGGTAATCCCTTTAGGGGGGACATTACATTTGATCAGTTTGCCAGGATTTTTCGAGGCGAGATCAAGAATTGGTCTGAGCTTGGGGGATCTCCTGGGGTGATTCGGTTGGTCGATCGCCCTGCTTCAAGTGACACCCGGCAGGCGTTTCGTTCTTACCCAGTTTTTCAAAAAGCACCCTTTAAAGCAGGCGAGAAAACGCAGCAAACGGCTAAAGACAATACGGATGAAGTGGCTCAGGCATTAGGAACAGATGGCATTAGCTATGCGATGGCGAATCAAGTGTTTGACCGGACGGATGTTCGCATCATCCCGATGCACGGCACCTTTCCTGCTGACCCACGCTATCCTTTTTCGCAGCCGTTGGCATACGTTTACAAAGGGACTCCCAGCCCTGCCGTCGCCTCTTTTCTTGCCGTTGCCACAGCACCAGCGAGCCAATCAGTGATTGAAACGGCACTCACACTGGGCACAGTCGCAACGGCAGCCGCAAGTCCTGTCCCTGTAAGCCCCTCTGTATCGGTAGTCGCCAGTCCCGCAGATCTTAGCCCAGCCGCAAGCGCTACGGCTGCGCCAGAAGTGGCTGCCGTTCAGCCAGGGGCTACAACGGAAACGGGCAGTGGGTTTCCCTGGTGGCTGTTGTTGATTCCACTCGTAGGCGCATTGCTCTGGTTTTGGTTCAAAGGTCGTCGCGCCGGAACGGCATCCGATGAGCCGCCAACGACGGTTGCTTTTCCCACCTCGACACCTGTGGCAGTGACTCCACCTTCAGAAGCGCCAGCGAATGGACTGTCTATTGGCGATGCGGCGATCGTCGGTGGAGTCGGCTTAGCGGCTGGAGCCGGAGCAGCAGCCCTTGCTGGAGCGAATGGTGAGCCAATGGCTCAGAGCCGAATTACCCTTACGCCCCTTGAGCAAACGGCAAGCAACGAAACCGATGCTAACAACCCGCTAGCCTATGCCGAATGGGATGCCCCAGAGGTAGAGAAGGCGGCACTACGGCATCAGGGCGGACGCAATCTCGTCCTGCGGCTGTACGATGTCACAGACCTTGACCTGAACCAGAGCCACTCTCAAAGTTTTCAAGATTTTTCGGTTGCAGAGACGGCATCAACCTACACGGCAGACATTCAACCCGATCGTGATTACGTCGCAGAGATTGGCTACGTTACGGCCGATCGTTACTGGCTATCGTTGGCGCGTTCTAACGCGATTCGCATTCCCTCTGTAGCAACCGGTGCCGCTGCTGTGATGGCAGGAGGAGCAGCGATCGGGGCAGGACTGGCGGCTGTACCGGACAACCAGGAACAGGTCAACGTCGAAGCAGCGAAACATGATGTCGGACAATCTGACCTCAGCAGCGAGTCCTTGGCTTCAGTGGATAAAGGTCTGCCCGCTCTGCCCGATGGCTACGGTGAGAGCCGCATTGTCTTAATGCCCCGTGACCCGCAGTGGGGCTATGCCTATTGGGATGCACCCAATGAACAGAAAGAAGAACTACGGCGGCAGGGTGGTCAGCGGCTTGCCTTACGACTCTACGATGTTACCGATGGTGAACTCACCCATCAAAGCGCACACAGTTTGCAACAGTACGACTGTGACGAAATGGCACGCGACTGGTATGTACCCATTCCAGTGAGCGATCGCGACTACATTGCCGAAATTGGCTATCTCACTAGTCATGGGCAATGGCTTTTGCTAGCGCGATCGAACCCGGTTCGCATTCCGCCTGTTTATCCGTCTGAGTGGCTGGAAGACCACTTCATCTCGGTCGGCTGGGATGATGATCTGCGCGGCAGCACACTTCTGGAGCTACTGTCTCCCACTCAACGTACCGCCACGCCTGGTAGCCCTTTCTATGATGAGCCGATCGTTGGCATGGCGAAATCTGCCGAAGCCTTGCGAGTAGCGGGTTCTCTCTTCGGCTCCATGCAGCACGTTACCGGATCAGGACAGCAGATGCCATCACAAGCCATTAGCTCTTATGTCTTCCCGTCGGGTGTCGGCATGGGTGCCGTACCGGGTGCTTTTGGTGTCCCTGGCTTTCCGGGTGTCCCAACGGTCTCTGGCTTAACGATGTCCGGGGTCGGGATGTCCGGTATCGGGTTGGGTGCTTCGATGCCACTGCGGGCACGTAACTTTTGGCTCGTAGCCGATGCGGAACTCATTGTTTATGGCGCGACTGAGCCTGATGCCATCGTGACGATCGACGGTCGTCCGATTCAACTTGAACGGGATGGCACGTTCCGGTTCCATCTGTCCTTCCAGGACGGTGTGATCAACTTTCCGATCATTGCTGTCGCGGCGGATGGTGAGCAAACCCGCTCGGTGTATATGACGTTTAAGCGTGAAACGCCGCATCGAAAGACAAACACCAAAGATGAAGCTGTGGATGAGTTGTTCTAAAAGCGCCGTAGAGCTTTTGCTCTGCTGTCTTCACAATGCGAAGTGATTCATTAGAAGCTCTAGTCTGTGTGTTTTACTGGAACAGGCAAGGTGATGAAAACTCACGCACTGAGCGTTTGAACGCTTGATCTTTCCGCCTCCTCTGGAGAACGGTGGGGTTCTGCAAAACTCTTCTCAGGAGTGCTGAAAATCGATGCTGCGTCAGTGCTGAATTAGTGTTTAGAAAGCGAGTTTGGAGAGCACAATGGCGAATGCGGTTGGAATGGTTGAAGTGTTGGGTTTGCCGCCCGCCTTGGCAGCAGCCGATGCGATGTGCAAGGCAGCAAATGTAACGCTGGTAGGGATGGAGAAAGTAAGCGGCGCGCGCTATACAGTGATTGTGCGGGGTGACGTTGCTGAGACGACTGCTGCTGTCGAAGCTGGCGTTGAAGCCGTAAACCGTCTTATCGGCGACAAGCCGCTTTACCTGTCTTCCCACGTCATTGCGCGCCTCAGCGAAAACCTGGAACGGGTGCTAAAGTCGATGCGACCCAACGCGAAACTTGCGAAATATCTCGATCCTGTACCCAGCGATCGTCCCCCATTAGTCAGTTAGTTGAGCGCACACAGGCACAATCCTTCACTCCAGTAAAATCGGCTTTCTTCGCTTCCACCCGATCGGTGTGGTAGCCACTTGTGCTGCCTCATCGTTCGCAAAGACGTTTGTTGCAAAACGTGCTCGTCCTAAACGGATCTGTTGCATCTCGGCTTTTAGCTGTTATAACAAATTGTTTTGTCAAGATTGCTGCCTGAGTGTTGCTTTCTGTGGTTTTTGTTGCATTCTAGACACGCTATAACCGTCACGTCTTAACCGTCCTGCGTATGTTGTTTTCCCTTCCATCCGCTAGCGATCGTCCACCCATGCGGCTGATCGTTGCTACGTTGCTCACAAGCTTGCTCAGTACGTTGCTACTATCGCCCCAGGCACAGGCGCAAGCAGCACCCTACTGCCAGCAATCACAAGCCGCGATCGACCAAAAAGAAACGCTGCGGCGAGTTGCTGCTACAGGCAATAAAGATGCCCAAAAACGCTATGCCAGCCTGGTGAAACAGCATGGCGATCGACTGCGGAATTGTCGCAAGCAGACCCAACTGCAAACTCAGGCAATCTGGTTACGGCTCTATCCCTGCGATGCCAAGCCAGGAGCCTTAGAAGCGGTTTTAGACCAAATTGTGAATCGAGGCTATACCCAGGTTAACGTTGAGGCGTTTTATAACGGGCGGGTGTTGCTGCCCGCATCAGACAATCCGACAGCCTGGAAATCGGTACTGGCAGGCTCTAAAGCTGAGCAGGCAGATTTGTTGGCAGAAATCATTCGCAAAGGGCGCACTCGTGGCTTAAAAGTCTACGCATGGCTGTTTGGCATGAATATGGGTGCCAGCTACGCCAGCCGCCCAGATAAACAGCAAACGCTTGCCCGCAATGGTCTGGGGCACACCAGCCTGACGGGAAGCACTGTCGCCGGGTTAAATGTTGATATCGGTCTGACTAACCCAGAGGAAGCCTTTATCGATCCCTACAGCCCTCAGGCGCGACAAGACTATGTTCAGATGGTGCAGGCGATCGTCCAGCGCAAACCGGATGGTGTGTTGTTTGATTACATCCGCTATCCCCGTGGGTATGGCAGTGCCTCGGTCGCCAGCAAAATCCAGGATTTATGGGTTTATGGCGAAGCCTCGCAGCAAACGTTATTTCAACGCGCCTTAAACTACCGGGGCATGGAGTTGATTCGGCGCTTCTTAGAGCAGGGTTACATCACAGGCGACGACTTAAAAGCCCTTAATCAGCTTTACCCCCAAGAGCGGGAACCCCTCTGGCAAGGTCTCGACCCCAAGCGCACCACAGCGTCACTACCGATCGCTCGTCGTGTAGCGCTCTTGCAAGCTGATCTCTGGCAGCTCTCGGTTGCCCATGCCTCTCAGGGCGTGCTGGATTTTGTCAGTGCAGCCGTCGAGCCTGTCCAGCGCCGAGGCATCCCGGCTGGAGTTGTGTTCTTCTCCGATGGCAATAGCAGCGTCGGGCGGAGTGGCTTTGATTCTCGCCTGCAACCGTGGGATCGTTTTTCCGGTTCCTTAGAATGGCACCCCATGGCATACGCGAACTGTGGCAATGCCAGTTGTATTACGGCACAGATCCAACGAGTGCTGCAAGTGGCTCCCCCCGGCACTAAGGTCAAGCCTGTTCTGGCTGGCATTTGGCAGCAATCGGTTAGCAATCGCCCCCCACTCGAAGTGCAAATGCAAGCACTCCAGAGGACGGCACCCCAAATTAAAGGGGTTAGCCATTTTGCGTATTCCTGGCAAGAGCCAGGGTCCGATCGCAATCGCAAATATTGCCAGCCGTAGGAGAGTTTTGAGTTTTGAGTTTTGAGTTTTGAATGACGGAGAATTTAAACCTCAACATTCTTGACTCAAAACTCTCTTCCTACCCCACTACGAAATTCACCAGTTTTCCTGGCACTACAATCACCTTTTTGATCTCCTTGCCGTCGATGTACTTACGAGCAATGTCTGATTCGCGGGCGTATCGTTCCAAATCCTCTTTGCTTGACTGCGACGGCACTTGTAACGTACCTCGCGTTTTGCCCAGGATTTGAATCACCAGCGTAATCTCATCTGCTACGAGCGCTGCCGGATCAGCCGTCAGCCATGACTGGACGTGAATCGAGTCCGTGTGTCCCAACTCATGCCACAGTGCCTCCGCAATGTGGGGCGCAAAGGGAGCCAGTAGGATGAGTAACGCCTGAATGCCTTCAGCGTAGACAGGTGAATCTTTGCAGGCTGCATCGCTCAACGCATTACTCAGCTTCATCAATTCTGAAACGGCTGTGTTGAACTGATACTCGCCCTCCAAATCGTCTGTTACTGCTTGAATGGCAGTATGAATCGATCGTCGCAACTCCTTCTCAGTTTTGCTTAGATCTGAACTTGGATCTGAGTGCTGACCGCTGACCGCTGACTGCTCTCCAAACTCTGTCACCAACCGCCACACGCGATTCAAAAAGCGAAACTGTCCTTCCACATCCGCTTCATCCCACTCCAGATCTTTCTCTGGCGGCGCTTTGAACAGAATGAACATCCGTGCAGTATCGGCTCCATACTTGCCAATAACATCACCGGGAGCCACGCCGTTGTACTTGGATTTAGACATCTTTTCGTAGACTAACTCCAGCGCATCGCCCGTTTCTGGATCAGTGGGATTGGTTAGATCGGCAATCTGCGTAGAGATAACATACTTGCCCGTGCGGGGATTTTTGTAGGTTTTCCCCTGCACCATGCCCTGTGTCAGCAAGCGCTGAAAGGGTTCGTCAAAGTTGAGCAAGCCACGATCACGCAGCACCTTCGTAAAGAACCGCGAATACAGCAAGTGCAAAATCGCGTGTTCAATACCGCCCACGTATTGATCCACAGGCATCCAGTCGTTTGTTTTTGCTGGATCGAAGACCTGCTGATCATCCTTCGCATCGGGATAGCGCAGAAAGTACCAGGACGAATCAATGAACGTATCCATCGTATCCGTCTCGCACTTGGCAGGCGTACCACAGGTAGGGCAGGGCACATTGATCCAGGACTCCAATTTTGCCAACGGTGAGGCTCCACGACCCGAAAGCTCAATGTTCTCCGGCAACTGCACCGGTAGATCAGCGTCCGGGACGGCAACCGCTCCACAGGCAGGACAATGAATAATCGGAATCGGCGCACCCCAATAACGCTGTCGTGAGATCAGCCAATCGCGCAGACGATACTGAATCCGCGCCTTGCCAAAGCCGTTTTGCTCTGCATAATGCACGATCGCCGTTTTCGCTTCAACAGACGGCAAGCCATCAAACGTGCCGGAGTTGATCAGCACTCCGGGTTCGGTGTAAGCCTGAGTGAGGGGTAAGGGGTGAGGGGTGAGGGGTGAGGGGTAGGAGCTTTGAGCGTTGAGTTCTGAGTTTTGAGTTGATTCTGACTCCTCTCTCCTCTCTCCTCTCTCCTCTCTCTTTCCTCCTGCCTCCCCTGCTGGCGCAATCACCTGGACGATCGCCAACCCCTGTTCTTTCGCAAACTTGAAATCGCGCACATCATGGGCAGGTACACCCATTACTGCGCCTGTGCCGTACTCGTACAGCACGTAATCGGCAATCCAGATGGGAATTTCATCCCCAGTAAAGGGATTGATCGCCTTGCCACCGGTGGGAATGCCGCGCTTTGGCTTATCTTCTGCCGTGCGCTCCAGTTCACTTTGGTTAGCAACTTCTTTGACGAACGCCTCCACACCGGCTTTGCGATCGCTCGTCGTCACTTTTTGCGTCAGCGGATGTTCTGGAGCCAGCACAATATAGGTCACGCCATACACCGTATCGGGTCGTGTGGTAAAAACGGCAATGGTTTCGTCTGAACCCACGATCGGAAACTCCAGATATGCCCCAGTCGATTTGCCAATCCAGTTTGCCTGCATCAGCTTGACGCGATCGGGCCATCCTGGCAGTTTGTCCAGGTCATTCAAGAGTTGCTCGGCGTAGTCAGTGATCTTGAAGAACCATTGGCGCAGAAGTTTACGCTCAACTTTGGCACCCGATCGCCACGATTTGCCGTCGTTGTCTACCTGCTCGTTCGCCAGGACGGTTTGATCGATCGGATCCCAGTTTACCGCTGACTCTTTCTGGTATGCCAAACCCGCCTGAAAGAATTGCAGAAAGATCCACTGCGTCCATTTGTAATACGCAGGCGAACAGGTGGCAACCTCGCGGTTCCAGTCGTACGACAGCCCCAGACGCTTCAGCTCGGTTCGCATCTGGGCGATGTTTTGCTCCGTCCATTTAGCAGGATGGATGCCCCGATCGATCGCTGCGTTCTCTGCGGGTAGCCCAAACGCATCCCACCCCATTGGGTGCAGCACTCGATAACCCTGCATCCGTCGCACCCGCGCCAGTACATCCGTAATCGTGTAGTTGCGAACGTGCCCCATGTGCAGGCTACCGGACGGATAGGGAAACATCGACAGCGCGTAATACTTTGGCTTGTTGCTGTCTTCTGGTGTCAGGTCTACCCCCTGCTCTGCCCAGGTTTGCTGCCACTGTTGCTCAATTGAAGCGGGATTATAACGGGACTCCACGAAAACGGCTCCTACTCAGTCCTTTTGCTTTACTCTACCCTACCTGATTAACGCCAAATCTTTTGAGCCGGACGGTTGTGGAGGCAAAGCGGTTTTGCGCTCACAGACACTCAGTCGTTGGGCATTGACGGCAGCAGGGGACGGAGAGGAACTAACAACGATCGTCAAACCCTTCCCACGTTACTAGCTTGAGCAACTAAAAATTGCGATCGTGTCAGGGGTTGCTATTCACTTTCGCTTGCCGTATAGTACAAGTATACCAATGGGGACAAACGAGAACAAACCGTGACTCACCGCTACGGATTCAGTATAGAGAGGAACCCATGACATCCGCCACTCGACAAACAAAAGTTAGAAAGCCCATCGCTGCGACCACTGAAACCCGCATCCTTGCCCTGGATGCTGGCAACTATGACCTCAAATTTTGGGATGGGGAAGCGCATCCAAAAGCCATTCGTTCCGTTCGGTTTCAGCTTCCTCAAGGTCGGGATGCCGTACGCTACACCGAAGCATCGCCGTTGATTGAGCTACCCGACGGCACTCGGTATCACTTTGGCGCACAGGCGTACAAATATCGCCGCCAGCAGCAGACGGTCATTGAGAATAAAGTCGAACTTTCACGGCTGCATCTTTATGCCTGTATGGAACCCTGGGAAGGCAATACCGAATTTGCGATCGACATTCACGCCTCGACTCCGGAACCCGCTAAAAACGAAGATGCGATTCGGCAACAGTTGCTAGGTATGCATGAGTTCAAGCGTAATGGGCTGGAGTATCGGGTACTCGTTGAGCGCGTGGAAGTCGAGCGAGAAGGCATGGGTGCTTACCATTACGCCCAGCGCTTAGGTTTGATTCCTGATACTGGCTACACGATCGTCGTGGACATTGGTGGTGGCACCTGGCTGACGCGCCTGGTGGATGCTGAGGGCGATGTGATTGATGAGAACGTGATGGATCGCGGTGGTGCCTATGAGTTAGCCACGTCCATCAGCTTCGATCGTCGCCTTACCAATGCGCTTGGCACGACTGCCGACCCCAGCCTGATTATGGATGGCTTTCGTACAGGGCACATCTACGCCGATACCGAGCTAACCTGGCAACCCTGGTTGGAAGAACACCTTGACTCCTGGTTTAAGGGCATTTTTCAGACCATCAAGGCTCAGTACACCCCGTACATGGCACGGGTTACACGCTTTCTCGTCACGGGTGGCAGTTCTCACCTGATTTCGGAACGGTTGGCAGGGCGCAGGCTCTTTGCAGTGATGACCGACCCACAATTCGCGAATGTGCGTGGTTTATTTCCTGTTGTGAATGGAGCGCAGCTATGTATGACAACAAAGTAAGACTGAGCCAGGATGTGCTGGAAAAAGCCAGCCTCATTGCCTCGGAGTGGGGCTTGAAGAATGCTCGTGCTGCTGTAGAAGCGGTCTTTCGTAAGTATGCGGATGAGTATCTGGATGGCACCGGACGCACACCGCAGTGGGCAACCCAGGACGGAATGTCTGCAACGACTGCTTTCACCATGATGCCCGATCGCACACCACCCGCGCGCTGCGAAGCCTTGAGTGAATTGGATGATTTGCTGGGGCTATAGAGTGCATAAGCGTTCAGCTATCAGCCATCCGCTTTTTGCTGAACGCTCAATCCTCAATATAAGATGCAAGCTGCAAACCGCTTTGGAGTGGCACTACCAGCAAGTGCCGCTAGGATAGGCGTATTTGCCGCCGACTATGGCTGAACATTTTATGGTTGCTTCTCCGAATGCCGAGCCTGATGGCAATAAATCTCCTTTGGCGGGTCAACCCGCTCTGGAAAGACTACAAGAGGCAAGGGTCGGCTTACCCACCGAAGCACGATCACCGCAGTGTTTGCCGCCTCAGTCAGTGCCACAATGGGCTTCGCCACCAGAGCCAATCAGCCAAATTCTGGATGCGCCATCAACGCCAGATATTCTCATCTCACCCGACAAACAATGGTTGGTCGAGCTTGCCCAACCGTCGCTACCGACGATCGCTGAACTGGCAGAACCTGTAGTCGCGGTGGCTGGGTTTCGTCTTAACCCCAAAACCAGTGCCCCAGCGCGTCACCGTACTTATCGGGGGATGCGGCTGAAAGCAGTGCGGTCAGGTGTTAGCAACACGATCGCCCTACCCGACGACCCTCGTATCAGTTATCTCCGCTGGTCGCCCAATGGTCAGCAGTTAGCGTTTGTGCTGACGCAAGCCAATGGGTTAGAGCTATGGGTGCTGGCGCTGGCGGATAGTCTGCCGCGTCGGCTGACTGCTCCCGTACTCAATGCAACCTATGGCACCCCCTATCGCTGGCTGTCCAATGAAGCGCTGCTGTGCAAGTTTATCCCAGCCGATCGCGGTGCCCCTCCGGTAAAATCTGCTGTGCCGACAGGACCCATTATTCAAGAGAATTTGGGGCGTAAAACTGCCAGCCGTACCTACACCAATCTACTGCAAAACCCTCATGACGAGGCGCTTTTTGAGTACTATGTCACTTCCACCTTAGAGCGAGTGCGGCTAGACGGAACGCACGGGCGGTTGCTTGAGCCGTGCCTGCTAGATGAAGCCATGCCATCACCGGATGGCAACTACATTCTGCTGAAAACGTTGCAGCGTCCGTTTTCCTATCAGCTACCCAGTTCGCACTTTCCTTTGCGGGTTCAGGTGTTAGATGCAGTCGGGCAGGATGTGTATAATGTAGCAGATCTGCCCTTAGCAGACAGCCTCTCGACCCAATTTGATGCGGTTATTGAAGGACGACGACGGGTCAATTGGCGGTGCGATCGTCCCTCGACGCTCTACTGGGTAGAAGCACTGGATGGTGGTGATCCAGACAGGGAGGTGCCTGAGCGGGATGTTCTCTGGGAGCTAAACGCACCTTTTACTGACCCACCAAGGGAACTCTGGCGATCGCAGTATCGGTTTCGGCGGGTGCGCTGGGGGCAAGACGATGTAGCGCTGGTCTGGGAACGATGGCACAATACTCGGCAGATCAGACTTTGGCGGCTGAAGCCCTCCCAGCCAGAGAGTCCGCCGCAACTCTTGATCGAGCGCAGTGACGAAGACCAGTACAGCGATCCGGGTACACCCCTCACCGTGCCAGGCGCGTTTGGGTGGCACGTCTTGCAGTTTTCAGCCGATGGCAGCAGCCTTTATTTCAGCGGTCGCGGTGCATCACCCGCAGGCGTTTATCCGTTTCTCGATCGCCTGAACCTGGAAACAGGAGCGATCGAACGCTTGTGGCAATGCCAACCCCCGTACTTTGAAGCGGTGGTGCAATTACTGGATCAGGAGGCGCAAGCGTTTCTCACTCGGCGGCAATCTCAAACAGAACCGCCCAACTTTTTCTTACACACGCGATCGAACGGGCAGTCATTGCAACTGACGCATGAACCCGATCGCGCGCCGCAGTTTGCAGGCGTGCAAAAAGAAGTGGTGCGGTATCAGCGGCCAGATGGCGTGCAGTTGTCTGCCAAACTCTATCTACCCGCAGGTTACGATCCAGCGCGGGATGGAGCCTTGCCCACGATCTTCTGGATTTATCCTGAAGAATTCAAAGATCGAGAGTTAGCAGGGCAGGTGACAACGGCTGAACATACCTTTAGCCGTCCACACGGCACCTCCGTCTTATTTTTGCTGACGCAAGGCTATGCGGTTTTGAGTAGTCCCAGCCTGCCGATTATTGGTGAAGGTGAGGCGGAACCAAACGATACCTATGTTGAGCAGCTTTTGGCAGGCATTGAAGCGGCGATCGCCTATGTGGTCGATCGGGGTGTGGCAGACCGCGATCGACTGGCGATCGGTGGACACTCCTATGGTGCGTTTACCACTGCCAACGTGCTGGCACACAGCAACTTCTTTCGTGCTGGCATCGCTCGGAGCGGGGCCTACAACCGTACCTTGACACCCTTTGGCTTTCAGGGCGAACAACGTCATTTTTGGGATGCCGCCGACACCTATATGCACCTATCGCCGTTCACGCACGTTGGCAAAATTACGGCACCCCTGTTGCTGATTCATGGTGCTGAGGATAGCAATGCGGGCACCTATCCCCTGCAAACAGAACGGTTTTATGACGCGCTGAAAGGGCTGGGTGCAACCGTGCGCCAGGTTATGCTGCCGCTAGAAGACCACGGCTACCAGTCTCGCGAAGCCGTCGGGCACGTACTTTGGGAAATGGTGGAGTGGTGCGATCGCTATCTGAAAGGATAGAGCAAGTACTCTCTGCGATCGCACGTTAGCGTTGATGCCAAAAGTCACGGTGGACGCTGACGATCGCCTCCTCTACCTCTGGGACAGGACCCCAAACCTTGATTGCTTTTTGACCCCGATCGAAGACCGCGCGGCAGGGCAGATTCAACGTTGGGTTTTGCTTGTGGTTGCCTGTCAGCGCTAACAAGCGCGTTTCGGCAATGCCATACACCAGGCGACCGATGTTTGCCCAATATTGCGTGCCAGCACACATCGCGCACGGTTCAGCCGTTGTATAAAGCGTGCAGCTCCACAGATAGTCTGCCGAAAAATTGAGCCACGCGGTACGGATGAGCACTGCTTCTGCATGATTGACCGTATCGACATTGCCTTGCTCTAGCAGCACTGTTTCGCGATCGGGTGCTACCAGCAGTGCGCCAAACGGATGATGTCCAAAGTCACGGGCACGGATTGCAAGCTGATTTGCCCGCTGTAAATGCTTCAGCCGTTGGGCTGGCGTTGGGTCGCAGCCGGACGGTAATGCGCGATCGGTCATGGAGTCTCAGTGAGTTTGCAGCTAGTTTAATGACGCTGCCTAGTTTCCTTCGCTTCAACCATACACTGAGACAGCAAGTGCCTTTAAACTTCAGGAGAGCTAGCGGCGCTCCATTCATTCCTCTTTAGCAGAAGGTAACGTTCTGATGGCAACTTATTTGGTGACGGGTGCAAATCGGGGCATTGGTTATGCATACTGCCGCCAACTACAAGCACGGGGAGAGACTGTGCTTGCGGTCTGTCGCACTGCCTCTGACGAATTGCAGCAGCTTGGGGTACAGGTTGAGGACGGCATTGAC
>JBGTJW010000002.1:0-5500 GCA_041744955.1 Stenomitos sp. | reverse complement strand
CTATTAAAGCTGACCGCTGATGCCTGACCGCTGACCCCATCCTCAAAGCTTCGAGGCATAGAGAGCGGCTCCTAGCAGTCCGACCTGGGGATTCAGCACCACATGAACAGGCACCATTTCTAGCAAGGGCAGCATTCGTCCCTTATCAATGAGAGAGCTAAGAAAGTTGCTTTCTTGGATGAGCGGCAAAATCTTGGGCGCAATGCCACCCGCAATATAAAGCCCGCCATAGGGCAGCAGTTTGAGTGCCAGATTGCCCGCTTCAGCACCATAGGCATCCACAAAGAGTTGCATGGTTTGCTCTGAGAGCCGATCGCGCTTTTCTAAGGCAGCCTGAGCGATCGCGGCGGCAGGGTCAACGCTTTTCTCACGCCCAATTTCGCGTTCCCAGGTTTGGACGATCGCGCCTACTTCTGGCGATTCTGCTGCTACCTGGCGATCGCGCAAAAACTGATAGATAGAGACGATGCCCTGTCCCGAAACCACACGCTCGACTGAGATGCGCTGGATGTGATGTTTTTCGAGCAGGTAGCGCGAAAGCTGAAATTCCATTTCCGATCGCGGTGCAAAGTCAGAATGTCCGCCCTCGGTGCCATAAACGCGATAGTCGCCATCCTGATGGATTAAAAAGCCCTGCCCCAGACCCGTTCCTGCTCCAATTACGCCGATCGGCGCTTGCGGGTTGGGTTTACCTGCTTGCAAGGTCAGTAACTCGTCACGGTCTAAGCCCAGAACGCCATAGCCAACGGCTGCGAAATCGTTAATGAGGGATGTGTGAGGAATGTCTAACTCCTGGCTCAAGCGCTGTGCTGAAAGCGTCCAGCATAGATTAGTGAGCTGAGAGGTGTTATCCACCACAGGACCCGCGATCGCAAAACACGCCTTTTGTGGTGCCGTGGGGAGGCTTGACACCTGCGCTGCCTCTGCCAAAAACTGTCGCACCATTGGCACCAGATCGGGAAAGCTGGCGCTAGGATAGCGTTGCTCGTGCAGCGGTTTGAGCGTTATCCCCACTTCTGATGGCTTTGCCTCGACCAAGCGCAGAATTGTTTTTGTCCCGCCAATATCGCCAGCTAGTAATACGGTCATGTGCTTACTCCACGCTCTGCTTCAGCTTCGTTAGGTCAACTTTATTTGCTAAATACCTGTCTAAGATAGCTGTAAACCGACGATCTTCAAGGATGAATCCCTGCAAATTAGCCATGCGTTTAAGACTGCCAGCCCTACGCCTTCAACTGTCCACTCTCTACCCACGCAGCAGCCAACCGTTTAGCAAAGCCACGATCGCGCTCGTGCTGCTGCTTGTGGCGGTGCCCTCCGCCTATGCTGTTGATGACCGTTCTGGGCAAGCATCGGCTAGCCCTCAACTGCCACCGTCAGCCGTTTTCATCGATCCCAAAACAGCGAAGGAGTTTAATCAACGTGGCATTAGTAGAATGCAAAATGGTGACTTAGACGGGGCGATCGCGGATTTTGATCAGGCAATTCGGCTCAAGCTAGACTATGCAACGGCATACTACAACCGGGGCACGGTCTATGCCAGGACGGGCAACGTGCGTGCGGCACTCGCTGACTATACGCAGGTCATTGCACTCAAGCCAAACAATGCTGCCGTGCGCTACAGCCGTGCCTTGCTTCGCGCCAATACCGGCGATCGGGCAGGGGCGATCGTAGACTTTCAACAGGCTGCCGCTCTCTTTAAGCAGGAAGGAAACACGGTCTTCTATCAAAAAGCTCAGGACTACATCAAACAGCTTCAGCCTGTGTAGGGTGCTGGTTGTAACGACAGTCGCATGAAGGTACTTCTTGGGAAGAGACAACGGTTAAATTTGAACGACGACCGATGAATTTCAGCGAATGTAGAGTTTAATTGAGGGGACTTGAGAGAGTACAGCAATCATTAAAGCGCTTAATTCTATGGCTGCAAATTCCGCTGTCTTGGATGACATTTTTAATGCGCTAGAACCGTATAAACCTCTAGAAGCCAGCGATCCGGCGTATGTGGATTGTGATGCCGTACGAGGGGATGGGGATATTCTCGATGATCTGGGCAACCGCATTCGCAAATCGCGGCAGACGACCTATCAACTCTACTCAGGGCACCGGGGTGCGGGCAAATCGACCGAACTGCTGCGGCTAAAAGGTAGCCTGGAGACGGAAGGGTGCTTCGTCGTTTACTTCTCGGCGATCAGAGGAAGATGTTAACAGCGGCGACATTGAATATACCGATATCCTGCTGGCGTGTACGTCGCACTTACTGACGGAACTGAAGAAGACGGCAAACACTAAACCGTTGCAAGACTGGCTGAAAGAGCGGTGGGAAGACCTGAAGGATCTGGCACAGACGAAAGTGACGCTGGACGGTCTTGATGCCGAGGTGGCAGTCAACCAGTTTGCGAAACTCACCGCAAACCTGCGGACTGAACCAACGCTACGATCGCGCATTCGCGAAAAGATTAATCCCCATACGCCCACGCTGATCAAGGCGTTGAACGAGTTCATTCAGGATGCCAAGACGAAGTTGCCAGATGGTAAGACCAAGCTGGTGCTAATTGTCGATAACCTGGATCGGATTGCGCCCATTTACGATGAGCGGAGCGGACGGAGCAATCATGAGGAGATTTTTATCGATCGCAGTGAGCAATTGAAAGCGCTGGACTGCCACATCATCTACACCATTCCCTTTGCGATCCTGTTCTCGAAGTGGGCGAATGACTTAAATCAGAACTACAACGATTCCAAGATTTTGCCAATGATTATGGTGCGATCGCCCGATGGGGAGATTCACGCCCCCGGAGTTGCAGCAGTTAGAGAGATTCTGGCTCAGCGCATCAAGCCCTTTGCTGCCGACTTAGACCTGGAAACGGAGATTTTTGAATCAGCGGCAGCGTTGGAGCGGCTTTGCTTGATGAGCGGTGGGCATGTGCGGGGACTGCTGCGGCTGGCTCAGGAAGCGGTGAACCGTACGGATACCTTGCCCATTTCAGCAAAGGCGGTGCAGCGAGCCATCACCGAAGAGCGCGATAGCTATCGACGCGCCGTGGAAGAGCATCAGTGGGATCTACTGGCAGCCGTCTCACGCGACAAACAGATTCAGCACGACATGGCGCACCGGAGTTTGTTGTTTAACCTGTGCCTGCTGGAGTATAGCTATCTGGATGAGCAGGGGGAAAAGCTGACCTGGTACGATGTCCACCCGTTGATTGAGAATATTCCACAGTTCAAAGCTGCCGTGCAAAGCCTCAGTAGTTTAACTCCGCCATAAAAGATCAGCCATATAAACTAAAGGTATGACAGCTAAGCCATTCGATGCCGATCTACCATTGCCGCCGGAGACTTCGGAAGAGGTCTATCAATATCTGGCGCGCAGTCTGCGGCGGAAGCGAGGCTTTGGCTTGTTTTTTGTGCAGTGTACACCCGCCCAGGCGACGGATATTATTGCCAAGCTCAAAGACGATCTGCCGCAGAAGACTATGCAGGGGCTACGGCTCGATCGCGACAGCACAACACTCTATGACCGCGTAGAGACACTCTGGCAGCAACAGCCGTTTGACATTCTCTTTATCACCAATCTTGAAGCCTCCGTACTCGCCTACGAGGACACTAAACGCTTGAGCGGATGGGGCGACCCGGAGCTAATCTACACCGTAAGTTGGAAGGGTGTACCACCGATTCTCAGCCATCTCAACCAGCAGCGAGAGCGCTTTAGAGACCACTTTGACTGCTCTTTTGTCTTCCTGGTGCCTCCCTTTGTCATTAAGTATTTCATCCAACGGGCACCCGATTTCTTTGATTGGCGCTCTGGGTTGTTTCCGTTTCCGCCTGAAGAAAGTGATTTCCAAGAGGAATCGGCAGCACTGCTCTCAGACGACTGGAGCGAATATACAGAGCTAACCTCCGAAGCCCGTATAGGGAAGCTACTCACGCTTCGAGACCACCTTGACCACCTTGAACGCTATCAGTTATTAGCTGAGACCCCTAAAACACAAGCTAATTTGCTCTGCCAGCAAGGGCTACTGTTTGAAAGCGGACAGCAATATGCGGATGCCATCGCTAGCTACGATAAAGCACTCGCTATCAACCCGGACAAGCACGAAGTCTGGAAAAACCGGGGCGATGCACTGGACGACCTAGGGCGCTACGACGAGGCGATTGCTAGCTACGACAAGGCACTCGCCATCAGCCCGAATGACGACACAGCCTGGAACAACCGAGGCGGTGCGCTGTGCAACTTAGGGCATTATGTAGAGGCAACCACCAGCTTTGAGCGGGCAGTGGTAATTAACCCAGACTTTCATGAAGCCTGGTATAACTATGGCATTGCACTGAGGAAACTAGAGCGCGACGAGGACGCGATCTCTAGCTTTGAGCAGGCAGTGGCAATCAATCCAGACTTTTATGAAGCCTGGTATAACTATGGCATTGCACTGAGAAAGCTGGAGCGCTTTGAGGATGCAATCACCAGCTATGACCATGCCCTTATCATCAGCCCGGATAAGCACCAGGCTTGGTACAGTCGAGGCATTGCGCTGAAAAACTTGGGGCGCTACGAGGAAGCAATCAACAATTTTGACCGGGCAGTTGCAATCAACCCAGGCAAGGAAGCAGCCTGGTGCAGTCGAGGCATTGCGCTGAAAAACTTGGGGCGCTTTGAGGACGCAATCATCAGCTATGACCACGCCCTTGCCGTCAACCCAGACAAGGAAGCAGCCTGGTACAACCGGGGCATTGCGCTGAAAAACTTGGGGCGCTTTGAGGACGCAATCATCAGCTATGACCACACCCTTGCCGTCAACCCGGACAAGGAAGCAGCCTGGTACAACCGGGGCATTGCGCTAAAAAACTTGGGGCGCTTTGAGGACGCAATCATCAGCTATGACCGGGCGGTGGCAATTAAGCTGGACTATGCCCAAGCTTGGTACGGTCGAGGCATTGTACTGAAGGCTTTAGGGCGCGAGGACGAGGCAACTGAGAGCTTTAACAAAGCCATTGCGCTCAACCCGGAGTATGGCAACATCCAGGATGATTAGGGTAGTGATAGAGGAGCGATCGCTCCAGATTGATGGAAGAAAATTTTGAAGAGTACGATCGTTAATCTAAGAGGGAAAAGCCATGATTGTCGCGCATCGAAATTTGAATGTTCGTAAAGTGTTGCTGTTTCAGGATGAAGATGGCTACTTTGTGGTCGAAGTGCCAAGCCTGCCGGGATGTGTGAGTCAGGGAAAAACTCGCGAGGAAGCCTTAGCCAATATTAAAGAGGCAATTGATCTACACATTGAAGTGTTGCAAGAGAGGGGCAAGCCAGTACCCGAAGACAACATCGAAGTCGTTAATGTATGAGCAAGTTGCCCGTTGTTTCGGGGACAGATTGCATCAAGGCACTAGAAAAGCTTGGGTTTGTTGTGCATCGACAACGCGGCAGCCATATCACTTTAGTGCGCGATGATCCTGCTGCTCAAGTGACGGTTCCCAATCATCGAGAGATTGCCAAAGGCACGTT
>JBGTJW010000001.1:0-11295 GCA_041744955.1 Stenomitos sp. | reverse complement strand
AGCCGCGATCGCCTGTTTCAGTGCATCTAATGTATAAAGACCAGAAACCATAGGGGAAGATAAACAAAGATGGCAGAGATGTTTTAGTCTTTAACTTTTAGTCTTTAGCTTTTAGCCTTTAGCCTTTTTTTAAGTTTACCGCTAGCCGTCGTCTCGCAATAAGCTCTCAGTTGGCAGCTTGTAGCCCCGTTCAAAGGCAAAGCGAACCAACTGAGAGCGGTTTTCTAGCTGCAACTTGCTCAGAATATTGCTGAGGTGAGTTTGCACCGTTCGAGGGCTAACAAAGAGATGATCGCCAATCTGTTTATTGGTGAATCCTTGAATTACCTCCCAAAACACCTTTTCTTCGGCAGGGGTCAACGGCAAGGGCTGGGGCGTTGGTGTCCCGTGTCCATCTTGACTGTAATTACTAGCTTCGCGCTGCATCATCAGCACAATTTCGCTATGGATACGACGCGATCGTTCTAACTGCGACTCGATCTTTGCTAATAGCTCTCTCGGTTCAAAGGGTTTAATCAAGTAATCATCCGCACCGATCGAATGCCCCTGTACCCGATCTTCTACTTCTCCTTTGCTAGAGAGAAAAATGAAGGGTACGAGTTGCCCAGAACGGGTCGATCGCAAGCGGCGGCAAAATTCAAACCCATCCATTTCAGGCATCATGACATCTGAGACTACCAGATCCGGCGGATCTTGCTCAAAGACCAAGAGTGCTTCAGTGCCAGATGCGACATCTTGCGTCTGATAGCCCCGTTTTTCTAAATAGCGCGTTAACGCCATCCGCAGCGTTGCATCATCGTCAACTACTAAAATTTTTTTCATCGAGATTCCTACACAGCAGTACGAGGTACAGACACAAAACCGCTTGAGCTTTATCCACGCACATCGTCCAGTTTAAGCACAGTATGAGATGCCTTGAAAGCTGGTCAAAAGACCGTTTCAGGTAGAAGCAGCAATTGTTTTAGAGCAAGTGGAATGAGCGGCTCGGTGAGACGTACTTCTTTTTGAGTCAGCTCACTCTCAAGTCAGCTAACGCCCCTAAGGCTGCTGAGCCGTTTGCCCATCGATGTGGGCAGCATTTCACCGTTGCTGTCATTAAACGACTTCTTTGGGTTAAGCAGGCTGAGTTGCTGATAAAGTTCAGCTATTACCTTGTTCCTATCTTAGGGTTCCCAAAGAGTTTGAATAAAGCAAATGTAGGGTTTAGAACTCATAAAAATAAAAAATTTTTAGAGCGTTTAACCTGGAACACAAGCTTCAAGCAATCATGCAGAATCGATCACACCCTGGTTTTGGTGCTCGATCGTGAACCGCTAGACTGCCATTACCCTGAACCAACTCGACGCTTATTTTTGAAGTATCTGGACGTATAAAAGCACTTTGTGCCGTTCCCTTCGCTGTAACCGTCTCTCCTCGCAAAGGTAACGAAAAGGGGTAGATTCGTGATATGGCTATTCGACAAGCCCTCAGGTCAAATTCGGTGCAGTCAGTTTGCGTAGGGCAGGCGATCGCTCCAGCGCAGTCAGATGGACTACAAACCTGCCCAGCCATTGGGCTATTCTAACCACAGCAGTGCAGCTAAACGATGCTGTTAATGCACGTTGTCTGGTTAATGCCATTCAGCCGCTGCTTGTTTGCGATGGTGCGCCGCTACATAAATCCAGGAGTGACTGTAAATGACCTATGAAAAGATTTCACCCCCTACTACGGGTGCCAAAATTACGTTCCAAAACGGTGAACCCAGCGTTCCTGATAATCCCATCATTCCCTACATTCGTGGGGATGGCACGGGCATTGACCTCTGGCCCGCGTCCCAGCTCGTTTTTGATGCAGCCGTAGAAAAAGCCTATGGTGGCAAGCGCCAAATTAGTTGGTTCAAGATCTTCGTGGGTGATGAAGCGTGTGATACCTACGGCACGTATCAGTACCTACCAGAGGATTCGCTGGCTGCCATTAAAGAGTATGGTGTGGCGATTAAAGGACCGTTGACTACACCGATCGGTGGCGGCATTCGATCGCTCAACGTAGCGCTGCGCCAGATATTTGACCTGTATGCCTGTGTGCGTCCCTGCAAATACTATGCGGGTACACCGTCACCCCATCGCACGCCCGAAAAGCTGGATGTCATTATTTACCGTGAAAATACTGAAGATATCTACCTGGGCATTGAATGGAAACAAGGGAGCGAGACTGCCGATCGCCTGATCAAACTCCTTAACGAAGACCTGATTCCCGGCACCCCCGAACACGGTAAGAAACAAATCCCTTTGGATGCAGGCATCGGCATTAAGCCCATCAGCAAAAAAGGGTCTCAGCGTTTGGTGCGCCGCGCCATGAAACACGCCCTGCGCCTGCCCAAAGCAAAGCAAATGGTCACGCTTGTCCACAAGGGCAACATCATGAAATACACCGAAGGCGCGTTTCGTGACTGGGGTTACGAGCTAGTGACCTCTGAGTTTCGTGCTGAATGTGTCACCGAGCGCGAATCCTGGATTTTAGGTAACAAAGAGCGCCAACCAGACATCACGCTCGAAGAAAACGCTCGTCAGATCGATCCAGGCTATAACGCGCTGACGGCTGATAAGCAGGAAAAAATCTGTGCCGAGGTGAAAGACGTTCTGGAAGCTATCTGGGAGACGCACGGCAACGGGCAGTGGAAGGAAAAAATTATGGTGAACGATCGCATTGCCGACAGCATCTTTCAGCAAATTCAAACGCGACCCGATGAATACTCCATTCTGGCAACCATGAACCTGAATGGCGATTATCTATCCGATGCGGCAGCAGCGATCGTCGGTGGACTCGGTATGGGACCTGGAGCCAACATCGGCGACGAGTGCGCCATCTTTGAAGCCACCCACGGCACCGCTCCTAAACACGCCGGACTCGATCGCGTTAATCCCGGTTCTCTGCTTCTGTCTGGGGTGATGATGCTTGAGTATATGGGCTGGCAAGAAGCGGCAGACCTGATTACCAAAGGTCTTAGTGCAGCGATCGCCAACCGCGAAGTGACCTACGACCTCGCCCGCATGATGGAACCGCCCGTAGAGCCACCGCTAAAGTGTTCAGAATTTGCCAGGGCGATTATTCAACACTTTTAGAGGAGAGGAGTGAGGAGAGGAGTGAGGAGAGGAGTGAGGGGAGGAGTGAGGGGAGAGGAGTGAGGAGTGAAGTTTGAGTACCGCTAGCTCCGAAGGAGCCACTTCGTGTACGCGCTGCGTTGCTAGAGAGTCTTGAGTTCATCCTGACTCCTGACTCCTGACTTCCCCTCTTTTACCTTTTGCCTTCTGCCTTCTGCCTTCTGCCTTCTGCCTTCTGCCTTCTGCCTTTTGCCTTCTCTCCCTACCGATTAAGCCGCACTAGCACAATACCGCCAAAGACTAGCCCAATGAGCGTGGGTAGCCAGCCAGCTAAGAAGGAGGAGAGAATATCAAACTGGTAGAGGGCTTCGCAAATGCTGATGAAGAGGTAATAGGACACAATCAGCACCAGGCTAATACCGAAGCTAGTGCCACGACCAACGCCTCGACGGGGCTGGGTGCCTAACGTTGCACCGACTAAGCCGAAGACCAGACAGGCAAACGGAAACGCCATTTTTTGATCGATCCGCAGCGTCAGTTTGCGAATTTCCTTCTGGTTGCCTGTCTGGTTTACCAGGCTCAAATACTCCCGGATTTGAGCAATGTTCATCTCGCCAGGATCGAGCGAGGACTGGGCGATATCGAGCGGTGTTCGTGGTAGCTGAATCTGCTGCTGGACGAAGCGAATGATATTACGGTAAGAGCCATCCGCCGCGACGATATAGATCGTGCCGTTGAAGAAATCCCAGGTTTTCTGGTCGGTGTTCCAGAGGGCAGATTCGGATGCGACGATTTGATTCAGTCCATCTTGTGAGAAGTCCAGAATAGTTAGCCCCTTCATGCGCTGTCCATCAAATTGCTTGGCGTAAAAGATGCGAGACAGCTCGCTTCCACGACCACCACCCGGCAGGCTAACGTCCCGATACTCCTGGTAGAAAATATTTTGCTCTTGGAACGATGGTTTTTTTCGATTTAGTGCCGTATCCAGCGTTTCGGTTGCTTGTCGGTTCGCGGCTGGGACGATCGCTTCATTAAAAGCAAACGTAATGCCTGTGACAATCAAGCCCATCACGATCGCAGGCGCAATTAGACGATAAATACTGACTCCACAACTCCGGAGCGCCACTAGCTCACTATCGCTCGAAAGCCGACCATACACCGTCAAGCATGACAGCAACATCGACATGGGAAAGGACAGACCAATAAAGTAAGGCAGCTTGAGCAAAAACACCTGCGCTGCAATGGATACAGGCAACCCGGCTTCTGTCACCCGCCGCACTAGATCAAACAACACGCCGATCGCAACCCCGATCGAGGAAAACGCGCCAACCCCAAACAAAAACGGCATGATGAGTTCGCTAGCAATGTAGCGATCCATCACCGAGAAGAGCGACGGGAACCGACCAAACGGTTTTAAGGGCGGCAGCTTTGCAGTGGAGAGAGAAGCCATAGGTGATCGGGGAATAGGGAGTGGGGAGTGGGGGAGTTGGGTGGCTGGGGTGGAAGGTGAGAGAGTGGAAGGGTACGAAAAAAGCAAGTAGAAACGCCCCTCACTTAGAACCTTAGCCTTCAGCTTTCGTCCTTCATCCTTTTACTCCTCAGGCCACTGCTTAACGCTTTTAGGGTTGAAAACTATCACCCAAATAGTATTGCCGAACAAGTTGATTGCTGTAGAGTTCTTCTGAGCTACCAGAAGCCAGAATTTGACCGTCTCGCATAATATAAGAGCGATCGGTAATTGCCAGCGTTTCCCGAACGTTGTGGTCGGTAATGAGGATGCCAATCTGACGATCGCGCAAGGCGGCTACGATTTGTTGAATTTCGGCAACGGCGATCGGATCAACGCCAGCGAACGGTTCATCCAGCAGCAAAAACTTTGGACCACTGCGTCCAGCCGCCAACGCTCGTGCGAGTTCTGTGCGTCGCCGCTCTCCACCAGAAACTTGAGATCCTTTGGTATCAGCAACCTTTTCGAGCCGAAACTCCTTCAGCAGATAGCTCAGTCGCTCTTGCCATTCCTGCCGGGGGACTTGAGACTGCTCCATTACAAGAAGAATATTTTCCTGTACGGTCAAATAGCGAAAAATGCTGGCTTCTTGCGCCAGATAGCCAATGCCCAGCCGTGCGCGTCGATGCAACGGCAAGGCAGTAATTTCCGTATCGTTGAGCCACACTCGCCCCTGGTTTGGCTTCTCTAGCCCTGTCGCCATGTAAAATGTCGTCGTTTTGCCTGCACCGTTAGGACCCAGTAGCCCCACAATCTCTCCTTGAGAAACAGAAAGGCTGACGCGGCTAACTACAACCCGGGCACCGTAGGCTTTATGAACATTCTCAAGCGCAATCTTCAACCGTCCACTCCTGGCTGTGCTGGGCAAAAAACACAAGGCTATCGACGATTTTACCGTGTATCAGTGGTCACTGCCTTAGGGCAAACGTAAGAGACTAGGGGTTAGAGAGCGGTGGCGCTAAATCTCGCGTAGGTGGCAGTGCTGGTACAGCAGGCGTAAACTGTGGTTGGTTGACAAATGGTGCAGGGTTCGCAGTCGGGACAGGTACTGCGGTCGCATTCGGAACCAGGTAAATGGACTCGACCTGCTTGGGCGCATCTGGCAGCGCCAAAAATTTACCCTCGTCAATCAAATAGGTGACTGTTTCACCTCTCAAACTATTGCCCTGCTGCAAGACGTAAACATTGCCGCTTAGCACAATCCGTCGTTCGCGGCTGTAGTATAGCGCTTGAGCCGAGGTTGCCTGAATTTGTCGTGCCGGGTAGTTGATCTGCACATTGCCACGCGCTGTAATGACTCCCGTTCTTGAGTTTGCTTCCTGCACGTCCGATCGCAGTGTTAGCGATTGGTTTCCCCCTGTTTGTGCCCCGGCAGGCGGACTAACCAGAAAAAGATTCACGAAACTGTCTAAGACAAGGGCTGTCGCCAATGCAGCCGGAAGGACAGCCGCTAGCTTGAGCAGTTTTAACGGATTGCGCGGCGATCGAAGAGGAGAAGTCATGAGGCAAAAAACTCAGCAGTGTGGCTAAAAACGGACGCTTACGGCAGTTGCAGATGCTTTACGTAGTCTACCCAATCTTGCTTCGGCTGAAGCGAATTCTTCTAGACAGAATCATGGTTGAGTGCCGCTCTAGAGGATCTAAGACTGATCATCTGTGCAAGAAGTTTCATCGATCGCTGGCTTGGCTGAATGCAACACGTTACGACTGCTGTTGATCGGCTGTTTGCAGGATGGGGAAGGTAAGAAGCGGGGGATCAGCGTCAGGTTGGGCGATCGCGCCTACCTGATCCGCACTGGCATGATCGCCATTGGCACTACGTTCGGTTTGCTTCTTAGCCAGATCAGGCTCCGGCAGCGGTAGCCCTAGTTGCTGCATCACAGCCATAACTTGATCGGGACCTGCCTGCTGAAGCGTGGTCAGAATGTGAACGCTCTGCATCAGAAATTGCTCTACATCGATCGTCCCGTAAGTTGGCTGATAACCGCTCAGCCGATTGATGCCTTCGCCCAGCAAAATGACGGCACCACGCCAGTTTTGATTGCCTAGATGATAGAACGCAACCGCCACTTGCAAAATACCCTGGTAGAACTTCTTGTCTGGCTCAGTCGCCTCAATCCACAGTGCTTCAAGGGTGTCATGGCAAGCATAAAACTCCTGCTGGTTAAATTGCTCAACCCCGTGCCAGAACTCGTCTGGTAGTCTCTCGTCTGGTAAAGCGTTGCTCAAGGTTTTGATCCGATCGTTGTGGCGTGTTAGGAAAGCGGTCAGCCTTCAGCGGTCAGCCTTCAGCAGTGAAGGCAAGAGCGTTGTTGCCTGGAGATCATAAAGTCTATGCCTCAACAGGTCTAAGCTTGATGGCTAGCTGATCGCTGATTGTTGATTGCTGATCGCTAATAGCCGATCGCTGACACTCTAGCGCTGGATTGGGTGAATGGAGCTAGCTTTCAACAGTTGACGTTCAGTGGGATCAAGTCCTACCTGATCCAACATGGAGAGCCGCAGCGCTTGCAGCCGTGTGGTGCTGCGGAGTGGAGTGAACGCCGTTTTTAGTACGTCATACCAGAGGTTTGCCTGAGCATAGAGCTTGGCGCGATCGAGGTGGTCGCGAGACCGTGACAACTGGGTCTTCAAACCTGCTTGCAGCGGCACTACTTCGATCGCGGCTTCGGCAAAAAGGTTGCTGGAAGGGCGGCTAGGGTTGCAGACGAGTTCAACCTGCCAGCGGTAGCGCTTACCCACCGTCAATTCAGGCAGCCCATCATTTGCCGACAGCACCATGATGCCAGGAGCGCTTCGCAGGCGATCGTCCTTGATTGCTTGCACCAGCACAAAGCGATCGCCGTCCTGCTCATACAGCCTGAACGTCAAGGGCACAGGTGCAGCATCACGTACAAACCAGGCAAAAGTCGGGCGCGTTGAAACCGTTTGCCCTGATTGCCCATTGGGTGTGATCAGGATCAGTGCAGGCACATTGGCGGCAGGAAGTGTGCTGCTCCCACAGCCTCTGCCGCCCGATGATCTGCCGCTTGACGGTGCTCTATCATCATCTGCCAGCACGATCGCAGGCATAAAGCACAGCCCCACGACCATACCGACCAGTAACTTAGTGACAATTTGTTGCTTGAGAAGCACTGAAGTGAAGTGATTCATGGCTCTCCAAAAAAGCTAGGACTCAAAAACTCTTAAGACTATTAAAGCCTTTTACGTGGGTACTGCATTGACTCAAACAGGTGAGACTGCCAGGAGCGGGAGCTACGCCATATCAGTTCACACACCATGCCGTGGGGTGTATGCGGATGACGTTGAAACCGACCTCTAAGCGATCGCGCTAATTCTCTCGCCTGAGCGGTGCCACGTCCTTCTCTAGCAGTGTCAGACGCAGCGCGATCGAACGTCGCTAGATCCTTGCCGTTATCAATCACCTGCAAAGTATAACAATTTTTCTCCTGGTAGCAGATAACATCCAGACGGCTTGCCGCGATCGCGTGGTTGCCAACATTGCACAAGGCTTCCTGCAAAAAAAGGCAGAGCGCTTGCTTTTGATCGGTAGACAGCGTGCAGTGTTTGAGCAAGGTAAAATCTGGTGGGATGAACGTGTGAATCGAGCTAAACCCCGGCAAGTCACGCTTTAGAGTGTCTTCATAGACCTGATAAAGCAAGGCATCAATGGGGGTTTGGGCATAGCGTTGATCGCCAGTGACGACTGCCTGTTGCATTGATTCGTACACTGACCGCAGTTCTTGATTGAGATTTTGCAGTTGCGATCGCACGGTTTCCGTGGGCAGATCGTCCACACTGCGTAACATGGCTGCCAGCGTTTGCAGGGGACCGTTATGCACCGCATCGTAGGTACGCTGGAGCGTCAGGCTTCGCTGCTCTAGCAACAGTCGAGAATCACGGTCAAACAGCGCAGTGGTTAGCCCTGCTGCACCCAGCGCCAGCAACGAGGGCACCACAGGCAACCACCAACTGAGGAGGATGCCGCCATAGGCGATCGCCACCAGGGATGTGCTGCCGATCGCTAGACCCAAAAGCGTTTTCCAGGGCGATTGCAGCAGCAAGCCGAGGGCAATGCCAAGCAACCCCCACAGCAAAATCCAGACATATTCCCAGCCTTCTGACCAGGTGTGTAGCAGGGGACGCTGATCGAGCACGGCACTAATGAGTTGGCTAATCGCATGGGCATGATTTTCAATGCCGTAGAGCAACTGATACTCGTCGGTATTGCCTGTTGCCTCGCTGATCAAGCTGCCCTTCGGTGCATCGGTCATGATGGTGTCATTTAGGCTATGAGCGGCAGTTACGCCTACCAGGACGATACGATCGCGCATGATCTCTGGTTTGACTCTGCCTTGCAGCACATCCATCATGGAAACCACTGGAAAGGGGTTTGGATGGCTGCGAAAGTTGATCAATAGTTGGTTGCCGCCCGCGTTGGCTCTCACATAGCCGCCTGTATAGGCACGAAAGCGTGGCAAAGTCGTTGTTCCAAGTCGAATCGGGTCGCTGGCACGGGTGCCGTGTTGCAGAACAATACCTTTTGTCTTGAGGTAGCCCGCTGCCAACAATAGTGGCAACGAATACTTCACAGTGCCCGAATCCACCTTGCTTGCCAGTAGACAGCGCCGCAGTTTGCCATCCGGGTCAAGAATAATATCAGCTAACCCGACCTGTGTGGGAGGCAACTCTGGCGGCGGTTTGACTTTGAGCGTAGCGACTGAACTCACATCTGCTTCGATGCCAATTAAATTAGGGCTGGTTCTCAAAAGCTGCGCCAACTCAGCCCGATCGGGATCGGTCGTGATATCGCGAAACAGGTCAAGCCCAATGACCGCTGGCTGATAGCGTTGGATCGCGTTGAGAAGCGCTGCCAAGTCGCGATCGGGGATCGGATACTTTCCCACACGGCGAATGTCTTCTTCATTGATGCCAACAATGACCACCCGCGAATCTGGTGTCTCTAAAGGACGCGATCGCAGGGCACGATCGAACGCCGTCCATTCCAACAGTTGTAGTGAACCCGTCATCCGAGCGCCTGCGACCAGCCCAATCACTAGCAATCCTGGCAGTAGCCCCACTCGCCAAACCCTGATGTGCTGACCAATCTGCGTCCAGAATCTAGGATTCACTTTAATTTTCATGTGAGCAAAGAGGGGCTAGGCTTTGATAACGTGTGTCAGCGGACAGGAGCTAGCTTGCACAGTACACCCTGAAGACAGTACACCCTGAAGGAGGAAAGGCTGATTCACCGCTGCGGTCATGAGCTTAGGGCATTCACACTCAAGGGGAGGGAGGGGTATCGCCCAACAGCTACCACTTCAACTTAATAAACCAAGCTTACGAGCCGCGATCGCAATTTGAATCCGCAGATCCTTGTCGGGTTCATCATAAATGCCCAGCGCATCTTGCAACCTCACCCAGTAGTTGCGAACCGTGCGATCGCTTACCTGCATCCGATCGGCGATCGCTTTGTCGGTCAGCCCCTCCTGAAATTTCAGTGTAAGCACCTCTAGCCATTTGCGGTCGAACTCCGATCGGGCACGCAGCTCTGGTGGCAAATAAATCGAACCACGCAGGGCAAAATCGACCAGTCGAAGCATTTCCCGAATAGGGGATGACTTATCCATTGCCGCAAACCCACCTTCGTAGGCGTTGATCATCGGTTTGAGCTGCACCAACGGTTTGATGTTGGTACTGAGAACCAGAAGATTAGGTGCCAGTTTACTTTCAATCAGCAGCTTCAGAAACTCAATGCCCACATCGGCACTAGCAGGTGCGTAGGGTTTAGGCGGCACACTTAAATCCAGCAAAATTAGGGTGGGATGGTAGTAGCCAATCTGAGTTTGAGCCATTTGAATATCCTGGGCTGTAAAAATTTCCACAGCAGGATAGGCGCGCTTGAGGGCAGGGACGGTGCCTTCTAAAATCGCCTCATGATCGTCAATGACTAAGAAAGTTTGGGCTGTATCAGTCGATGCACGTTGACTCATTATTTACACCTGCATAACCGCTGTCTCATCACGTGGCTCATGACGTTCTTCAGCAAATGCTACCAGCAACAAGAATCAGGACGCAGCAATCTTTCTCTGGTTGGCTTGCAGTTGTAGAGTCGATATTGACTACATCCGTCGCTCAGTGTCGTTTCACAACCACTGCCTGTATTGTCTTTGGTCAGAAAAACAGCGTGAGCGGAGGGGAAGCAGAACTGAGCATATTCCTTGCGTCGGTTGCCGCTTTTACTTTTAGCTCCAGCTCTCCCCTCGCCGAAGCAAGCAAGCTTCAAGTACGATGTCTTCAGATATTGATAGAATCGTGGACTGGTGTTCAGGATGCCATGCTTTGGCGATCGCCGCCCGACAACAACCAACTTCTCAGCCTGGGCTTTGCAGTCAGAAAGCTTTCCTGTAATCTGATTGGTCTGCCAACTAAGCAACCATGCTCTGTCAGAAATACATATGTCAGATATGTCAGAAAAAATCATTGTGCGTCAGCGAACCCCTCTCCTTATCAGTCTGGTGCTGCTCCTGGGGCTGTGCCTACCACAAGGGGTGGCAGCACAAGCCCGCAACAAGTTAAACGACGATCGGGTGACAGAACTGCTGGCAGAAGGACGCAAACTCGTTGATGCTGGCAGGCTGCCGGACGCGATAGCCGTTTACCAGCAAGCAGCAGCGCTCGATAGTCAAAATCCGCGCATTTTTTCAG